>JBGALP010000286.1:0-6742 GCA_044223805.1 Agriterribacter sp.
ATTTTCCTGATCAATGAAAAGCAATTAACTGGGGAACAGAAGAAATACGTAAGAAGTTTTTTTGATGAAGAGGTAGCATCCTCTATTATCCCTTTGATGATTGAGAGTATCCAGGAGTTTCCGTACATGCGTGAAAAAGCTATACTACTTGCGGTGATCATGTCGGGCAAAAATTCGGCTCATAAAAGAAAATACGCATTGATAGAGGTTCCTACGCGTATGATGTCCCGGTTTGTTTTGCTGCCTTCAAAGCCCGGACAGCATCATATTATTTTACTTGAAGATGTAATACGGTTTTGCCTTCCACAGATTTTCTCTTTTATGGGGTATGATTCTTATCAAGGATATGTAATAAAAGTTACAAGAGATGCTGAGTTTGACCTGGACACGGATCTGGATATTACCTATACCCAAAAAATTCAAAAGGGATTAAAAAACCGGAAAAGAGGGAAGCCCGTTCGTTTTATATACGATAAAGAAATAGATGCAGGCTTACTGGAGTATCTCATACACAGGTTAAACCTTACCCGCAAAGATGCTATTATTCCCGGTGGACGTATCCATAATTTCAGGCATTTCATGGATTTTCCTTCTTCCGTTTTTTCCGAAAAAAGCCAAAGAAGAAAGCCGATTCCGCATCCTTCACTGAAAAACGTTCAGCGTGTAACCGAAGTGGTTTTAGAAAAAGATGTGATGCTTCATTTTCCCTATCATTCTTTTGGAGCAGTAATTGATCTGCTGCGTGAATCAGCTATGGATCCGGAGGTTACAGAAATCAAAATAACCGCTTACAGGCTCGCACCAGCCTCAAAAATCATTAATGCATTGATTAATGCTAAACGAAATGGCAAAGCAGTTACGGTAATGCTTGAACTAAGCGCAAGATTTGATGAAGAAGCTAACCTGGAATGGAAAGAAAGGTTAGAAGACGAAGGTGTAAAAGTGTTGATTGGTGTTCCTCATTTAAAAGTGCATGCTAAAATATGCATCATTAAAAGAAGGGTTGGCAGTAAAATCATACAGTATGGCTTTGTAAGCACAGGAAACTTTAATGGCAAAACGGCAAAATTATATGGCGACCATTGCCTGCTTACAAACAACCCCGATATCATGGCTGATATTAACCGCATTTTTAACTATCTCCAGCAACCCAAAACCGGATCACATTTTCTGAACGCATGTAAAACACTAATGATAAGCCCCGTGAGTATGCGCAGGCAATTAACCACATTAATAAACCATGAAATAAAAAACGCCAAACATGGTAAACCTGCCGCCATCACATTAAAATTGAATTCACTTTCAGATGAAATGCTCATTAATAAATTATACGAGGCAGCAACTGTGGGAGTTAGTATTAATATGGTAATAAGAGGAATATGTTGCATGCTTACAGAAAGCAAAAAATATAAAACAGATATACACGCAGTTAGTATTATAGACGAATATCTTGAGCATGCTCGGGTAATTATTTTTCATAGTGATGGAAAAGAAAAAACTTTTATTTCATCTGCAGACTGGATGGTAAGAAACCTGGATCATCGCATTGAAGCTGCTGTACAGGTAAAAGATCCCAAAATAGCAGCAGAGTTAAAGGATATTATTCAGATTCAGCTAAAAGATAATGTAAAAGCCCGCATTCTGGATAATCATTTAAGCAACGCTTATGTTAGAACCAGAGGAAAGAAAATCCGTTCACAGATAGAAACATATAATTATCTTTTAGGCAAAAGCAATGCTTTGATATAGATAGGTGTCTGATATTCAGGCAACCTATTTCCCTGATCCCGCTATTATTTAATAATATTACAGCTTCATAACTCAAATAAGATACATCATTGAGATTAGCCGCTATTGATATAGGGAGAAATGCAGCACGCCTGCTGATAAGCGAGGTAAAAATAAACAGTTCAGGACAGCCGGTGTTTAATAAACTAAACCTGGTAAGAGTTCCTTTACGCCTGGGCTTTGATGTGTTTGAAAACAATGAAATTTCCCTGGAAAAAACGGGCATGATCCTTCAGACTATGAAGGCTTATAAACATCTGATAAATGCCTATAATGTTACTTATGTAAAAGCCTGTGCCACTTCAGCTATGCGTGATGCCATAAACGCGAATGATATTATAAAGAAAGTAAAAACAGAAACTGATATTGCTATTGAAGTAATAACCGGTGAGGCTGAAGCCAATTTGATTTATGAAAATCATATTGCTGAAAAAATGCCAACAGATAGCGCTTATCTTTATATTGATGTAGGCGGCGGAAGTACAGAGCTCACCTTTTTTAATGATGAAAAGCTGATATTCAAACAATCTTTTAATATTGGCACTATTCGTATTATAAAAGAAATGGTTGAAGAAGCTCAATGGGATAATATGAAAGATTTTATAAAAGCCCGAACTAAGAATTTTTCATCAGTTACCGCCATAGGTTCAGGAGGAAATATAAATAAAGTTTTTTCTCTTTCTAAAAAGAAAGAAAGTAAGCCATTACCAATTGAATTACTAAAAGATTATCATAAAGAACTGGGAGCCTTCACCGTTGAAGACCGGATGAACATATACAAGATGCGTGAAGACAGGGCAGACGTTATTGTACCTGCCCTGTTGATATTTATCAACGTAATGAAATGGGCTGGGGCTGAAGAAATTCACGTGCCTAAAATTGGGTTGGTTGATGGATTAATACAATATTTATACGCGGAAATAAATAAATTCTAAATAGCAAGCATTATAACATGAGTATCAATAAAGAAATTAAGCGTATTACAACCAATACACTTCAAAAGATGAAACAAAATGGTGAAAAAATAGCTATGCTTACCGCATATGATTATTCTTTTGCCAAATTGTTTGATGCAGCGGGTATTGATATTATATTAGTAGGCGACTCAGCAAGCAACGTTATGGCAGGTCATGAAACTACGCTTCCGATTACCTTAGATCAAATGATCTATCATGCGTCGTCTGTTGTGCGCGGAGTTACGCGTTGCCTTGTAGTGGTAGACTTACCATTTGGCGCATACCAGGGAAATTCAAAAGAAGCGTTAAGTTCCACCATCCGCATTATGAAAGAAACGGGAGCGCACGCTGTTAAACTGGAAGGCGGCGAAGAAGTAATAGAATCTATCAAAAGAATTCTTTCTGCCGGAGTGCCCGTTATGGGGCATCTTGGTTTAACGCCCCAGTCTATTTATAAGTTTGGCACCTACACTGTCAGGGCTAAAGAGGAATCGGAAGCCGAAAAACTCCAGCGAGACGCCCGGCTCCTTGAAGAAGCCGGGTGCTTTTCCATCGTACTCGAAAAAATTCCTGCTTTGCTGGCTAAGAACGTAAGCACAAGCCTGCACATTCCTACTATTGGCATTGGTGCGGGCGGCGATTGCGATGGACAGGTGCTGGTGATGCATGATATGTTGGGTATTACTACTGAATTTAAGCCTCGTTTCTTAAGACAGTATCTTAATTTGAATGAAACGATTAGCGGCGCGGTTCAGCATTATATTAATGATGTGAAGAAAAATGACTTTCCGAATGAAAATGAACAATACTAAAAGCTTATTTAACCGCTGATCTTGCATCTGCATCAAGAATATCATATAATTTAAGACCTGCAGTTTCTTGTCTTAATTTGATGTACAGGCTGATGCAATCTGTAGCAACGGCTATTCTTGTGTTAACCTTCACTTCGTCAAACATCTGGGCTTTCATCTGCTTTTTTTCCTGGGTAATCTGCCTTTCAGCCACTTTGTAATCTTTACCCATATCGCCATTATTGGTTTTTTCAGCCAATACAGCCACATTGCTGAACTGCGAATTGTTGTTTTGCAACTCCATGATCTCGCAAACACAAACACGATCAGTTTGTTTGTCTTTAAGCTTATTTAAAAGCGCTTCGGCTTTATAAGCATTACCACCCATAAAATTCAAAGATGATTTTACAAATGCTTTAAGATTGAACTGTGATGGGCGAACAGCGTCATCACCTGCTTTTGCAGATACGGTAACTAAAGAAAGAACAATAAATAAAGAACAAAACCGGGTACGTAAAAAAGTTTTCATGATTTCTTATTTAATCAAGTTAACAATACTCGGTTTCATAGAAGGTTGGAACCTGATTAAATCGGTGTTGTAATTCAAGGTGGATATGTGGAGACTCCGGAAAATAAAAAAACCTGTGACTACAGGTTCATCATTTTAGGGTTGGAGTGTGATGTCGTTTGACAGTACAAAGAATGCAATTAATTTCAGAAGCACATAATTTTTGAACGAGTAATTTGGCGTTTTGAACGTTTACTATCATAGGATAATCAGTCCTGTAGACAATACCATGATTGGGTTGATATATGATTACCCGTTGCACATTCTTTACACCCGCTACACTTTTTTAGTGATCATTTTCTCAAATCATCACTAAGTATAATGTAGTTCGTGCCGCACATGTGCTGTAAAAGCCTTTATGTATATTGCATCAAATTAAAATAGTATGATTGATTTTATTGATAAACTTAAAATCAGTTCTGTAAACCAGGGTATTTTTTCACCCGGTCAGTTTTGAATGGAGTTCATCTGGTCGGATTATTCCTTCATACTCACCTGTTGACGGTGCCTTGATTGCTAATGTATACCTGGCTGATAACGATGGCTACGAAACAGTAATAAGAAAAGCCACAGAAGCTTTTAAAGAATGGAAAAATTGAGGCGGCTCTAAGTGAAGTGGTAAGGCAGATTGGCGATAAACTTAGACAATATAAAGAGCCTTTGGGGCAACTGGTATCGTATGAAATGGGTAAAAGCCTGCAGGAAGGTCTGGGCGAAGTGCAGGAAATGATTGATATCTGTGATTTTGCAGTAGGCTTATCAAGGCAGCTTTATGGATTGGCAGTACACGGCGAAAATGGCCAGCTCACCGTATGTATGAGCAATGGCATCCGCTTGGCACCGTAGGCATAATATCTGCTTTCAGTGCCCGTAGCAGTCATGGGCTGGAATGCTATGCTGGCATGGATCTGTGGAAATACCTGTATCTGGAAACCGTCTGAGAAAAACGCCCTTATGCGCTGTTGCATGCCAACATATTGTTTCAGAAGTTTTTGTACAAACAAATGTACTTGAGGGTGTTGGATGTCTTATAATTGGAGATAGGGCCTTAGGAGTGAGCAAATGGCGGCAAGGTCGAGAATTCCTTGATCTCGCTGGCCGGCTCTACCAGTATGGGTAAAGCTGTAGGTACAACTGTTGCTGCAAGACTTGGCAAAAGCTTATTGGAATTAGGAGGAAATAACGCCATTATTATTTCAGAAGCGGCAGATCTTGATATTGCTATAGTGGCGAGCGTTTTTGGGGCAGTAGGTACTGCGGGGCAAAGATGTACCAGCACGCGCCGGCTGATTGTTCATCAAAACATATACGAAAATTTCAAGAAGAGCTCATATATGCTTATAAACAACTTAAAATGACGAAAATCCCCTTAAATAAATCAAGCCATGCTTGGTTACTTATTGATAAAGCCGCGGTCGAATCTTATTTGTCTGCCATTGAACAATGTAAAGCAGAAGGTGGAAAGTTTATTATTGAAGGGGGCGTATTAAACGGCCCCGGGTATGAAAGCCGGTGTTATGTAATGCCGTGTATAGCAGAAGTAAAACCAGAATACAACATTGTTAAACACGAAACCTTTGCTCCTATTTTGTACCTGATGATGTATACCGATCTTGAACAGGCAATTGCTATACAAAACGATGTTCCCCAAGGGCTTTCATCATCCATTATGACCTTGAACATGCGGGAGGCGGAGTTGTTTTTATCTGCAGGGGGAAGTGACTGTGGTATTGCGAATGTAAATATAGGAACAAGCGGTGCGGAAATTGGTGGAGCTTTTGGTGGAGAAAAAGAAACAGGCGGCGGACGCGAAAGTGGGAGCGATGCCTGGAAAAATTATATGAGACGCCAAACCAATACCATTAATTGGTCTTCTACCCTTCCTTTGGCTCAGGGAATTACATTTAATCTGTAATTTTCGGATAATGTAACTATAAATGAAGTAGTTATTAACATGTTTCCCGTGAAACGTGAATATCTTTTTTTTGCATTTACATTTTGATTATATAAAAAAGTGCGTCTGGTTTAGTATATACTTTTAATGGAAGTACTTGATTACAATAATATTACCGTTAATTAAACGTTATAAACTGATAACAAGTATCAAATTATCCTTTGAAACTAACCCAGTAATATGAAAAAAATATATTTACTATTAACATTTAATCTATTCATTTTCAATTTAATACACGCACAAATTAAAATTGGTGCAGGTATTGGCGCACACAATGCTTCAATAATTGAAACGAACAATCTACAGAACTGGGCAAGCCAATACAAAGGAAATTATACTTCGCTTAGCAGCGTTCACGCAGGCATATTCGCGGAATTACCATTAGATAAAAAGAATAGCTGGGCAATACAATCATCACTTTTATACACTAACAAGGGAAATAAATTTGGCAAGTCTTACGATTCCACTAAATCTTTCAATAGCGACACATCATCTATACTGGCTTCAGTAAAAATGAACCATATCGAACTTCCTGTAAATCTTATTTACCGTATTCCAATTTCTTCTAAAGTACATTTTATAATCGGAGCCGGTGGTTATGCATCTTATCTTATGAAAGGCAAAACCACTTACGATCTGTACAATGCTTCAGGCGAACATACCACGGCAGATAAGAAATTAGGCA
>JBGALP010000287.1:0-5751 GCA_044223805.1 Agriterribacter sp.
GCCGCTTGGCCATGGAACGGATAATTTTAGAATAGTGTTCATTTTCACTATTAAATCGGTCTGTTATGAATTTAACCGCATTAAAAGATTTGATTATACGGATGCCATTCAATGCCTCATCAAGATAACTGATCATCATTCCATACGATTCATGGGAAGCGGTTGCCTGCTGCTTTAATCGTTTTACAATTTTTGATATGATGAAAGCTGAAACAGGAATGATAAGCGTAGATACCAAGGTGAGTTTATACGAAATAATAAACAGCATAACCAGGTAAGTGAGCAGCGTTAAAGGCTCTTTAAAAACTACCTGTAACGTTCCTGTTACCGAGTATTGCACCACTTGCACATCCGATGCTATTTTAGACATTATATCACCTTTGCGTTGATTATTGAAATAACTCAGGTCAAGGTTCATGGCATTGTTAAAAACAGACTTGCGCAAATTGAGCAAAGTGTGAATGCGGAGATTCTCCATTGTTCTGTCTGCGAAATAGCGAAATAAATTACCAAGCACAACAGAAACCACAATGGTTAAACAAACAATTTGAAGCGTTGGATAAATGCCATACCGGTGATTGGCTACTGCAGAATAATAATTAAAAGCCTTAAAAATATCATAAAAGTGTTCAGGCTTTGCTGGTATAACTGTTTGCGATTCTGCATTAAATAGCGTGGTTAGTAAAGGAGCCAGCAAAGCCAGGTTAAGTGTACTGAAGACAATGGAAAGAATAGTGAAAATCACATAAGGGATAGCATATTTTTCAATCGGTCTTGCGAAAGATAATAGACGGAAATAAGTCTTCATACTGCGTTAAAGCCCGCAAAACTACATATTGTTTATGAAAGTAAAGTGTTAAAGCAAGACTGTTATACTTATGTTGCGGATTTTACTGCATCAAAGTGTATATGTACTCACTATTAAATTGATGTCATTATTATTTTTCTTCCAGTATTTTTAAACGCACTTTTCTAAAATATACTTCCATGTCCATACCGCCATGAAGTTGCAGTCCTATACGTCCGGCAGTTCTGCCGGTATCGTTGCTTATATGTGCAGATATTTTTCCATTTACCCACACGGTTATTTCTTTTCCAACGGCTCTTACTTTCATGGTATTCCATTGCCCTGGTTTATACCATTTTTTTACTTCTGCTGCTGTTGGCTGAACAATCCATCCTCTTCCGCCTGTTTCATATAACCCTCCAGCGTCTTTTTCGGGGTCAATCTCTGCCTGCAAACCGTATACACTCACGGCATCGGCTACCTGCTCCACCCTGAAATACAAACCACTATTTCCTTTAACTGCCTTATATGAAATTTCAATTTCAAAATCCGAAAAAACACTGTCAGATAATAATATACCATGCTTTGGTTCTGTGGCTGAACTTTTACCTGCTATTATTCCATTACTTACCTGCCAGGTACCACCAGGCAGGGCGTGCCATCCATTAAGGTTTTTGCCGTTAAACAGGTTTATCCATTGTTGGGCTAAGGCAGGTGATATGTAACAGAGAAATAGTGTGCAGACTAAAAGCAATCGTATTGTTTTCTTTTTCATACAAGGATCTTAATTGATAGGTGTAATATACAAAATGCCAGTACAGTAAAGCTGAATGTATTGATAATAAAAGGCAAAAATTTATTAAGATAATATGCCGCATATACAGTACTTTCAAAAATTTATTCAACCTTTATTTTAACCAGCTTACATATTATGAGGCAAGTAAAATTGTTTTTTATACAACTGCTGTTTTTTGCAATTGCTGTTTCAGCTCAAAATCAATCTTCTTTAAAACTTTGGTACAAGGCGCCTGCCGATGCATCTGTTAAAGACATTAACGAGGGATGGAAAAATGATGAAGAGTGGCTGAAAGCATTGCCGGTGGGCAATGGCTTTGTTGGCGCTATGATTTTTGGTGATGTAAACAAAGAAAGATTGCAGCTAAACGATAAAACGCTTTGGAGTGGTAGTCCTGATGATAATGATAATCCGGAAGCGTATGCATCCTTACAGGAAATCAGGAATTTGTTATTTGCAGGAAAGTATAAAGAAGCTACTGAGCTTACCTATAAAACACAGGTATGTAAAGGGGCGGGATCAGGTCAGGGCAATGGCTCAACTGTTCCATTCGGTTGTTTTCAAACGCTGGGCGATCTGTGGATTGATTTTAAAAAGTCATCTCCTTATAAAAACTATTCCCGCGACCTGGACATTATTAATGGTATAGCATCTGTGCAATACGAACAGGCTGGTATTATATATAAGCGCGAAATTTTTGCGAGTTATCCCGATCAGGCGTTAATTGTACATTTTACCGCGTCAAAACCCGCCGCACTTTCTTTTAACCTGGCAATGGATAGACCTGAGCGGTTCAATACTACAGTCAGCGACAATAAACTGATCATGAGTGGGGCAATGAACAATGGCAAGGGAGGCGATGGTTTGTTGTATAAGGTAATGGTAACACCAGTGCTTAAAGGTGGAAAGCTTAGTTCAACAGGTAATAGTCTTAGCATATCCGGCAGCAATGAAGTAACACTTATTATTACTTCGGGTACTAATTACCGGTTGCATTATCCTGACTATATTAACAGCGGATACGAAAAGGAGCTCACTAACCGTACCGCACAGGCGATGATGAAAAACTACACTGCTTTGCGCGAACGACATGTAAAGGACTTTTCTACTTTTATGAAAAGAGTATCCCTGCAACTTGGCGACCTTAAAGCAGCGGCTATTCCTACCAATGAATTGTTACAAAAAAATAAAACTACGCAGGCAGAGCAATACCTTTATGCCTTATATTTTCAATATGGACGATATTTGTTATTGTCTTCATCGCGTAATAAAAGCCTGCCTGCAAACCTGCAGGGCATGTGGGCAAATAAAATTCAAACGCCCTGGAATTGCGATTATCATACAGATGTAAATGTGCAGATGAATTATTGGCCGGTTGAAACAACCAATCTTTCTGAAAGTCATTTACAACTAACTGATCTGATTGCATCGTTACAGGAGCCTGGTAAAAAGACGGCAGCTACACATTATCATGCGGGAGGATGGGTAATGCATCCTATCACCAATGTATGGGGTTTTACTTCTCCGGGTGAGCATCCCAGTTGGGGGTTACACGTAGGCGCATGCGCCTGGCTGAGTCAGCACCTGTGGGAACATTATGCATTCAGTATGGATAAAACATACCTGCAAAAAGTGTTTCCTATGCTGGAATCTGCTGCTGCTTTTTACCTGGATTGGTTGGTAAAAGATCCGGTAACAGGTAAACTGGTTTCTGGTCCCGCCGCTTCACCTGAAAATGCTTTTTTGGCGCCTGATAGCAGTACCACCAGCATAAGTATGGGACCAACGCACGATCATGAAGTGATCTATAATTTATTCACCAACACTATTGCTGCAGCAATAGTGTTGAATGTAAAGAATGAAACCATTGATAAGATCATTGCCGCTAAGGCGCAATTGCAGCCACTTGCCATTGGTAGTGATGGAAGGTTGATGGAATGGATGAAAGAATTTAAAGAAGAAGAACCTACACACAGGCATGTGTCTCATTTATTTGCGCTATATCCAGGCAGCCAGATCTCTTATTATTCAACACCAGCATTAGCACAGGCTGCAAAAAAATCATTAGAGATGCGTGGTGATGGTGGCACAGGTTGGTCGCTGGCAATGAAAATTGGTTTCTGGACACGATTGCATGACGGAGATCACGCCCTAAAATTATTGAACAGGCTGTTAAATCCTGTACACTCAAGTGGTGTTGAAATGAGTAATAGTGGTGGTACATATGATAATTTATTCTGCGCGCACCCTCCATTTCAGATAGATGGTAATTTTGGCGGCACCGCGGGTATTGCGGAAATGTTTTTGCAAAGTCATGAAGCTTTTATTGACATACTTCCTGCGCTGCCTTCATCCTGGCAAAATGGAGAAGTAAAAGGTTTGTGCGCGAGAGGAGGATTTGTAATTGATATTAAATGGCAAAATGGAAAACTCGTAAGTGCTGTGCTACTGTCTAAACAAGGCGGAGCTTGTAAAATAAAATACAACAGTAAAGAAATAACCCTCAACACAGTTGCCGGAAAAAGATATGATATCGGCAACACTCTGAAATAAAAAATACAATGATGAACAAAAAGTTTGTTTTCGCGGTTTGTTTAATTTTTTTGTCTGCCCAAACAATATCAGCACAAACCCAAGTTTTACAATGGGAGCAGGTTCAACCCGGTATCTGGAAAACAACCGTTGGAAAGAAGAACGCGATAAGTTTATTGAGTGTTGCGAATAATACAGTTGCTGTAGCAGGGCTTCAAAAGTTACCTGCTGCAGATTTTCCATTGCCTCAACAGGATATCGCCGCTGATATAAATGGTGATCATGTAGCATTGCGGTTCCCTTTAGATGATAAAGAAACCATTTTTGGATTAGGATTAAATTTTCAAACCGTTAATCAACGTGGACGGATTTTAAATCTGCATGTTGATCATTACGGAGGTACAGACAATGGCCGCACACATGCGCCGGTGCCGTTCTATATATCATCAAACGGTTATGGTGTGTTGATAGATGCTGCAAGATATATTACCGTATATGCAGGCACGGCGGTGAGAAAAGATGCCAAACACCCGCCAAAATTACAGGATCGCAATACGGATAAAACATGGGATCCGCAGCCATATTCCGATGCGGTTGAGGTTAATGTGCCAGGCGAAGGAGTAGACGTATACGTTTTTGCAGGACCTACGCCCATGCAGGTAGTGCAGCGGTATAACCTGTTTAATGGCGGTGGTTATCTTCCTCCAAAGTGGGGCTTAGGCTTTACGCAGCGCGTTCCAACAGTATACAATCAAAACGAGATCATCCGCGAAGCGAACGAATTTGAAACACAGGGTTTCCCCCTTGATTTTATTGGGGTAGAACCAGGTTGGCAGAGCATGGCATATCCTTGCACGCTGGAGTGGGACAGCACCCGGTTCCCTGATCCCCAAGGGTTTAATAAAACACTTCGTCAGAAAGGTATCAGAACAAACCTCTGGCTCAATCCTTATATATCTCCTAAAGGAAGTTTGTATCCCCAATTACGCTCACTATCGGGAACGCATACTGTATGGAATGGTATAGTGCCGGATATTACCTTGCCACAAACACAGCAAATATTAAAGCAACATTTTCTTACTAATCATATTGATATAGGCGTAAGCGGTTACAAGATTGATGAAGTAGACGGCTTTGACAATTGGCTGTGGCCAGATGTGGCAACCTTTCCATCCGGCATATCAGCAGAACAAATGCGACAGATATATGGTTTAAAAATACAGAAACTTACAGGCGAATGGTTTAAAGAAAGAAATCAGCGGACATATGGATTGGTGAGAGCCTCCAATGCCGGCGCAAGCGGATCGCCTTATGTTATTTATAACGATTATTACAGTCACAGAGATTTTATTACCGCATTAATAAACAGCAGTTTTATCGGTGTATTGTGGACGCCCGAGGTAAGAGCTTCAGAAAGCGCGGAAGAATGGGTTAGAAGAATGCAGTCTGTTTGTTTTTCTCCTATGGCAATGTTGAACGCCTGGGCAGATGGTACAAAGCCATGGACATTTCCTGAAGTAGAAAAAGCCGTAAAAGACGTAGCCATGCTGCGCATGCAGTTGCTGCCGTATATCTATAGCACATTTGCGCAATATCATTTTGATGGCAAGCCACCTTTCAGAGCCATGGCGCTTAC
>JBGALP010000288.1:0-5630 GCA_044223805.1 Agriterribacter sp.
TTATTGGTGCGAATACTGTCATAAGGCTGCGAAACTAATGGCTTATTCTGAAACAAAAATTTGGAAAAATAATGGAGGTTACGTAACCAGCATTTTAGAAATCTACACGAAGCGTTGGATTGCTTTCTGCATAACGGTAAATCATATCACGGATGAAATCATTATCCTGGTATGGTGTGAGTATTTTTTTTAACCGGATAACATCATCCATTTTCATTTTTCGTGATATATATCCCATTCCATAAAATTTACCCTTTTCCATCAACAGGCAGCTATACTCATCAACCTCTACACCATCTCCCAATACGGCAAAAGTAGGCAGCTCATCATGCAATGCCTGCAGCGCTTCTTCTACCCGCTTGTTATATATGCCGGGTTCATCATATGCTACTTCATATTGGCCTTCATATTTTGTTTTATCAACAAAACATAGTTTAGGAGATAATTGGTGCCGTTCAATCATCTTCCACAACAAGCGATATCCTTCCCACATCAATCCAAAAGTATGAACCGGGCGAAGATGTTTTCGTTTTCTTTCAATAGCTAATCTTGCATAGCCCAACTGATCTTCAAAAACATACAAACCATATTGTGTATTGATTTGTTTACGGCTGGTATTATAAACAGGCCATAGTTTTTTTATCTCTGTTTCTTCTAATACAGCGGCAACCAGCTCTGTACCACAAAGCTGGTAACTGATGTGATGCACATTTCTTATAAACTCCTGCTTCTGTCTTGCTGTGCCATTGTGGGTAAAATGACTGCTCACTCTTTGTTTCAGGCTTTTGGCCTTTCCAACATATATTACTTTGCCCTTTTGGTTCCTGAAATAATATACACCCGGCCGGCGTGGTAATTGTTCTATCTGTTCTTTAGGAAGATGTAATGGAAGGTATTGTTCTTTAGAAGATTTTTTAAGAAATTGCTGAACATGATTCTGCGTATCGTGTTGAAGTAATTTCTCCAGCAAATACACAGTCGCTAATGCATCTCCTCCTGCCCTATGTCGGTTTTCAATAGGTATTTGCAACGATCTGCATAAATTACCCAGGCTATATGATGGCAACCCCGTAAATATCTTTCGTGTAAGCCTTACCGTACAAAGCTTTTTTACATTGAGTGTATAACCATAATGCAACAACGAATGATTTAAAAAAGAGAAATCAAAATTTACACTATGCGCAACGAATATTTTATCGCTTAATAATTCGTACACTTCAGCAGCAATCATCTCAAAAGTTGGAGCATTGGCTACCATTTCATTGGTAATGCCCGTCATGGTTTGAATAAAATAAGGAATAGGCTGCTGCGGATTTACCAACGTTTCATACTGATGAATCACTTTGGTACCGTCAAATATAAATATTGCAATTTCAGTAATGCTGCTGGCTGACGCATAGCCTCCTGTGGTTTCAATATCTACAACCGCGAATATCAAAATACTGTGAAAGTTTGTTATCTAAAGATAAAATCCTTTCTTCAGAAACGTGCATTTACTTAAAAAACATTGATTATCAACACCTAAAACATCAATGTCAAAATGTTGTGAATAAATCCATTCTCTCACACAATAAATTCTACAGAATATGCAGGAAAATAATTAATTTCGGTTCATCATTAAATAAAACCTGGCAATAAGTAACATATAAGGGTATTATATACCTGGTTTCGTTTAATCTAACTTCATATCCTATTTTGAAAGCTTTGCATAATCCGGTCCTGATTTTTAATTATAAAATCACAAATTATGAAGCTTCTGAATTCCTTGCACATTGGAGAAACAGCGAAAATCGCTATGATTGTTATTGCTGCATACGCCACGATCGCGGTTATCACATACCTCTCCTGGTAAAAAATTATTTGTTATCTGGACGGAACACTTTTTCGCTACATGCGGGAAGGTGTTTTTTTGTTTTATACGTACTTTTGCCCCCCGCAATAGTAAAACAATATGGAACTCAGCAAAAATTATACGCCCGCCTTAGTAGAAGAAAAATGGAATAATCACTGGAAGGATAAAGGCTATTTTAAAAGCACGCCTGATGAACGCAAGGCCTTTACGGTTGTAATTCCTCCCCCAAATGTTACCGGTGTGCTGCACATGGGCCACACGCTCAATGAAACAGTACAGGACATTTTGGTTCGCCATGCACGTATGAGTGGGTATAATGCCTGCTGGGTGCCCGGCAGTGATCACGCTTCTATTGCTACCGAAGCAAAAGTAGTAGCTATGTTGAAGGAACAGGGTATTGATAAGAATACTTTAACCCGAGAAGCATTTTTAAAATACGCGTATGAATGGAAAGATAAATATGGTGGCATTATATATCATCAAATAGAAAAGTTGGGCTGCAGTGTAGACTGGAGCAGGGTAACTTTTACTATGGACCAGGATTATTACGCTGCTGTAATGAAAGTTTTTGTTACACTGTATAAAAAGGGATTGATCTATCGTGGCGCAAGAATGATACATTGGGATCCTACGGCACAAACAGCATTAAGTGACGAAGAAGTAGAATATAAAGACCTGCAGGGCAAACTATATTATATTAATTACCCCGTAGAGATTAATGGTTCAATAAAGGGAAATATTACTATTGCTACACAACGCCCCGAAACGATTATGGGTGATACCGCGGTTTGCGTTAACCCTAACGATGAACGTTATGCGCACCTGAAAGGTGCATTTGTATTGGTGCCACTTATCAACCGCCGCATACCGGTTATTTTTGATGAATATGTAGATACATCCTTTGGTACAGGCGCATTGAAAGTTACACCGGCGCATGATATCAACGATTACAACCTGGGGCTTAAACATAACCTTGATGTTATTGATACACTCAACCCTGACGGCACATTAAGCATTGCGGCACAGATCTATGTGGGCGAAGACAGGTTTAAGGCAAGAAAGAAAATCATAGCCGAACTGGAAGAGAAGGGCTTTATCCAGAAAGAAGAAACCTATCAAACAAGACTAGGGTACAGTCAACGTTCCGGTGCTGTGGTGGAACCGCGCATCTCCACCCAATGGTTTCTTAAAATGAAAGAACTGGCTCAACCTGCATTAGATGCGGTATTGAGCGGCAAAATAACTATTCATCCCGGCGATAAATTTCTGGCTACTTATAAATATTGGCTGGAGAATGTAAAAGATTGGTGCATCAGTCGCCAGTTGTGGTGGGGACAACAAATACCTGCGTGGTATGATGAAAAAGGAAATTGCATTGTTGCGGAAAATAAAGAAGAAGCATTTCTTAAATGGACGGCTGAATACGGCATTGACAATTCACAGTTCACCATTGACCAATTAAAACAGGATGTTGATGTGCTTGACACGTGGTTCTCTTCATGGTTATGGCCAATGCAGGTATTTAAAGGCATAACAGAACCCAACAACAAAGATTTCAATTACTATTATCCCACTGCTGTGCTGGTTACAGGGCAGGATATTATTTTCTTTTGGGTATCGAGGATGATTATGGCCGGAATGGAATTTAAAAATGAAATTCCATTTAAGGATGTATACTTCACAGGCATGGTACGTGATAAGCTGGGCAGAAAAATGAGCAAGCAGTTGGGCAACTCACCAGATCTGCTTAAGCTGATTGAAGACTATGGGGCTGATGCAGTGCGCTTTGGTATTATGATTTCCTCTCCTGCCGGTAATGATCTGTTGTTTGATACAGCTTCATTAGAGCAAGGCAAATTCTTTAATAATAAAATGTGGAATGCGCTGAAGCTGGTGAAGATGTTGCAACAAAAAATCAGCGATAGTCATTCTGAAGAAGACAATTTTGCGGTAAACTGGTTTGAAAGCAGACTAAACCAGCAACGCACAGAAATCGAAAAATTAATTGGCGAGTTTAAGTTAAGTGAAGCCTTAAAAACTATTTATTCATTAATATGGGATGATTTCTGCAGTTGGTACCTTGAATGGATTAAACCTGATATCGATAAACCCATTGCTCAATCCGTATACAATAAAACCATTGAATTCTTTACAGGTCTCCTGCAATTGTTGCATCCATTCATGCCTTTTATTACAGAAGAGTTGTATCACTTGTTAGATGAAAATCGCAAGGATGATGTATGTATAAAACAATTCAACACTGTCGGCACTGTACAAATATCGGCTATTGAAGAAGGAGAATTATTGAAGCAAACTATTACCGCTTTAAGAGATGCGAAAGTTAAAAATCAACTTAAGCCCAAAGACAACATCAAAATATATATTCAAACCGACAATGCAGAAGCTTATACTAACATTATTCCTGCCCTAAGTAAACAGGTAAAAGCTTCGCATATTAATACCACTCACGAACCTATAAGCGCCAGCATAAATATTGTTATAGGAAAAGATAAATTTTATATCCAGTCGGAAGTACTCACAGATACTACTGCTCAAAAAGAACAATTGGAAAAAGATCTTGTTTATCAAAAAGGATTTTTATTATCGGTTGAAAAGAAACTCGGCAATGATCGCTTTGTGCAGAATGCCAAAGAAGAAGTTATAGCATTAGAGAGAAAAAAGAAAGCAGACGCTGAAGCCAAGATAAAAGCCATTGAAGAAAGTTTGGCGCAATTGAATTAAAAAGAAAGCCCTCCATAGAAATGGAAGGCTTTAACGATTGCTTGCCCTATGAAAAATTTTACAAAAAGCTTTTTATAATTCCTTATAGTTTTTCGTCGTGTTGAGAAAGATCCAAACCGATCTCTTCTTCCTGTGGTGTAACACGTATTGGATGAATAAGGTCTGTAATTTTAAACACTATAAAACCCATAACCAATGAAAATACTACCACTATCAGGCAACCCAATACCTGTTTGCCAAAGAATTCTGTACCACCGTATATTAATCCATCGGCACCGGCACTATTAATTGCCTTGCTTGAAAAAATACCGGTACATATCATACCAACAATACCGCCTATACCATGACAAGGAAATACATCTAAAGTATCGTCAATAGTTGTTTTACCTTTCCAGTATACAGCTAAATTAGAAATGATAGCGGCTATAAACCCAATGAAACAGCTTTGTGGCAAACCCACAAAACCTGCTGCAGGTGTAATTGCTACCAACCCAACTACAGCTCCAATACAGAAGCCAAGTGCTGAAGGTTTTCTGCCACGTACCGCATCAAAAAATATCCAGGAAAGTCCTGCAGCGGCAGAAGCAGTATTGGTATTAGCGAATGCATTTACCGCAAGGCTGTTGGCGCCTAATGCAGACCCTGCATTAAACCCAAACCAACCAAACCACAGTAAACCGGTGCCCAATAATACGTAAGGTATACGTGCAGGCTTTACTTCTTCTTTATTAAAATGAACTTTTCTTCTCTTTAACACTATAGCGCCTGCTAATGCAGCACAACCCGCAGAAATATGCACAACGGTACCGCCTGCAAAATCCAGTACACCCATTTTAAAGAGCAGTCCATCCGGATGCCATGTCCAATGGGCTATTGGTGCATAAATAAGCAGACTGAACAATACCATAAACAGAACGTAAGACGTAAAACGAATACGTTCTGCGGTTGCACCAACTACAAGTGCGGGTGTTATTATTGCAAACTTCATCTGGAATAAAGCGAACAACAAAATAGGGATTGTGGGTGCAAGGCTCCA
>JBGALP010000289.1:0-5874 GCA_044223805.1 Agriterribacter sp.
CACTCACCAAACCATTAAACTGCGGAAGAATATATAAGATAGTGCCTGCAGGAAAAATTACAACAATAAAGGCGCTGCCCAATGAGCCTGCAGCGTTGGTTAAATTACTTGAATCTTCCAACGGCTGGTTAAGAGACAAGGCACAGCAAATGCTGATAGATAAAAAAGATACGTCTGTATTACCGGCATTAAAAAATAATCTTCACTCAGATAATATACTCACCGTTATTCATTCCCTCTGGACAATAGAAGGGCTTGGGCTTTTGCGCATAGATGATCTGTTGCCTTTACTCAAACATCCCGATTGGAGGTTACGGGTGCAGGCATTAACAGCATTACAATCTGTTGCCGATAAAAATACTTACAAGCAATATCTTTCTGTATTGCAACAATTCATCAGCAGTAACGATACGGCCTCAATAATATACATCACGTTTGAAATGCCGGCACTGGTTCATCCCTTTGATGCGTATATGGCTGACAAACTATTGTTTGAGATAGCTCAAAAATTTCCGCAGAATAGCTATATCGCTGATGCGGTTATCAACAACCTGGAAGGCCGGGAAGCTGCATTCTTCAAAAAGTGGCAGGCTATCAATCCTGATTCCGGAACTGTAATTAACGAGCGGTTTAAAAGAGTTTTAAATGATATAAAGAAGAATGCCATCATAGGAAATGAAAAATTATTAAAAGCTGAATATCCGTTGGGGGCTCAATTGTTTCAAACAGTTTGTAAAACATGCCATGGCGCGGATGGCAATGGTGTAAAATCACTTGCTCCTCCTTTAAACCGTTCTGAATGGGTAAACGGCGATAAAAGAAAACTGATTGCCATCATCCTGAATGGACTAACAGGCACGGTTAAGGTAAATAATAAAATATACCAGACACCCGAGATAAGTGGAGAGATGCCTGGCTTGGGTAACAACAAAGAAATTACGGACGAAGCCATCGCACAGGTTTTAAGTTATATCAGGAAAAACTGGGGCAATCGTTCAGGAGCCGTTGATACAAGCGAAGTAAGCGCTACCCGCAAAATACTTAACAGCCGCCAAAAGCCATTTACTGCCGACGAACTGGAGAAATGGAATTAGCCTTCATTTTGCTATGAGCTATCAGGTACCAGCAATTTATGAGACCCGGTGGGTTTCGAATCACGCTCAAAATTTGTTTGTAATCTTCAATACATTCACCGGGTTTTTGAATCATTGAAAGCTGATAGCTGAAAGCATGCCCTTCAACATTAGCTTTTCCTAAGCACTTCACCCTTTATTATGCTGCATTAAATGGGTATCTTTGCAGATTGTTTTACCAAAAAAGAGTTTTATGCTTAACTGGAATAATGTGCTGGATTTTGCCAAAAAAGGCAACCCGGTTCCTGATAAAAGAGTAGAAAAAACAGAGGCGGAATGGAAAACCATTTTAACGCCTGAACAATACAGGATAGCAAGAAGAAAAGGAACAGAGCCAAGCTTTAGCGGGGAGCTATGCAGCATTTATGATCCTGGTGTATATTCCTGTATTTGCTGCGGCACGGAACTATTCGATTCCAGCATCAAATTTGATTCGGGTACAGGATGGCCAAGTTTTACGCAGCCCATTAAAGAAAACGCAATCAAATATGAAGCGGACAATTCTTATGGAATGGTAAGGGTGGAAGTAATGTGTAATGTGTGCGATTGTCATTTGGGGCATGTGTTTCCCGATGGACCGCCACCAAGTAAATTGAGATACTGCATCAATTCAGAGTCAATACAATTAGAGAAAAAATAAAACAACAATATATGGAAACAGCAACATTTGGTGGTGGATGCTTCTGGTGTGTAGAAGCGGTTATTCAGCGGTTGAACGGCGTTGAAAAAGTTGTTTCAGGGTATGCCGGCGGCGCTACAAAAAATCCTACATATAAAGAAGTATGCACCGGCGCAACCGGTCATGCGGAAGTAATACAGGTAACTTTTGATCCTGCTGTGATAAGCTATGAAGATCTGTTGACGGTGTTTATGACCACACATGATCCTACTACACTCAACAGGCAGGGAGCTGATGTGGGTACACAATACAGGTCAGTGATCATGTATCATAACGATGAACAAAAAGAGATAGCAGAAAAAGTATTGAATCAGTTAAAGGACACTTTTCCAAAGCCAATAGTAACACAATTGGAGCCGCTTGATGTTTTTTATAGTGCTGAAGGTTATCATCAGAATTATTTCAATGATAATCCTGGGGCGGGTTTTTGCCAGGTGGTAATCAATCCCAAAGTGCAAAAGCTGAGAAAAATGTATACAGATAAGTTGAAGAAGGAAGAAGTATAACATGGAGTTGCGGATCAATAACATATTTAGTAAAGAACTACCCGCGGATAAGAACAAAACCAATACCCGCAGACAGGTGACGGAAGCTGCATTTTCCTATGTAACGCCACGGGTCCCTTCTCATCCAGAACTTATTCATGCTTCGCATGATGTAGCCGGTTTATTGGGTATTACAAAAAAAGATATTGATTCAACGGATTTCCTGGGTGTTTTTTCGGGATCGAACGTGTATCCTAACACTTACCCTTACGCGATGTGTTATGGCGGTCACCAGTTTGGCTCCTGGGCAGGACAGTTAGGTGATGGCCGTGCCATCAATCTTTTTGAAATTGAACACAACAAAAAGCGATGGGCAGTTCAACTGAAGGGAGCGGGCGAAACGCCTTATTCCCGCACTGCAGACGGACTGGCAGTTTTACGCTCCTCTATACGTGAGCATTTGTGCAGCGAGGCCATGTTTTATCTGGGCGTACCCACTACAAGATCATTGTCGTTGGTGCTTACTGGTGATGACGTACTAAGAGATATGCTGTATGATGGCAATCCCGGTTACGAAAAAGGCGCTATTGTGTGCAGGGTATCACCTTCATTTATCCGGTTTGGGAATTTTGAAATTTTCGCATCCCGAAAAGATACAGAAAATCTCAGGCGACTAACGGATTATACTATCCGCCATTTTTATCGACATATTAAAAACCTTGATAAAGATGGATACCTGCAATTTTTTGGTGAGGTATGCAACCGAACGTTAGATATGATTGCTCATTGGCAGCGCGTTGGTTTTGTACATGGCGTGATGAATACAGATAATATGTCTATCCTGGGATCAACCATTGATTATGGTCCCTATGGCTGGCTGGAAGGCTATGATCACAACTGGACGCCCAATACTACCGACAGGCAAACGAGAAGATATCGCTTTGGTCAGCAACCTAATGTTGCGCTGTGGAATTTATATCAATTGGCAAATGCGCTATACCCTTTAATAGATGATGCAACAGCGCTGGAAGAAATACTGCATGCGTTTAAGCTCAATTATGAGTCAACATATATTGATATGATGCGCAAGAAGTTGGGACTTGCTGCTAGCAAGGAAGAAGATGCGCAGTTGATTGAAGATTTAAAAATCGCGTTGCATAAAAGTGAAACAGACATGACGATCTTTTTCAGGAACCTGGGCAACGTGAAAAAGAATACCGCGATTGATGAGAATGGTTTATTTCTGCATACAGTTAGTGATGCCTTTTATGCACCGGAACAGATAGAACGTGAGGTATTACTTACGTGGAAAATTTGGTTTGAAAAATACTTACAAAGATTACAGGCTGAAGCATTGAGTGATACTGAAAGAAAAGTTGCCATGAATGCTGTTAACCCAAAATATGTGTTACGCAATTATATGGCACAACTGGCCATTGATGCTGCTGATAATGGAGATTATAGTATGATCGCTACCCTCCATGAACTTTTACAACAACCCTATAACGAACAACCAGCCAACGAACAATGGTTTGCCAAACGTCCTGACTGGGCAAGGCATAAAGTAGGGTGCTCCATGTTGTCGTGTAGTTCGTAGCAATAATATAAATTAATCACCTTCATCATTATCACTGGAGATACCTCACTCGCTATGCTGCGTTCGGTATAGCGATTGAGTATACTTTTCTCAAACAAATATAAAGACAAGGATAATCATCCTTTCCCGTCATTTCGGTGAGTCCGACAAAGGAGGATGAAGAGAAATCTCCTGCTAATAATCAGCTCATCCTTTCAACGCCTGTCTTGATGCCCTCACCCATTGAGCGTTTACACGGCGCACATGTTTGGGATGAAAACTGCGTTCCTCAATTACTGTCTTAAATTGTGTATTAGCTTCGTCAGTGCGACCAGCTTCTTTTAATAATAAGCCGTAATGATATCTTGCTTCAAGGGAATGATGCACCCTGATGATTTGTTGATAAGCCGTTTCCGCTTTAATTGTATCACCTGATTTGTGCAAGGCTTTCGCGTATACTAATTCATCTTCGGGCCGCTCGAATTTATTTTTTCGTTCCTGCAACACTTTATTTAACCAGTCAAGACTTTCCGTATATAATCCTGCGCCATAGGCATAACGTCCCATATTGAGCATCATGCTTACATCCTTTGCATAAATACCTGCCATACAGGTTTTCGTTAACTCCATGGCTCTTACAAAATTTCCCTGTCTTGCATATTCTTCAGCAAGCCGTAACCTGTTGGCATCTGTATCCGCTATTTTAAGATTGCGTTCAAGCTCTTTGATTCTTCCACTGGGGAAAAACGTTTTTACATTACCGGCATTCATTTCTGATAACCTTGAGCCAGGTAATATTTCACGGATAATATAAATGATAGCGCCGATTAATGGAAGGAAGATCAAAAGGTAAATCCAATCGCGCCGGTTGGTTTTAAGCGCGTGCAGAATGCATATAATTTGTAACGCACCAATTATATAATAACTATAGTCTTGTAAAAAACCTGGTAGCATAGGTGAGGGGTTGGTTGACAGCGGCTAAGATAATTGTTTGCAATAAAAAAAGCCAATTACGGGTAATAAATATGTGTATTCTTTTTAAACGAGCTGAGGCTATCTATCGGGCAATATCATTTTAAAGCAACTCCAATACTATATACAGTTCATTTACAGGCATTCATGAATGTTAGCAGTCTTATTGATCTCCTTTATCCTACATCGAATTCTAAAATTCCATTATAAAGGGTGCATTTACGAGCTCATACCTTTCATTAAGTACACTGGCATTTAAAAATTGTATGTTTCCGCTTTCTAAGGAGCCGTAGCTTTCATGTATATGCCCAAAAATATGAGCTTTGATTTTTAATTCTTCTGATTTTAATAGTAAGTCTTTACATCCCACATGCTCGCCATCCTTGTTTTCATCCAGTCGCCCGAACATTGGTCCGTGAGTGATAAGAACATCTGTGTCCGTTGGTATAAGATCCCAATACCTGGCTATCTCATATCCACGCCGTCTGTTAAAGGCCCAGTTCATAAACCAGGGTGTGATGGGAGATCCCCAAAATTTTAGTCCCGCAATTTCAATCCCACTGTCATTTAAATAGATAACATCAGGAGGAATGAATTTTTGAATTTCATTTTCAGAATGCCTTTCAAAAAAGAAATCGTGATTACCGGCAATGAATATTTTGTATGTATAGTTTTGTGCCTCAAACCATAGCAGGAAACTTTCGATTTCATTTTCTGTTCCCTTCATTGATATATCACCAGCGTGAACCAATATGTCTCCATGTGGTAGCACTAGTTGTTCGTGTTTCCCATGTGTATCTGAAATGGCAACTATTTTCAATGTAGTGGTCTTAATCGGTTGTCCTGAAAAAATGATTCTGGCAATTATATTATTTGATTGTTCATATTAATAGGATAGTTTCCTCTGAGCCGTTTAGTCATATAAAAGCTATTCATAAAAACCGTTAAATAAATTGAACCTAAATTTAAAGTCCTTATGCTTCTAAATATTCTCTTCATTGAATAAGTAAACGAAAAAGTTTTTTTCCA
>JBGALP010000290.1:0-5619 GCA_044223805.1 Agriterribacter sp.
TAGGAACCAGTGTTAAGCTCACACAAAAAGTGAACATACTGGTAAACGCATCTTACTATAATAATGTGTACCACAATGCGCCTGCTTTAGGTAATACAGAAGCCGGACTTCAGTCTAATCTTATATATGCTTACGGAAGAAATTACAGAGGTGCTGCAGATAATGGTAATTACCGATTGCCTGATGGATCTCAAAATAAATTCAGTGGTTTTCCATGGGCGGGTAACGGAAGCGCCCAATATTTATACTGGAATACTTACGCGAATAACGAAAATGTTACCCGTAGGAAATTGATTGGTTCTGTGCAAATGAATTACGATGCTACAAGCTTTTTAACTTTTATGTTGAGAGCCAGCGTGGATGCAAACAACAATGAAGATAAAGCGGTAAATGATCCTACGGATCCAACCGGAACCATAGGCGGCAAATATGCCAACGGACTTACCAGGGATATTGCCAACAACTATGATTTTCTGGCAACATTGCATAAGGATAATATTGCCAAGTCTAATATCAATGCTAAGTTTTCAGTGGGTGGAACATCTTACAAAAGATCATTGTATGGTCTTTCTGCTAGTAACAGCACAACATACGCAGTACCTTACCTAACGTACTTCAATAACTATTCGGGCAATGTTCAAACCGGTCAGGTGCCTTCAGAAACATGGAATGACAGGGAGTTAAATTCAGCATACGCATTCCTTAACCTGTCGTACAAAAACTATTTGTACCTCGATGTTACAGGTCGTAATGACTGGTCTTCCACTTTACCTAAAGGAGAATGGTCTTACTTTTTTCCATCAGTTGCTGCAAGCTTCGTATTTTCTGATGCCTTACATATAGATCCTTCAATACTAAGCTTTGGTAAGTTAAGAGCAGCCTATGCACAGGGGTCAACAGATGTACCTCCGTATGTGATCAATACTATATATACGCCTGGAAGTTTTGCAGGGTCTCCTACGTCAAGTTTGCCGGGCTCATTACCAGCAGTCCACTATAAACCGCAGATTAATAGAACTGCAGATTTTGGTATTAATCTCGGATTTTTCGATAATCGTTTGGATATTGATTTCAGATATTATCACGGCCGTGCAAAAAATCAATTGCTTACATCCCCTTTGCCCATTACTTCTGGTGTAGGTGGTATAATTGTAAATACGGGTGTGCTTGAAAATTCAGGATGGGAAACCATCATCAGGGGAAAGATAATTGATAACCCTGTATTCAAATGGGATGCTGCATTGAACTTATCCGCCAACTATAACAAACTATTATCATTAACACCCGGCGCCACAAGAGTTGATATGAATAATATATGGGGCGGAAGTGGTGTATACATTTCTGCCGTTGTAGGAAAAGAGTTCGGTGCTATTATGAGTTACGACTATGTGTATGATCCAAAATCTCATTTGCCACTTTTGCAGGACGAAGCAATGATTATGAAAAATTTTGGTGTGAGCGCTGAAACCGCAGCTAAAATGAAAGGAACCGTTTACCAGGCTACAACAAATGCTGTTCCTATTGGAAATGCTACACCAAAGCTTAGAGGTGGTATTATTAACACATTCACTTTTAAGGGTGGAATTTCAATCAGTACTTTAATTGATGCTAAAATTGGTGGTGATATGTGGTCAGGCACTTATGCATCTACTATGCAGCAGGGAACTGCACCTCAAACTTTGAAAGAAAGAGATGGCGGTGGTTTATCATATACCTCACCCGATGGCACTACATCTAATATTGGCGTAATTCTGCCAGGTGTATTCCCTGATGGAACTGTAAACAATACTGTAGTTCATTACTATTACAAGTACATGCAGTATGGTGTATGGAGCAGCGGACCAAACAACAGTCAATGGATACACAGCACAGGTGTATTTAAAGATACCTGGGTTAAAATGAGAGAGATATCTATTAACTATGCTATCCCAACCAGCCTTGTAAAAAAGACACGAGCTTTCCAGGCTGCATCCATTTCATTGGTGGGCAGAGATTTGTTCTACCTGTACAGTTCTTTACCTAACAACATTAATCCTGAGGGATCAAATGGCGCCGGCAATGCGCAGGGAATTGAGTTCGCTTCTCTACCTGGCGTTCGCTCTCTTGGCTTCCAGGTAAGATTATCGTTCTAAAAAGATGTGTCAACGAAATCATTCACGGAAAAATTCAAATAATATGATTCCCATAAAAAAAATATTTGCCTTTATTTTACCCGTTGCATTATTAGCAAGTTCCTGTACCAAAGATTACCAGGATCTCAACGCTACACATGATAAGCCTTCAACTACTACTTTAGGACCGCTTATTAATGGGGTAATGGGTACGCTTTTTCTCAAATGGCAGGAACAGGCATCTGTGCATAACGATTATTATTATGTAGTTACACAATTGGCTGCGGGTACAAGTGTATCAGGTTATGTATTATCAAATGGTGTTAATGATATCTGGAACGATTATTATTCATCGTTACAAAACATTAATCTGATGCTTGATAAGATAAGCGTGGTAGATGATAAGGAGTCCATGAATAATATACGCGCTATACTCTATACGCTAAGAGCGTATAAAACATTCAGGGTTACAGATCAATTTGGAGATGTTCCTTATTTTGATGCCGGTAAAGCTTATCATGGAGACGCTATATATTTCAGGGTAAAATATGATCCACAGCAAGCCATTTACGATTCTTTACTTACAGATCTTAAATGGGCTGTTGACAATATCAATACTAACCCCAATCCAACAACTGCTGCAGGCAATGCTTATGAAGCGTTAGGCACTTTTGATACATTTTTAAAAGGGGATATGACCAAATGGCAAAAGTTCGCTAACTCACTGCGTTTGCGCCAGGCTATGCTGATGGTTGAAAAAGACCCAGCTACAGCAACGCCTATTATACAGGATGCCATAAGCGGTGGCAAACCTCTGGTGGAAGATGGTGAAGATATAGCAATGTGGCCAGCATCTCTTGGAGGAGTTGACCTTGGTGGAAGATGGTGGAGCTTTTCGTCAGGGGGCACGGGATTTGCGCGTATGAGCAGTACTATGTGGAATATGGTATCGGATAATAATACGGATGCAGGTATTTTTGACCCAAGAGCTAAATTATTTGTTGAACCTAACCAGGCCGGCAATTGGGCACCATATACAATTGGAGTAAGTACCGGCGATAATATCAATGCTTATTTTTCAGCTACTGATCCAACAGATAAAAACGATTGCATTTATTCTCCTTTTAACTGGTACCTCATAAGAGATAACTGGTATATTCCTGAAGAAATGTTATCAGCAAGTGAGGTACACTTTTTAAAAGCGGAGGCCTATGCCCGTGGCTTAGGTGTTGCACAAAATCTCTCTACGGCAGAAACAGAATACAAAGCGGGGATTACGGCATCTGTGAACTTTTGGTATACTATTGCTGAGAATACAGATGATGCAACAGAAAACTGGAAGGCAGTCGCTCCTCCCGCCCCTACCCCTACACAGATAAGTGCTTTGTTTGCTAATGCTAAAGTGAAATTTACTGGTACCGCGGATGATGCTGTTAAGAAAATTTATGCACAGGAATGGCTTTCTTTTTTCAGGCAGCCATGGTTAGCATTTAATTTATGGAGAAGAACAGGCAATACACCAGTTGATCCTGCGAGTAATCCATCAACAACATATAAAACATTTTATCGTTTGCCTTACGCACAGGATGAAGCCGTAAATAATACAGATAATTTTAACGCACAGATTGCTAAAATCGGCGGTAATACCTCTGATATTAAAGTGTGGTGGATGAAATAAACAATCAATAACTATTGATAACAATAAAGGCTATTGCGTAATGCGATAGCCTTTTATTTTAATGGCAATTAATAATCTTAACCTGTTTTAAGAAGGCTGCTTGTAAATATAAAATACCGGCGAATAAGCTGTTTCATTATTGTCGAGTGCTGTTACACGCAGGCGAACGGCTATTCCATTCTGTATTGGTTTGCCACTTATTTTAAAACTAAAATCTTTTGCTTCGTCTGCATCAATATTCAGGTATAACTTATTGTAGTGTGGTAATACAAATTTAATATTTCTTTTCTCGGTTAGCTTTTTTCCATCCCTCCACTGCTTAAGAAAATAACTATCCTGATTGATAATGGCAGAATAAACGATTCCCCAGTCATTATTTTCTCCTTCCACAGCTACAACTTCTGCAATAAACTTTCGGGCAGCTTCACCAGGATTGCTTACTGTGATATTGATGGCGTCTTCCCGACTGTTTACTACTGTAAACAAAGTATCAAGACTAAAAGATGAAGCATAAGCCGCATAACGGACGGTCTGCGTAAATGCATTATTTCCTGATACAAATAACAAAGAAAAAAATAATAGTTGTTTCATAGCTCAAAACATTGCTTTGGAGAAAACGGAAATGCTATACCTAAAGTATTTTGTTTATCGAAGGATAACATATCAATAATGGAGATTTTACAAATGATAACTGCATTAAACCTATAAGGTTTGCCGGGCAGCATAGCAGCGCTGCAAACCTTATAGGTTTCAGTTAATAATCTTAACGCGCTTCATCTCATTCCTTCCATAAAACGTGGGGAAATACATCAGCTCCGCTTTCGCGGGATTCAGATGATATATTCCTGAATAACGTGGTTCAAGATCAATACTATACTGATAATTTCCTTTGGGCATATGTTCAATAAATACAACCAGTTTGTCTTTTAAGAATTCTTTATGTGCATTCCAGCTTTGCGGTTTATCTGCATAGGTACACCCGGCGGGTATCGGAATTTCTATCATCACATATTCTGCATCCTGTAATGCATTCAGGGATATTTTCATTACAGCTTTCTCACCGGTCTGTAACGAATCCAGTGTTCTCCCATTTTTTTCAAACCTGGTGTTAATCACAAAATGGTCAGTAACAGCTTTCGGATCTGGATTAAAAATTTTCTGCCACGCAGTTACATACATCAAGCCACCACCGGTTTTAGTAATTTGAACTGGCTCCGCATTATTTGTTATGGTTGATACATATGGAAACTTATCTATTACCACTTTTTTATCAGTTTTAACTGTTACCTGCGGCTTGCTGCTGAACTTAGGTTGCTGTTGTATTATAAGCGGCAATATAGCAGCACAAATGCTTGCAGATTCAACCGTGTTCCGCCATCTTCCGTTTTTCCTGTTCTCAAGAAAATATTGAATTATTTTCCGCAGGTATTCCTGCTGCCCTGGCTCGCGTTGCAGAACAGTGTATGCCAGAACGGTAGTAGCTATCGCATTGTTTTGCCACAAGTAAGCATCTTCGCCCCAATGTACAGCGCCAAGCATGGTTTCAACTTTCTTTGATATTACTACCCGCCATTCTTTCTGGTAGTTGAGTTGTTGTTTTTGTTTAATGGCTACTACCTGCCACTGCTGATGCACCGTTAAAGAATCAAACATTATTTTTTGCAGGTAAGGCGTGTAGTCCACAATATGCCCCGCTTCGCTCAAAGTATATAATACATCCAGCAATCCGTCTTTTTTTAATAGCGGCAGTATATTCTGCAGGAACAATGTAGCGTTCCGCAGATTCGTTTGCACCAGTGCGTCGTCCTTCAAAGGCAACAAAGCACGCGT
>JBGALP010000291.1:0-5579 GCA_044223805.1 Agriterribacter sp.
GGGCAACGTGATTTATGCCATACCAAGGAATGGAGGATGTTGATGGGTAAGGGAACTTCTGGTTGCGTACTTGTAAGTAAATAAAAAACGGATGCAACATAAACTTTTTGTTGGGTGAAGAACTGAACGAAAGAAAAAGTTTGGCTCTATCGGCCAGCTTTTTTTGTTTGCGATGTTGCCTCCGAACATGAAGATTTAATGAAACGACATTGAAATGTAAATATCAATTTTTATTGATACTTTCATCTTTAGTTGAAACGCGTATATTGATTTCAATTCATTAACCATATATGAAAATAGACACAATGCTTAAAACAATACTGCTAATAACTTCCATTTTCTTCTTTGCGTTTTCCTTTGCACAACAAATCGAAAAATTATCGTACTGCAACTGTGTTGATCAGATTGATCAACTAAATCCCGCGCTTGATGGGAAATTTGAAAGGTCGTGTAATGGTAAGATCATAGAGACAGGCTCATTTAAAGGAGGTCAAAAAATTGGCGAATGGATAAGTTATAATAAGAACGGGGCTATGATCAGGAAAATGAATTATTCAAATGGTAAGCCCGACGGTAAATGGGAGATATTTTCTGCCAATGGAACGCCAAAATTAACTGCTTATTTTAATAATGGAATTAAGACTGGCACATGGACTTATTTTACCTCTAAGGGACAGATTTTGATTTCCGGTGAATATGAAAATGGAATACCCAAGGGAATCTGGACAATAAATGACAAAAAAGGTAAATATTCTGCCGTTCAATATGATTTTAATACTTCAAAATATCTTGCTAACGAATCCTATTTTTTTCATAAAGACGGTAGTATCATTCGAAATGACAACACTGAAGAATATTATATCCTAAGATATCCCAGGCGTCCGCTTAGCAATGGCACGTTACCTATTGGTGGAATGTACTTTACCAGTGATTTATTTGTTGAATTAATGGAAGTGCCATTAGATTTTTGGGATACTTATGTAAACTATAAGTATAGAGCAATATTTACAACTACTTCAGAAAATAAAACCACCGTAGTATTACAAATATTAGAAGACCATATGAATGACGATGTCCCTATTTTCCCATTCATTATTAAAACCAATAAAGACTCCAAACTTAAAGAGATTAATCATAGTAAATTGTCTAAACAACTTTTGGACTTAAAGATTGAAGAGACATTAAATTTATTGCCGCCTTGGATATACAAAGACAAACAAGAAGTGTCTGTTTATATTCCATACGTTATCAATCAAATAATTGGTTTTTGAATTCTAATATAAAAACATGAGTACGTATACCGCGGTAAAAGTTTCCATTGTTCCGTGGTTGAATTCGACAACAGTATTGCTGTAGTGTGATTTTACTAAAGCGCTTTTGGCGCTGCTGTTGTGTACAGGTTAGAAGTGCCTGGTGGAATAATGGCAAGACTTTCTGTTGCCGGTGCTGATTTTGGGGAGACAGGTAAATGAAACAATTGTTGGTGATGCTATGCGTATAATATTAATTGTTCCCGACCCTGACGAGCGTTTCGCACGGGCGTTAAAAGCAGGCGCTGCAGAAATATTTCCCGTAGTAGGGGACATGGGTGGCGGCTTGGCAGGTAGAGAATCCTTTGGGGTTTCACTGGGAAACGGGATATTTTATAGAAAGTGAACACAATTAATAATACAATATTCCCATCAGAAAATATGCTTTCTACCTGGTAAGCCTAACCGATTAAACAAAACCAGGTGAATTATTGAGCTGCCACTTTGCGTTGTAAATACACTTTGCAAAAATATTTAATTGTTTAAACGGACTGAATTGCATTAGTCATTATCTTTATATAGGTATGAAGATGAAGCCAACTGTTTCATTTTTTTCCATGTAATTGAACATTTGATTTTTTGAACTCCTAAATAAACTGCTGTATGACGATACTGCTGTACGCTGATGTATATACTTCTTATATATCTTTTCGTCATCCTCCACCTTAATTTTTACCGCATCATCCCTTATCATTGTCTACCTGCAATGGCAGAGACAACAATATAATTACTCCAACAATACAACCGATTACTAATGCTTAACGATCATTTTCCAGAAAGAAAGTGCCAGGTTACCAGGCCATCTTTTTCTTTCCTGAAATTTTTATGTTTATTTTTTCTGCTGTCGTTTTCTTTCTCTTCTACGCTTTTCGCACAATCCGTTTCTGTTAAAGGAACTATCACCGGTGAAGATGGTTCTCCGTTACCAGGCGTTAGTGTAACTGAAAAAGGTAAAACAAATGGTACAACTACCAATGTTTCGGGAAACTTCAGTATTACGGTTGCCTCATCAGCAGCTGTGCTGGTATTTTCGTATGCCGGGTACGTTACCAAGGAACAGGTAGCTGGTAAAGGAGGCGACATTGAAATAATGTTGGTAACTGATGAGAAGAAAAAAGCGCTTGATGAAGTAGTGGTGATTGGTTATGGTACGCAAAAGAAGAAAGACCTCACGGGAGCTGTAGGCTCCGTTACAAGAAAAGATTTTGCCAATAAACCGTTTACAAGTCCCGACCAGATTTTAACTGGTCGTGTAGCGGGTGTTAATATTACAAACCGTAGTGGCGACCCCGGAGCTCCGATAGAAGTGCGTATCCGCGGTATTGGTACTGCCGGTAATAACCAGCCGCTTTGGATAATTGATGGAGTGCCTGTTGCAACAAATACAAGCACCATCACGGTTAACACATCCAGTGCAACTGAATCAAACCCACTGGCAGGTATTAACCCGAGTGATATTGAAAGTATTGATGTATTAAAAGACGCTTCTGCTACTGCTATTTATGGAGCGCGTGCCAATAACGGGGTTATATTGGTAACTACTAAGCGTGGTAAATCAGGTGCTGCTACCCTTAGTTATGATGGGTATGTGGGGGTTCAGGCAATACCAAAGAATAAATTGTTTGATGTATTGAATACAGAACAATATATAAAATACCAGCAGGAAGGATTTGGCAATAACTTTTCGGCTTTTGCAGGTAAACCTACTGTTGACTGGCAGAATTTAGTGTATAAAAAAGGCTTCGCAACTTCTCACAACCTTACTATATCCGGCGGCAATCAAAATACCACTTATAGCTTTGGTGGTGGTTATTTTAAACAGGGCGGTATTCAGTTAGGGCAGGACTTTTCAAGATATTCTGCCAAAGCAACTTCGGATGCGAAGATTGGAAAGTACCTCAAATTTGGAGAATCATTGTTACTGAGCAGAACAGAAAGAGCAGTGCAGTCAGAAGATTTTGCTAATGCCGGAGCTGGTGCTACAAGAAACGTTCCTTTCTTTCAGCCATATACTTCTACAGGTGAATATAATCCGGCTAATCCATCTACTACCGGTGGCGGTACAGCGCAGAACTTTCTTTGGTCTGCTGATCCTAATGTGGGCTATACACATATGAAGAGTAACAAAATACTTGGAAACCTGTATGGGGAACTTGAACCTATAAAGGGACTAAAATATAAAGCCAGTATAGGACTTGATTATAACGAAGCAACGGGTATATTTTTCCAGGGGCCGGTTGATTTTTCCGGTATCGGAACGCCAAGAACTTCCATTATTGTAAATGAGCAACCCAAGGAAGCAACACTCAGCCTTGCACAAACACTTACATATGACAAATCGTTTGGCAAGAGTAAAATAACGGCATTGGTTGGTTACGAACAAACCAGCTACCTGTTGCGTAGATTAAGAGTGCAGGCAGCAGACCTGTTTAATCCTCCTTTAGGTGTAGCTGGTGGCGCAGGTTCATTTGGATCTTCAGAAACAGCAGATCATTGGAATATCCAGGGGAAATTAGCCCGCTTGTTTTATTCTTATGATGATAAATATTTGCTTACTGCTACCATTAGAGAAGACAAGTCTTCAAGATTTGCCAAAGCAAACAATACCGGTTATTTTCCATCCTTCTCTGTAGGATGGAGGCTTACCGAAGAGAAATTCATGAAAGACTCAAAACTGTTTAACGATTTAAAGATAAGAGCAGGCTGGGGTCAATCGGGCAACCAGTTTACGGGTACCAACTTTTCGTATCTGCCGGCCCTCAGCAGCTTTGTGAAATATGTGGTGGGTAAAGGAGATCAATCTATTGCAACCGGTTATGCACCGGTGCTGTTTGCAAACCCAGACCTGAAATGGGAAACAGCTATTCAAACAAATATCGGCGTTGATTTTTCCATACTTAATTATAAGTTAAGTGGCTCTATGGATTATTTCAGCAGAACCACGCAGGACTTATTGATGTCTATTCCCGTAGCATTAACCACTGGTTTTTACCAGTTTGCCGATTTGAACTCAGGCACCTTAACCAACAAGGGATTTGAGTTTTCAGCAAATTACAGAGATAAGATTGGAGACTTTAGTTACAGCATTGGGGGTAATTTTACATATGTAAAAAATGAATTTACAAAACTTCCCGACGGTGTGGATTATATTCAACTGAACGATAAACGCATTTCTGTAGGCAGACCTTTGGGATACTTTTTTGGATATAAAACAGAAGGCATCTATCAAACCGATGCCGAAGTGCCCACTACTGATGGATACGCAGGCGCAGCAGCAGGAGACATTAAATTTGCGGATGTGAATGGTGATAAAAAATTAAGTGATGAAGACAGAACTTATTTAGGCAGCCCCATTCCTAAATTTTATTATGGAGCAACTTTAAATGCAAATTATAAATCTTTCGACCTTTCTCTCGTAATACAGGGCGTAGGCAACTATACTGTGTATGACGGACCTCGTGCCGATCTTGAAATTATGAACGGAACGGATAACCAGAGCGTAAGTGTATTAAACAGGTGGACACCTACCAACAAAACCAACAGTATGCCGCGGGCAAACAGTGGCTTTAATACCAACCGGTTTTCTGACAGGTTCCTGGAAAACGCCTCATTTGTTCGGGTAAAAAATCTCCAGTTAGGCTATACTATAAAAGGGCTGTCTACCTTAACCAATGGTACTATTTCCTATGCACGGTTTTATGTTGGGGTATCTAACCTGTTCACATTTACCAAGTACAAAGGGTATGATCCTGAGGTTACCAGGCAACAAAGTTTTGCCGGTGGTGAAAATCAATTCTTAAACGGATATGATAATGGTAATGCTCCACAGCCGAGAATGTTCCAGCTTGGATGGCAGATCAATTTTTAAAGTGTGCAAATAGCATATAAATAATACTATATGAAAAAGAGATTTTATATTACTTTTCTTTTGTTGGTTCTGGGAGGGGCAGCTACTACGGCCATTGTAGTATCGTGTAACAAATTAGACCTTACCCCGTTGGATAAAACAACCACCGCTACTTTCTACAATAAAAAAGCAGATTTCGACGGAGGTTTGTTTGGAGCCTACTCCTCTATGCAGGATTTATGGGCTTTGAATAGCGCTACCTCTTTTGGCGGACATAACGGATGGGGCTCGTTTTGGGTTACCAGCATGTTAGCAAGCGATGATGTTGAATTTAATACTTCCAACAATAATGCGCAGCAGGATGTACAGGATGTAGATGCATTGAATTTTAATCCTTCGAACCGTTTTATTTATACCGTGTA
>JBGALP010000292.1:0-5576 GCA_044223805.1 Agriterribacter sp.
TGCCGTTGTCGTTTTTTTGCCAGCTTAACGAGCCGCCTGTGTAGTGCCCGGTAACATTTTTAATGTCGTATGGATTAGAAGGTGAAGCGTCTTCTTTTTTTGAGCAGGCAAAAAGAATTACAGTGCACAAAAGGAAACTGGCTATGGATTTCATCGGATATTTTTTAGAAAAACGCAGGCACTACTTTCCTATTGTGTATATATGCAACACAACAATGGCAATGATCTCCTGGTTTAACATATGATACTTTAATTGGGGTATACACATTTGAAACTATTCCTGCCAGACTTACGAATGTAAAAAAATCGTTACGAAAATGAATGTTGATTTTCAACCCTAACGCGATAGTATATGATGATAAAAAAACTCAGGCTTTTTTTAATTGCTATAGCTTTACCGGCAATGGCATTAGTATTCGCCGCTTATTTCAGAGTATTGCATACTAATACTGCGGTTTCATCATTGGCGCGTAAAGGCATAGAAACAACATGTTCCGGCGCTAAAGATTGCAAGCTGTGTACAGATGAAAAAAGTTGCGACCGTTGCGATAAGTGTAAAAATGTTTGCAGCATATCCATGAAATAAAAGCATCTCACTATACTAAAATAAGAAAGGTGAGCTATCTGAATGATGGCTCACCTTTTATTTTAAAAGATAATATACTATTGTTAAGTTAAGCGTGAAACGGCAGAATAGAGATGTAAGCATCTCACGTTTGTCGTTTCTCTTCTCACGGAAAAATGCGGGGAATCATGATTAACACAACACTATTTTATTGAAGCTATAAGCTTGTTGTTCAGCGCAACGTAGTCGTCATTTTTAGCTGTTGTTGCTAAAGCGATAGATTTTTTAGCTGTTTCAATGGCTTCTTTTTTCTTGCCTAATTTTGCTTCACATGTTGCTTTTTTATAGTACACCCAAAATGCATCCGGATTTTGTTGAGCGGCTTTATCAAACCATGTGAGTGCAGTGTTTAAATCTTTTCCAGACTCAAGGTAGTATTCTGCAGCGCTGTAATATGGAAAATCAGCTTTCCCTTTCATGCTTTCTATCTGCGCGTTTACTTTTGTACTTACATCGGTAGTTACCGGTATAATAACAATGGTTTTATCCCATCCAATTAACAGATCCATAGAAGATGGTAGTACTTTATCAAAGGTAATCATAAATGATTCGAGTGAGAAAGGCATTTCCATCGCTGCTATTTTTACCCGTACAACATCCTGGTCTTGTTTATACGCAGAAGGACTGGTGACATCCAATTGTTTGGTAAGAATAACTGTCCACTGTGTTGCTTCAGGAATAGTGAGTAAACCATATTTGCCGGCAGCCACTTTTTGTCCGCCAAAAGTTACATCATCACCAAAAGTTATGGTAGTAGCTCCATTAGCACCCGTGCGCCATACTTTACCATAAGGAACGAGGTCGCCAAAAATTTTTCTTCCCTTAACTGCAGGCCTTGAATAAGACACTTCTACTGAAGCCAGTCCAAAATCCTGTTTTACGTTTTGAGTTGGAGAAGGAGCAGGCGTTTTTAATTGCTGTGCGTGCGTAACGCAGATCATTCCCGAAAAAGCGGCAAGTAGAAAAAACTTTTTCATGTCTTTAGTTTTTATAAATTAAAAGAGTGATAATGTATTTCGCTGCGAAGATAAAGGATACACAGTATTATAAAGTATGAAAAGGAAATTACTGTACAACCCGTTTAAAACTGGATCGTAAGAATAACTTTTTCGGGTGTTGTTCCTTTAATAAGTTTCCACCTGGGGCCTTGTTTTATAAGGCGTATAGCTTCTTTATCACAAGCAATGCAGGCGGAATGATCTATATGAAAATCAGATAAGTTGCCATGTTTATCTACATAAAAAGAAATGTCTACATATCCCCCAGCGCTGTTAATTTGTGCATCAGGCATGCGTTTATTATTGTACAAATAAATGTCATAATAATCCCAGCCATCTACCGGTTCAGCCCGATCATCTTCTTGCTCTACCTCATTTTCTTTTTTATCTTCCTGTTTTGTTAACCTTTTTTTCTTTTGGGAGCCATATCCCGTTACAACTATTTCCGGTAAATGTTTAGGATCGGCTTTTAATACAATATCGTTTGATGCGATGTTAGATTGAACATTAACCTGCGTTGACTCGTATCCAACTGATTTAACATTCACCAATGCTTCCGTATCGCCGCTCATAAATCTGAAATTTCCATGAGCATCTGCATAGGTATTAACGGAAGAGTTACCGATATTAAGATTTGCAAAGGGCAATGGTTTGTTTTGTTCGTCAGTTACTTTTCCTTTAAAAATATTTGATGATAGAAAAGCATCCGCGTTTTTATTTTGACGATTAATTTCGCCGGCACGGGGGGCTGGAGCTTTGGCTCTTTCCTGGAGTGCCGGTTCTTGTTTTTTTACAATTTCATCCGCATGGTCAGCCGTAGCCGCTGAAAGTTCCTTCTCTTTAGCAATATCATCAGCTTTGTCTTTAAGCTTAAAGGCAATACTATCCTGTTGTACTGATGCATTGTTTTCGGTAGCTACTACAGCCGGGGCTGCGGGTTTTGATTGTTCTGTCTTACCTGTAGATGATGTTTTATCACTTCCAGGCAGTTCTTGCACAGGAACGACAACAGTATCTGGCTTATTTATAGATTTGTTTTCCTGCTCAGCTTGCTTTGCCTGTGCCGGTGATTCCGGTAAAGTCTTTTCTTTTTGCTGTGCTATACTACCTTCAGTGTTGTTGCTTAATAAATACCATGTGGCAGAAGTACCTAAAAGCACCAGTATAACCGCTGCTGCACTCCACCATATTTTTCTGCTTTTTTCTTTTGTACTGAATAATGGAACTATTTTGGTTCCAGTTTGAGTTGATAGTCTTTCTTTTAATGCTGCAATATCAGATGTTATCGAATCAACAGGATTATCAACATATCCTTCCATCGCTTCAGCCAAAAAGGGATCTTCATGCGATGCTTTTTCTATAGCATGCATTTCAGCCGGGCTCATTTGCCGGTTTATATAGCGCTGTATGTCTTCTGCGCTGTACTGTTTAATATGGTTTTCTCCCGTTGACATTTGTGTTTAATGTGAATTGTCAATAGTCAATGATCGTCTTTCTTAAGGTTTACAACTTTTTAAAGGTTGTAAAAGCTTTGATAGTGTTATCGCCTATCGTTTCACTTCTCACATATTCACAATTCACCATCTTGTTTTTCCATACATAACTTCAAATTTCTCCTTGCATTCTGTATATAACTACGTACTTTGTTCCATTCGTAGCCGGTTATCGTCACAATTTCTTCATAACATTTCTGCTGCAAATAAAATAAACTCACGGTTTCCTTTTGCTGCGCAGGAAGTATTGCTAAACATTTTTCCAGCTTATTAAACTGTTCTTCTTTTTCAAACACACCATTCAGATGCACTGCGTATGCAACCAGCTTTTAAAGTTATTTACTTCATGTAATTGCAGTTTTTGTACCAATTCCTCAAAAATATTCATCACCGCGTCCTTGCTGCGTTCCTGATCCTTAAAATATTTCAAACAAACGCCATATACCAGCTCCATATAACGCTGGTATAAAGTAGATAATACATCCAGTTGTTGAGTTTGCTTGTACAAAGCTATCAACTCATTGTCTGTAGAGTGTTGTTGCGTTATGGTTTTAATAAATTCCAGCTACGGTAATAGTTAGTAAAATGAAGATAAGCATACAAAATGAAAAGCCAAGAGGTTGAGCAACAACTGTATAATAATAATGCCTTTGGTTAAAAGCATTGCATCAATATAATCGGTAAAAAAATTAATCCTTCAATTATGTAATGTGTTTTGCTGTTGCATCTAATCTGCAAACAGCATTTAAAACACATAGTATGAAGTACATCTTTTTTTGCAGTGCCATAGTCATTGCGGCATTAGTAGCTTTTCTACCCAAGGCCCCGTTAACCATCAAAGGCAAGGTAACCAACACGGCCGGTGAAATACTCCAGGGCGTTGGAGTTGCCGAAAAAGGAACCGGTAATATAACCCAAACTGATGCCAATGGTATTTTTGAGATCACCCCTAAAAAAGAAAACGCAGTATTGATATTCTCTACTATTGGATATTCCACAAAAGAAGTAAAGGTTAACGGGAGGATAAAGGTTGATGTGGTATTATCAACAAACGAAGTAAAAGATGAAGATAAGCTGGAAGAAGTAGTGGTAACTGCTTTGGGAATCCAACGAAATAGGGCTCAGAACTATAAAACCGCAGACGCACTAAAAGCGAACTCCGCTGGTATAGTGTATGCCCCTAATGTAAGCATGCAGGAAAAAGAAGTTAACGACTGGTATGATGATGGCAAAGGTTATCGTTCTGATTCGACCGAATTTAACACCGAAGGCTATGATGGTATAGTAGAGAACAGTTTTAAAGCGGTAAAAGAAAATCCGCTGTCTACTTTTTCTATTGATGTGGATGCAGCCGCTTACAGCAATGTACGCAGGTTTTTAACCCAGGGACAATTGCCGCCAGCCGGCGCGGTGCGTATTGAAGAAATGATCAACTATTTTCATTACAGTTATGCTCAACCGAAAGATGATGCGCCGTTTGCCATCAACACAGAATTGAGTGAAGCGCCATGGAATAAAGAACATCGCCTGGTGTTGGTAAGCCTTCAGGGTAAAAAAGTTCCCGTAGGCAATATACCTGCATCAAACCTGGTATTCCTTATTGATGTATCAGGCTCAATGGAAGATGAAAATAAATTGCCGTTGGTAAAACAATCCATGAAGTTGTTGGCCGAACAGCTTCGTCCGCAGGATAAAGTAGCGATAGTAGTATATGCAGGAAACGCGGGCGTAGTATTACCTGCCACAAGTGGCGCCAATGCTCAAACTATAAAAACTGCCATTGATCGTTTGGAAGCCGGTGGCTCAACCGCAGGTGGTGAAGGTATTAAGCTGGCGTATAAAATTGCACGGGAAAATTTTGTGAAAGAAGGCAATAACCGCATCATATTATGTACCGATGGTGATTTTAATGTGGGTATGAGCAGCGATGATGATATGGAAAGATTAATTGAAAAGGAAAGAAACAGTGGTGTATTCCTTACGGTATTAGGTTACGGCATGGGCAATTACAAAGACAATAAAATGCAAAAGCTTGCTGATAAGGGAAATGGTAACCATGCCTACATTGATAATATGAACGAAGCTAAAAAAGTGTTGGTGAGTGAGTTTGGCGGCACCATGTTTACTATTGCCAAAGATGTAAAACTGCAGGTAGAATTTAACCCGGCTAAAGTGCAGGCTTACCGTTTGATTGGGTATGAAAACAGGATGTTGAATAAAGAAGATTTTAATAACGATAAAAAAGATGCCGGAGAATTGGGCAGTGGTCATACTGTAACAGCTTTGTATGAGGTAATACCCGTAGGTGTAAAAAGTGATTTTATTGATAAGGTTGATCCTTTAAAATATCAAAAGGTACCCGCTACTATCAATACCAGTAATGCTTCAGCAGAATTGATGACCATTAAATTCAGGTATAAAAAACCAGATGGTGATGTAAGCAAATTAATTGTACACCCG
>JBGALP010000293.1:0-5562 GCA_044223805.1 Agriterribacter sp.
CCACGCCGCTTGTGGCTGTTCAAACTGCAGAAGATGTTACAGTGACCAATGAAAACAAAAGCAGCATTAAGTTTTTAGGTTCTAACCAAAAAAACATTACCATTCTCGTAAATATTGATGATGCGCCGTTTATAAACGATAAAGCATTTCAGTTTCTTACCGGCATATTAAATGCCTGCGGCTTAAATGTGGCAGATATAGCGCTCATTAATATGCGCACAAATGCTAACACCAGTTATACAGCAATAAATAATGCCACCAATCCTGTAGCTACTATCCTTTTTGATATTAATCAATCCGACATAGGGCTTCCATTGCAGTTTCCGCATTTCCAGGTACAGCGGTACGGAAATGTAGCTTATTTATCCGCCCCTTCACTTGCTGTGATAGAAGGTGATAAATCGCTTAAAAGTTTGCTTTGGGGCGGTTTAAAAAAGATGTTCCAATTATAATTATCTTTCATGCAAAAGCTCATTTTCGCTACCAATAACCAACATAAAACGCAGGAAATCCGTTCTGTGCTTAAAGGCAGTTTTGATATTATTACCTTGCAGGAAGCCGGTATTGATATTGATATTCCCGAACCATACGATACTTTGGAGGAGAATGCCAGAACAAAAGCTGCTACCATTTATCAACTTACTCAAACCAGTTGTTTTGGTGAAGATACAGGACTGGAAGTAGACGCCTTGAATGGCGCTCCTGGTGTAAAAAGCGCGAGATATGCCGGAGATGGCAGGGATTTTAACGCCAATGTGGAAAAACTTTTAGCAGATTTGAAAAATAAGCCCAACAGGCAGGCAAGGTTCAGAACGGTAATTTCGTTGATATTAAATGGCAAAGAATACCAGTTTGAAGGTATTTGTGAAGGAAAAATTACTGAAAAACCTGCCGGGAACGCAGGATTTGGTTATGATCCGGTATTTGTACCACAACCTGATAACCGTACATTTGCTGAAATGACACTGGAAGAAAAAAACATATATAGCCACAGAGCCAAAGCAATGGACCAGCTTATACGTTTTTTATTAACAGTTTAGCCAAAACCTCAATAATAGCCTGGGCTTCATTTATCAAAGCTCAATATTTATTAAAAAAAATGCCAATAGAAAGCAACCATACTGTAACCGAAACCGACTTAATAAAAGGTTGCATTGCCGGTGACAGACGAATGCAGGAACTCTTATACCAAAAGTTTTCCCCAAAAATGTACGCCGTTTGCCTTCGTTACGCCAGTAAAGCGGAAGATTCGCAGGATATACTACAGGATGGATTTGTAAAAGTTTTTAAGAATCTTCACATGTATCGTGGAGATGGATCTTTTGAAGGATGGATAAGACGCATATTTGTAAACACGGCAATAGAACACTATAGAAGACAGGTAAATATGTACCCGGTTACCGAAGGACACGAAAACCTGCTGGAAACCAAAGAAACATCTGCTTTTGATACGTTGAGTATGAAAGACCTGGTAAAAATCATACAGGAGCTTTCGCCCGGTTACAGAACCGTTTTTAACCTGTATGTGATTGAAGGTTATTCGCACAAAGAAATAGGAGAACTGATAGGCATAAGTGAAGGAACCAGCAAATCGCAGTTAGCAAGAGCAAAAGGAATTTTACAGAATGTAATCCGTACCAAAAAAACACCGCAATAAAATCGCGCTATCCTTATCATGCAATGGAAAGACAAACTATATGATCACGAAGTAACTCCGCCTGAAAACGTGTGGAACAACATTGTTCATGACCTGGACAATGAGTACATACTGTTTAAGGATAAGTTACAGCATATAGAAACTGCTCCTCCAGTCCATATATGGAACAATATTGTGCATGACCTGGATAATGACTTTATACTTTTTAAAGAAAAATTGAAGCATGCAGCATCTACCCCTCCTGAAGATGCATGGAATAATATACAACAGGCTTTAGACTCCGCCGGTATTACTGAAAAAACAAAAATTATTCGCCTACCGGCAGTGCTGCGCATAGCCGCTGCCGCCGCGGTAATAGGTATTTTATTTTTTACAGTTAATTACTTTTTAAATACCGGAACTACCTCACACGATACTGCTGTAAATCAAAAACCTACAGTAAAGCCACCTGTTGCAGATAAAGAAACAACAACTCCCGCTGTTGAAAATACGCAACCGGAAAAAGAAAAAAGATATATTGCCTCTACATATACCGACAGGAAGCAGAAAAACAATCAACCGCGTAACACGCTGCAAGAGCAATTTTACAGCGATGGAGAAACCTTTCAGCCACCTGCACCAGCAATTATAACCGAAGCGCCTCAAACAGTAACAGACAATTATGACGTAAACGGCGGTTTCGGAAAACGGGTACGCAACCTGAAGGGAGAAATAAAAGAAGATGTAACACTGATGGATTTGCCCAACAGTTATTTTTATATGACAGGCCCCGATGGTCAATCTATACGCGTATCTTCAAAATTCAGAAATACCATTCAGTACTTAAACGGCAGTGGTAATGAAGAATTACTGGATGTTATTCTGCGCGAAAGCCGTTACTGGAAAAACATATTTACCGAATGGAAACAGCAGGTAAACAATTCTACCTTCATTCCATCAGCCAACAACTTTATGGATATTGCTGAGCTGATGCAGTTACTGCATGCTAATAACCGCAAATAATTTTCTCTCCCACTCCTTTGCCTTTTATCTTTACCAAAATTGCATACTATGGCAAGGGTAAAGATTGAACTTCCCGAACATTTTTCATTTACTTCGGTTATTCCTATACGTATTACCGATATCAATTACGGCGGTCACGCCGGCAACGACAGTATTCTTTCTATTATTCATGAAGCGAGAATGCAGTTCCTTCAAAAAGCGGGGTGCGACGAAAAAAATTTTTTTGGAGTGGGATTAATTATGAGTGACGTAGCTATTGAGTTTAAGAAGGAACTGTTTTACGGTGATATGGTGCACGTGTCGGTTGCGGCTACCGCATTTGAAAGGGTTCGTTTTGATATTGTATATAAGCTCGAAGCAACCCATAACAATATATTGGTAACTGTAGCAACGGCCAGAACGGGAATGGTGTGTTTCGATTATGCTACCAAAAAAATTGCATATGTACCGGATGAGGCAAAAAAAAAGGGGCTTTGATAGAAATCAATGCCCATTTAATCCAATATCTTATGAAAAACCTGACACAATACTACAACAGGGGCATATTTGTTTCTATACTGAATGAGTGAACAGCCTCAAAATTTGAGTGAACGGCACGTTTCTTCGTATAAATTGTACACATATACCATTAAGATTTGCGTACACCTCGTTTCGTAGTATCATCCTCTTTTGTATTGTCATCCTCTCTATTGTATTTTGTATTGTCATCCCTACCTTAAGGAGGGGTCTGCCTCCTCCATAATGCAGACGAATGGCTATCCTTTTGAATGATCAGCGCGAAGATAGACCCCTCCCTGGGTCGGGGTGACAGTTTGAGAGGGCAGTCAGTCCAACAATAGCATTCATTTGTGTTCCTGTATTACCATCCTCTTTTCGTATTTGTATTGTCATCCCGACCTTAAGGAGGGATCTGCCTCCGCTTTCATCAACCGCGATCTTAATTTCCTTCCGGCATTTTTAAAAATCCCCTACATTTATCCTTATGAACAAAATGAACCGTCGCCATTTTTTACAAACCGGCTTAGCTATGGTTCCGCTTGTTACAGCGGCTTCCGCTTTTGATATTAAAAAGAAAATGCCCCTGCTCTCCTTTTCTACGCTGGGTTGCCCAGACTGGGATTTTACGCAGGTGGTGAATTTTGCGGCAGCTAATGATTATAGCGGCATTGAACTACGCGGTATAAAACGGCAAATTGATCTGCTGCAGTCGCCGGCATTCAACAGTGCCGACGCTATAAAAAACAGCATGCAGTTATTGAAAGAAAAAAAACTGCGCATTGTTGATCTGGGTTCTTCCGCCGCCATGCATCATGCAAAAAAAGAAGAGCGTACCAAAAACCTCGACGACGCCAAACGCTATATTGACCTGGCGGAAAAACTGGATTGCCCTTATGTGCGGGTATTCCCTAACGACCTGCCCAAAGATGATACCCGCAATGCGGTAATGGAACTGATTATAAACGGGCTGCAACAATTGGGCGATTATGCCAAAGGCAGCAAAGTAACCGTACTGATGGAATCGCATGGGGATGTGGTACGTACGACCGACTTGCAGAAAATTATGGATTCCGCCGCCAATGAACATGTAGGGTTGGTGTGGGATATTACCAATATGTGGACGATTACCAAAGAAGCTCCCGCTGATGTATACGCGCAGTTGAAATCGTACATCCGTCATACGCATATAAAAGACGCCAAACTTACAGGTGATAAAATTGATTATGTATTGCTGGGAAAAGGCGACACACCGATTTTCGATGCTATTGATATTTTGTATAAAGACGGTTATAAAGGCTACTACAGTTTTGAGTGGGAAAAGCTCTGGCATCCCGAAATAGCCGAACCAGAAGTTGCACTGGCAGATTATCCGAAGGCGATGAAAGCACACTTTAGTAATGTGAAAATTTGAAAATGAGTAGTTTTTCGTTTTTAGTTTATCGTTTATAGTCAGTTACCGTTGTATTTTACCTTACACCCTCTACCTTACCCCTTTTACCTTTTATGAAAAGAACGACTTCCCTCTTTATCATTCTTATAGTGATACAGTTTATGACAGCCTGGCTTTGTGGTCCATACTCCTGTGAGTGGGGAAACACAGCTTATTTTTATACCGGGTTGATCATAGCTTTGGTAGCGTTGCTATTACCTTTTCTACAGAAATCGTTGTCTACACAAAACCGCATAGGGATTGGACTGCTTTTTTTGCTCTGCGTAGTTGCTACATGGATCATTGGATTTTTAGCGGCTGATTTTAAGATTATGTGCAGATTATTTTGAATACATTCACGCAAAGTCGCAAACAAGCTTGCCGGTAGGCAGTGAAAGCAAAGCAAAAAATTTACGTTGTGAACAACTACGCTGCATTACAGAGATATTTCAAATCTAAAATCTCTAATTTCAAATTCCGATGGCAGACGTACACACTCCACAGCAACGCAGTTTTAATATGAGCCGCATACGCGGCACGAATACTAAACCGGAAATGCTGGTGAGAAAATTTCTGCATGCGCAGGGTTTCCGTTATAAGCTCCACGATAAAACACTACCGGGCAAACCTGACCTTGTTTTGCCCAAATACAAAACTGTTATTTTTATTCATGGCTGCTTCTGGCATGGACATGAAAACTGCAAATACTTTGTTGTACCTAAAACCCGCACCGACTGGTGGCTGAATAAAATAAACACCAACAAAGCCAACGATGCAAAAGCCATACAAGCACTAAAAAAAGATGGCTGGAAAATTATTACGGTGTGGGAATGTGAATTGAAACCTGCAATGTTTGAATGCACACTCACTTCTCTTCTGAAAAAACTCTCCTGATTATCTACAGCTTTCGCACTGTGACTTAAAAGCAAATGTACTTTAAGTCACATCCGGTATTATTGTTCTCTGCAAAAAGACC
>JBGALP010000294.1:0-5817 GCA_044223805.1 Agriterribacter sp.
TTACTGTAAAACTTACTCCAACCTCTTCCAGTCTTGATGATGTTGTGGTTACTGCATTGGGGGTAAAACGCGAGCGCCGCTCAATTGGTTATGCCGTTAGTACCGTTAAAGCAGATGAGCTTACTAAAGCTGGAGCAACCATGAACCCTTTTTTAGCTCTATATGGTAAAGCCGCAGGTGTTGGAGTAAACACCGGTGTTGCCGGCCCAATGGGTGGTTTAAAAATCAATATCCGTGGAGCGCTCAGCTTAAATCCTGATCAAAACACCAGACCCTTGTTCGTTGTGGATGGTGTTATTATTTCAGATCGTGCAACCTCCATTGGTGGTTCGGTAGGTGCGGGATATGATTATGGAGCCAACATCAATGATATTAACTCGTTGGATGTTGAATCTATTGATATCCTTAAAGGCGCTAAAGCTACTGTACTATATGGAACAGACGCCGCTAACGGTGTGGTTTTGATCACTACTAAAAGTGGTAAAAATGCAAAAGGCTTTGGCATGACGGGCTCTTTTCAATATAGTGTAGAGAAACCCAGAACCTTTCTGGAATTACAGGACAAATATGGATTAGGAGATAACATTTATGATAGTTCATTTGTTACAGTAAATGGGCAAAGAATAAGAAAAATCGCCAATAAGCGGTTCAGTTTTGGCCCTGCTTTCGATGGCGCTAATGCTATGTTTTATGATAGTTCTATAATAAAAAACAGTCCTAAAAATAGTTATGATGACCTCTTCAGTGCCGGAAGTTCTTTCACTTCTAACGTTGCTATTGCGGGCTCAAGCGAAAAGGGCAGTCTTAGAGCTTCATATACCAACTATAAGTACAATGATATCATCAGCCCTAACTCATGGCAAAAACGTAATACATTCAGCTTTAACGGCAATATCAAAGCATCAAAATTTGCAAGCTTTGAATTGATTTCAAATATTTACAGCATCGGTTCTCAAAACAGAAGAGAAGGAAATGGCGGAAACATTGCATGGGGCTTTCCTGTAGATTATAGCTATGATGATTATTATAACAACTTATTTTTAGACGAAAGCGGATATAAAAGAATTCTTGACCCTTATGGTGTTACGGAAGCCAGCAACCTGGTAGCAAACTATAAATGGGCATTGGATAAAAACAGGCAGAAGGATGATAAATTTCATATGGTTACTTCAGCCAAGACAACACTCAATTTCAGCAAACACGTATTTTTTACCGGTCAGTTCGGATTAGACTACGACAATACTAACTATACTTCTGAAGTGAGTGTAGACCGCATTCTGCCTGCTGTACAAGGAGGAGGATTTAGTGTAAGAAAAGAAAATAACACTATCCAAACCTACCAGGGCTTATTGAATTACGACAACGATTTCTTCAACGGTGATTTCCGTTTGTCGGGTTTTGGTGGATTTATATACAGATTAAGAACTACCGAAACCTTAGGTACAAATACTATTGGTGGATTGAATTTCCCGGGATGGTATTCGTTTAACAACCAGGCTGGTATTCCTGATGCCGGTAATGCATACCTGCTAAGAAGCTACGGCAGAGGAAGTGATGTATTGTACAGTGCTGTAGCATCGGCAACACTTTCATGGAAAAATGAGTTTTACCTTGATCTGCAGGGAAGGCAGGACTGGAATTCAACACTGCCTCCAAGTAATAATAAATATTTTTATCCCGGAGCCTCGCTTACCTGGAACTATACAGAGCGCTATGATATTTCATGGATGAATCGCGGGCAAGTTAGATTTGCATGGGCCGATGTAGGTAACGGCGCTCCCCGTTATTTTGCGAATAACCAATACGACTTAGGCTACATTTCCGGTACAGGTGCGCAGGCAGTAATTGTTTCTCCTCCCGGAAGAATTATGCCAGGTTCGTTAAGACCTGAAAGAAAAAGAGAATTTGAAATCGGTATCAATAACAGTTTCCTGAAAGGTAACAGAATCACCCTTGACTTCTCTTACTATATCAACAACAGGTACGACCAGATCATCAGCTTACCTGTATCTCAATCTTCCAGCTCAAGCGGCTTGCTGATTAATGCTGCTAATACAAGGAACACAGGTTTTGAATTTTCTATAACGGGAACGCCTGTACTTACTCCAAGCCTCAGATGGGATATAACCGTGAATGGTGCAAGACAAGCGTCAAAAGTTATTGATCTATACCAGGATCTTAAGAGTTATAACCGTGGCAATCTTATTAATGGAAGCTCTGCATATATAAGTGCAGACAAAGGCGAACCTGTTGGTGAAATAAAAGCATACGATTACCTGCGCGATGAAAGCGGAAACAAGGTTGTAAATGCAAATGGATTGTACTCATTAGATTCAGATCCGCTTAAAATGATCTCGAAAGGAAATATCATGCCTCGCTTATACGGTGGCGTTTTATCAGATCTGCGTTACAAAAATTTTGCTTTCCGTATTGCTTTAGACTATAAATATGGTGGTACTATTTTCTCTTATACCAACCAACGCTTATATGGCTTAGGACAATTGGAAAACACACTACCATACCGTGATGAAGCAAGCGGTGGAATGGCCTATTATATTGGTGCAGGCAATAAAAAAATTGCATGGCAACATAACCAGTCAGCACCTGCTGAATCTGTAGATGGCAAAGTTTATCATGACGGACGCATTCTTCCAGGAGTAAAACTCGATGACAACAACAAATACATTCCCAACGATATCATCATCGCTGCATCTGAGCATTATCAAACGTATATTAATGATCTTTCAACATCTTTTCCTCCTGATAATATCCGTAAAAACGATTATATCAAGTTGAGAGAAATCGCATTGTCTTATACGCTGCCAAGAAGTGTAGCGCAGATGATGAAATTACAGGCGCTTACATTAACTGTTGCCGGACGTAACCTGTTTTATCTCTACAAATCAATTCCAAACATTGATGTAGAAGGAGCAATAGGTTCAGATAGTTATGTAGAGAACACCGTGTTTCCGGGCCAACAGACTTTTACATTTGGAGTAAATGTTAGTTTTTAATGCACAAAAAGTATATAATGAAATGGAGCATAAAAATATCCGTGTTCATCATGAATACAGAAACATATTTTATGCGGAATTCCATGTGGCTGAAATCAATAAAAAATAAACACATGAAACGTACAATAATATATTTAAGTTTATCAATAATAGTAGGACTAACATCCTGCAAAAAGACCTGGAAGAAGATTTTATAACCAGGATCAGCTAAGTGAGGGTGTTACAGACATAGTTCCAGGGTTGTTTACACGCACCATAAGTGAAAATAAAATTTTTGTTCAGGATTATGGTGAATGGTATTACCTGATGAATGGAGGTACCAGCATTACCGGTTATGAGCAGGTGGCACAACGATATGTTACCGACCGTTATACCTGGTTTGCTACATACAATGACCTTACAACAGGAAATGGTTTTGATGATTTTCCGATTACGGGGCAAGGATATTTTGAAGGCAGCTACAGAAGATTAAAAAGTTGGGAAACCCTGAGAGCTGAATGGAATAGCCGGGAAGGTCAGGCCAAGCTTGATGCTGAGCTATATTATAAATTGGTAACACTTGTAAAAGTTTACCAGAGCGCCAAGCTGGTTGATTTGTTTAATTCCATCCCCTATTTTAATGCATTTCAGGCAGGTAATAATAGTCCTGAATATTGGTATCCTGCATACGACGATCCAAAAGAAATATACAAATCTGTAATAAATGACCTCGGCAACCTGGCAGATTCATTCCAGGTAGAATACAACCAGATGTCGAGTATTGCTCAGCAGATTTTTGTAAAACAGGATGTGGTGTTTAAAGGCAATATAGACAAATGGGTAGAATTCGCTAATGCTACCCGTCTTAAACTGCTGGTGCGTATTGCCGGTGTAGACGAAGCTTATGCAAAACCATTGATACAGGAAACATTGGGAAGACAATTGCCAACAACTGACCTTACATTTCCCATCTGGTTTGATACCGATCAAAAAAATGGTGGCGGTTTCTGGATGAGAGGCTTGTATGAAAATACCTATGCATCTTTTATTCCTAACATCATTATGAAGCGAATGAATCATGGCGCGAAGACTTATGATGAAGGGTTGGATGATCCCCGGTTACCTGTGATAGCTATGCCTACAAAATTCTCCGACTACAGGGGTATTTCATACAACACAGATGCAAACAAACCTGGTTACACCGCCGGCGACAGGTACTATCCTTATGCTGACGATTTACCAAGCAGCCTGGCACAGAATGCTTATTCCATGTACAATTTCGCTACGTATACCCGCAATGATAAAATGCCGGTGTATATGTTCACGCTGGCAGAAATGGATTTATTATTAGCGGAAATAGCATTAAAAGAATTAGGCACTACCGGCAAAGCTGCTGAAGAACATATAAAAGATGCCGTTCTGCATTCAACAGATTTTTATTACGCATTGAACCAGGCAAGCAACTTTAAAGACGATGGAGATGCTCAGGGTATGGCAGCGCCCCTTTATCCAACAAAACCAGGCCCAGCCGTTATTGCTCAATGGGGCGATACTGTAAAAAACAAATTCACCGCGGCTGCTTCTATTGACGACAAGATGGAAATATTGATGCAGCAGAAGTTTATTCATCTTAACATTCTGCATCCTTACGAATGCTGGGCAGAATTAAGAAGAACCGGTCACCCCAAATTAGAACCTTTTACGTGGCAGGGAGCTGTATTTACACCTTTTCCTGATAGAGTACGTTATCCTTCAGACGAAACCTTGAGCAACGGAGCAAATCTGTCAAAGGTTTCAGGTGAAAATAATATGACCTCTAAAATATTCTGGGTTCCTGCAAACAGAAATACAGATTTGTATTGGAGTAATTACGATTACGAATAACGCTTTTAGCAGTTGGTTTTATAGAAAGGCGCTTTACAAGTAAAGCGTCTTTTCTTTTTATAGTGTTGGTATATATACCTTCTCTCCTATTTATGCATCAACGTATTCGGATGAAAATTTTTCCACGAATGCCAGAATTCCTGATAAGCTTGCACTGTTTGCAACTGTTTATCTTTTAAAACTCCTTCTATACAAACGCCATTCATATTCCAGGTGGAATGTGTGTTGATATCCATTAAAGTGTTTTGTGCTTTGCTTTTTTCAAATTGAAGCGACTGCCCATCTACTAACCGACTCCATACATGAAAGGAAGCCGCATCCTTTTCTAATGCGATTACAATGGGTAAACCGGGCAACGAATCTTCTATTATCTCCTTCTTTTCCAACTCGCTCCAATCGTACGCCTTGGCTATATTATTATGCAACACGCCTACCACCCACGATTTAAATTCCCATGAAGCCGAATCTCTTTTCTCCAGGGAATTTTCAATGGTGCCACGGTTATAATTTCCCAGGTGTTCGTATTTCTCTTTAAATGTACTGTCTGGTTCCAATACTGTTGAATTAGGATGCAACCTCAACCATGCTGATAAACTCATTTGTTGCGAAGCAATTTCTTTCAACGATTGCCCTTTTAATGGACCGGCAACAGCCACACCCGTTGCCTGCTGCCACCAGCTTTTAGTAGTGGCATCTTCAAACATCGCGTTAAAATGATCCATACCAACCAGTCTGAATACTTCAGGCTTGCCATTTACAACAGGACTGAATACACGGCCGGTTCTGCAAACAGTACAATAGCTCACAATGGCGTCAGTATTTCCAATTGTATCTCTAACCTGGTGATGATACCCAATAATCTGTATGGGATAAGCTTTGGCTTCACCATTAATGGCAACGCCAATAACCAATACAGTATCTGCTCCTGACGTATTTATCG
>JBGALP010000012.1:0-38809 GCA_044223805.1 Agriterribacter sp.
GAAATAGAAGAACTGGTGGTGGTAGATGGGCAATTGCACAGGCTGCCGGCAGTGCAGTTGAATTAGCGAAGTGAATAGTCAATTGTCAATGGTGAATGAGAAGATGAGAGACGATAGACGTCAAACGATAAACTTGTAATCTACAATAAACTAAAAACCCTGGAAAATCTGCATTGCTGCAAATATTCCAGGGTTTGTTATTCACTACTGACAATTCACCATTCACTATATATCTATCGCTTCTCCGTAAGCTGCTGCTGTAGCTTCTTTAACACCCTCACTCATGGTTGGGTGCGGATGGGAAGCATTCAATACTTCGTGCCAGGTTGTTTCCAGTTTACGTGCTACAGATACTTCAGCTATATTTTCAGTTACATTGTACCCGATCATATGAGCTCCCAGAAATTCACCGTATTTGGCATCGTAGATTACTTTCACAAAACCTTCAGTAGCGCCTGCGGCACTGGCTTTACCAGAAGCCATAAAAGGAAACTTGCCGATTTTCACTTCATACCCTGCATCTTTCGCCGCTTTTTCGGTATAACCAATAGAGGCTACTTCAGGTGTGCAATAGGTACAACCGGGAATGTTATTGTAATCAATTGTATCTGGTAGGTGAGCAAATTTCTTTTCGTTATACCCTATATGTTCGGCTGCAATAATGCCTTCTTTGCTGGCAACGTGCGCAAGCGCCTGTCCGGGAGTACAATCGCCAATAGCGTAAACACCGGTTATATTGGTTTGCTGATATTTATCAACAGTGATTTTTCCTTTCTCTGTTTTTATACCCGTTTGTTCTAAGCCTATATTTTCAATATTGGCAACAATGCCCGCAGCACTTAATACAATATCTGCTTCCAGTGTAATTTCCCCGCTGGCGGTTTTTACTTTCGCCTTTACTCCGCTACCTGCAATATCCACGCTGGTAACTTCACTGCTGGTATAAATATCAATGCCTTGCTTTTTATACTGTTTTTCGAGTTCTTTCGAAATGTCCTCATCTTCTACAGGTACAATTCTTGGCAAAAATTCAACGATGGTTACTTTAGTTCCCATGCTGTTATAGAAGTAAGCAAACTCAACACCTATAGCACCGCTTCCTACTACAATCATACTCTTAGGCTGCTGAGGAAGTACCATTGCTTCACGATACCCGATCACTTTTTTTCCGTCAATGGGTAAACTGGGCAACTGGCGTGAACGTGCGCCCGTAGCAATTACAATGTTTTTTGCTTCTACCACTTGAGTTTTCCCGTCGGCACCTGTTACTTCAATCTGTCCTTTACCTTTTATTTTTCCATAACCCATTATCACATCAATCTTGTTCTTCTTCATCAAAAACTGCACACCCTTACTCATTTTATCAGCAACACCACGACTGCGTTTAATCACCGCTTCAAAATTGTGCTGCACACCTGAAACATCTATTCCATAGTCTTTACTGTGTTTCATAGATTCGTACACCTGCGCGCTTTTTAATAACGCTTTTGTAGGAATACACCCCCAGTTCAAACAAATTCCACCTAAACTTTCCTTTTCTATGATTGCCACTTTAAAACCCAACTGGGATGCCCTTATTGCTGCAGGATATCCACCGGGACCGCTGCCTAAAACAATTACATCGTATGCCATAACAGAATGTTGTTTTTTAGAATGATAGCAGCACAGAAAAGATGCTATAGATTCCTGTGCCTGAAATGATTTGCGAAAATACTGGCAAAAGCTGAAATGAAAAAATGCTTCGGAAAGAGGGCTGACTACTTTAATAAAAAAGCCCCAGCAGAATGCTGAGGCCTTTGTTGCGAGGGGAAGGATCGAACTTCCGACCTTCGGGTTATGAGCCCGACGAGCTACCGCTGCTCTACCTCGCGATATAATGTTGTTTTACACTTCGTATTTACTCAGAACTGTTTCCATTCCTGCTTTTCTCTATTCTACTATTCCGTTGAATGGAGCGCAAAGGTAAGTGTCTGTATTTTATCATCCAAACAAATTTTGTTTGAATTACCTTTGCCGAAATTTTTCAGCCGGTTATTATTTATGAAAGTGGGGTTTGTAAACATATTTGGTAAGCCTAATGCAGGCAAAAGCACGTTGCTTAATGCCCTGATTGGCGAAAAGCTCGCTATTGTGTCGCACAAAGTGCAAACTACACGGCATCGTATAAAAGGTTTTTTAAACAGCGATCAATACCAGATCATCTTTTCAGATACACCCGGTATAATAGAACCTAAATACAAGCTGCACGAAAAAATGATGCAGTCTGTAAAAGGTAGTCTTGAAGATGCTGATATAGCGTTGCTTTTGGTAGATGTAAAAGACAATTGGGAAGACGTAGACGCAGTTTTTTCCGCATTACGATTAAGAGTACCCGCTTTTGTACTGCTGAATAAAGTTGACCGTGCTACTCCACAGAAAATTGAAGAAGCCATTGCTTTTTTTAAGCCGAAAAATTATAATAAGAAAACGATCACCATATCTGCGTTGCAAAAAACCAATATAGATGGATTGTTAAAGGCAATTTTGGAATTATTGCCGGAAGGCGAGCCTTTTTACGCAGATGATGATCTGACTGACCTGCCTACAAAATTTTTTGTAGGGGAAATGGTAAGAGAGAAAATATTTGAGTTGTTTGAAGATGAGATTCCCTATCACACCGCCGTATTGATTAATGAGTTTAAAGAAAAAACAGGCCTGATTAAAATAACAGCGGAGATCATTGTGCAGCGCGAAACACAGAAAGGCATTATTTTAGGAGAGAAAGGAAAAATGATCAAACAGATCGGAACAATGGCAAGACAGGAGATTGAAAAATTTTTAGATAGTAAAGTATTCCTGGAGCTGCATGTAAAAGTGCGGCCAAAGTGGAGAGATAATGATGTGCATTTAAAAGAATACGGGTATTGAAGAAAGGTATAGGGTAGAAGGTGTAAGGCAGAGTGTGAAAGGCAGAAGGAAATACAAAAAAGTTTTCCCAACCTTAAACCCTGCACCTTAAACCTTTTTATTATGAAGGCAGAAGAAATACAAAAAAGATTTTCAAACCTTAAACCCTACACCTTAAACCTTTAACCTTTTTATTATGAGTTTTACAGTAGCAATAACAGGCAGACCGAATGTAGGAAAGAGCACGTTCTTTAACCGTATGCTGGAAGAGCGCAAGGCCATTGTTGATAACATCAGCGGCGTAACCCGCGACCGGCAATATGGAGAAGCGGAATGGAATGGCAAACATTTTAACCTGATTGACACAGGCGGTTTTGTAGCAGGCAGCGATGATATTTTTGAAAGAGAAATCCGTAAGCAGGTAGGCATTGCCGTTGATGAGGCTAATGCCATTATTTTTATGTGCGACGCCGAAAGCGGCATTACAGCTATGGATGAAGCGGTGGCTGAGATGCTGCGCCCGGTGAAGAAACCTGTGTTCCTGGTGGTGAATAAGGTAGACAATTCCGAGCGTATGCTTGATGCAACGGAGTTTTACAGCATGGGATTTGATCATATCCATTTTCTTTCCAGTATGAGTGGCAGCGGCACCGGTGAGTTACTTGATGACCTGGCAGGTCTTATTCCTGCGGAAGAAGAAAAGGACAGTGAAAAAGATGCGCTGCCTAAGTTCGCCATTATGGGTCAGCCCAATGTTGGTAAATCTTCCTTACTGAATGCATTGATAGGAGAAGAAAGAACCATTGTAAGTGAGATTGCCGGCACCACAAGAGATACCATTCATACCCATTACAATCTTTTTCAAAAAGAATTTATACTAATTGATACTGCGGGTATCCGTAGAAAAAATAAAGTAGAAGAAGACCTTGAATTTTATTCTGTAATCCGCGCCATAAAAGCGATGGATGAAGCAGATATTTGCTTGTTACTGATTGACGCCAGCAAAGGAATAACAGCTCAGGATCTTAATATATTTTCATTAGCAGTAAAAAAAGGAAAGGGAGTAGTGTTATTGGTAAATAAATGGGATTTGATGGCGAAAGAAACCAACACTGCGAGAGACTATGAAAAAGAATTAAAAAACAGGTTAGCTCCTTTTTCAGATGTACCCATTTTGTTCATTTCTGTAAAAGACAAGACGCGCATTTTTAAAGTAATAGAAACAGCATTGGAAGTATATGAAAACCGCAAACAAAAAGTGCCTACTTCAAAACTGAATGAAGTAATGCTTAAAGCTGTTGAAGCGTATCATGCGCCGGTTGTAAGAGGCAATAGCATAAAAATAAAATATGTTACACAGTTACCTACGGTAGTACCAAGTTTCGCATTCTTCTGCAATTACCCAGACGATATAAAACAACCTTATAAAAATTATCTCGAAAATCAACTAAGAGCAAAATTCAATTTTACAGGTGTGCCAGTGAGAATATTTTTCAGGAAAAAGTAGGGTAAATGTTCATCATATTATCAATAATTGTAAATACGTACGCGTTACCGTAATTCAAAAAAAAACATTAATAAATTATAGCTATATCTAGTTTATTCAATATAATAATGTTAGTGGTCTTTGGTTCAATACTCTATTTTACAGCGCATCGCTTTACAGCTTTTCCATCAACTTGGCATGCCACTTGCATATTCACACCTATATTTTCATTATTTTAGCAAAACCTTGTCATATTTAAAATTGAATAGCTTACCAATACCTACTTATGAAGTCAATTATCCCTGTTGCGTTTGCCCTGTTTTCTTTACATGGATTTATTTCCTGTAAAAAAACTGACAGAGAATTAACACCTCCGGTTGATCCACCCCCAACCAACCCGGTTGTTTCTAACGGGTCAGCTCCTTCTTCTTTAAAATTTTTGGTGAACCGTACAGATTATTTAAGCATGCAGCTTAAATACGCAGAGTTGCCCAATAAAGTAAGTGTTTATATTGACGATACCCTTACTACTGATCCATACGACAAACTATATGCTACTTACTCATTTGATAACAATGGATATTTGAGCAATAATGTGTTGTATAAAAACAATGGCGACGTTTTGCACGATATTTCCATCTCAAGGAGTAATAATAGCATTAGCGGTATTACTATCAAACATGAAAAACAAAATGCACCAGGTATACTTGTTACGGATGCCTTTCACGTGGCATTTTCTGATTCTTCAAACGGATACAAAGTAATGAAGGTAGATTATGGTAATTATTTTGACAGCGTTCCCGTGAATATATCATTTACTTATTTAGATCAGCAGCTTACCAGAACCAATGCCGGTTTATATACGTCAGATAATAATGCGGTTTTCTTTCCTTCTTTCAGCTATAATTACGATGCTTCAGGCAGTCTTATAAATAAATGGAGTGATTCCTATTACGGAATAGATTTTTTTTACCAGGATGAGGGCAAGGGATTGGATAGCCTTTTTGAATTAATCGGAGGAAAAGACTGGCAATTCCTGGAAGCTATTTTAAACTATGATGAGAATAACAGCCTGTTCTTTTATCCGCTGTATATTACGCTTTCACAAGACGGGATGGACCTGAATGTACATATGCATCAATACGCTCCTTTTTCGCTGGTACGTTCAGTGCCTAGTGGTCCTGAATACCCCACAACCGGAATATTTGATTTTCAGAATGAATTTGATGATAAAGGCAGAATAATCAAAACCAACATCATCAATAACGGCGAAGAATATGGGGCCTATCAATTTGGCTATTAGACTGGTGCCGATGATTATGGAAAATGGTGCAGACTGTTAAAGAATTCAGTTGTAACAGCCATTGCATTAAATACAGATGTATCAAAAAGAATGCTTACGCCATATTACATATGGCGCTATACGGGTAATACTCCCACCCCGGTGCAGCAAAGGAAAAGTTTTATTACCATTGTTTAAGCTCCTGACATCCCTCCTTTTTGCAATTCATCAGCTATAGCGGTCGTTGGTAACATTATACTATTCCATTGCATTTAATTATCTACTTTAAGTATTCCAAAACAAACGATATGAAAAAAATAATTTTCTTTCTTTTTACTACAGCCGTTGCTATACCAGCACTTTATGCGCAAATTCCACTAACCACCGCGCCAAGCGGAGGAAATAAAAAAGCATCGGTGAGTGAGCAAATAGGTTTAACACAGGTAACTATTCATTACGATCGTCCTGGTGTTAAGGGCAGAGAGGGGAAAATATGGGGAGCATTAGTGCCTGTAGGTTTTACAGATCCAGGCTTTGGCAGTAGTAAATCTTCCCCGTGGAGAGCGGGTGCCAATCAAAATACTACTATTGAATTTTCTACAGGTGTAAAAATTGAAGGTCAACCTTTGCCTGCAGGTAAATACGGTTTCTTTATCGCTTATGGAGATAAAGAAAGCACATTGATTTTTTCTACAAATACTACATCATGGGGGCATTATTATTACAATGAAAAGGAAGACGCATTAAGAGTAAAGGTTAAACCTGTTTCGTTAAACGAATCTGTAGAATGGCTTAAATATGAGTTTATGAATGAAACCGCAAATAGTGCTGTAGTTGCACTTGAATGGGAAAAGCTGAAAATTCCATTTACAATAGAGGTAGACTTTATTAATGATCAACTGGCATCTTTTCGTAGTGAGTTAAGAAACAGCAATGGCTTTATGTGGGAAAGCTGGAACCTGGCAGCATCATGGTGTGTTCAGAATAACGTAAATCTTGAAGAAGCTTTGTTATGGGCCGACAGCGCAACCAGTGTAAATTTTGGAGGCGATAACAGCTTCAGGGCGTGGAGTACCAAAGCGCAGGTGCTGGAAAAACTTGGCCGTGGCAATGACGCGATGGAAACAATGAAAAAGGCTTACCCACTGGCAAGTGTAACCGAACTACACCAATACGGAAGACAATTATTAGCGCAAAAGAAAAACAAAGAAGCTTTCGATGTTTTCAAAACAAACTTTGATAAACATCCTAACGAATTTACCACCCTGGTTGGCCTAACAAGAGGATATTCCGCTTTGGGAGATTATAAAAAAGCTTTGAAGTATGCTACACTCGCCCTGCCGCTGGCTACTGATCAAATAAACAAAACAAGTGTAGAAGGAATGATACAAAAATTGAAAGAAGGGAAAGACGGAAACCAGTAATGACGGGAAGTGTGAGACGTGAGAAGACAAATGTGAGGTTACCTGTTTGTCGTTTCACGTTTATCGTTTGACGTTTATCGTCTCACATTTGGGAGATGCGGTCTGACCTTCGGTGCAGACCACATCTTACGTTTCACGATTTAATAATTTACCGGCAACAGTTTCATGTATTCATTCAAATCGAGATGATCGGCTTTTTTAAAAGGTTTCGAATGCGAAGTAAGCTTTAGTATACGCGACACCCTGAAATCACGATAGTCGTTACGATACCAGCACCATGCAATCAGGTGCCAGTTCAATGCATAAAATATTAAACCAATTGGTTCTACCACTCTTGCGCTCACTTCGGCCTGGTTGTTCTGGTACTCGAGCTCTATGGCAGTTTGCGATGCAATGGCTTCCTGTAATTGAGAGAGGTATGAGAAATTATTCTGCGCATAATTGCAGGAAACGGTTTTTATCTGCGATTGCAGTTGCTCCAGTTTATCTTTTTGCGTGCCGCGCAAAACTGCCTTTACTTTATGGAGCGCTGTTTCATAATGTTTTTGTATGGAGTGATCGGTAAACCTGCTGGCAATACTTTCCAGCAATAACAGGGCATTTGCTTCATCATTGGTAAACGAAACCGGCGGAAGAAAATAACCCTGCACCACAAAATAGCCACGCCCGTTTTCAAAACTAACGGGTATACCTATTTCTGTTAATGCTTTAACATCACGGTAAACTGTTCTGATACTGATAGAGAATTTTTCGGCTATCCGCTCCGCGGGCAAAAATTTCTTAGACTGCAACATGGTCAATATGCCCATTAAACGATCAATTCTGTTCACTTTTACTGCTTTTGTTTAAGAAGAGTTCAAAAATATCCGCTTTCAATAGTTAAAATAGGGAAATATATAGGAATTTTGCGGTCGTTTTTCTACGTACACTTTAAATATTTTCTTATGCAAACCTAAAAACATTGAAAAATATTTATAAAAAAAGCAAAACTGTTTGCAAATTAGAAGCATTACCCTAACTTTGATAAATTTTTTAAACTTAAAGACTAAATAAAATTTAATATGTGTGGAATAGTTGGCGTGTTTGATTGTAAAACCGGCACGGAATCGCTCAGACCAAAGATCCTCAAAATGTCTAAGAAAATCCGGCACCGCGGACCGGATTGGTCAGGTATTTACAGTGATGATAATATTGTATTGGCCCACGAACGCCTGGCCATTGTTGACCCTCAATCGGGCAGACAACCGCTGTATACTAAAGACAATACGCTTGTACTGGCAGTTAATGGAGAAATTTACAACCACCAGGAAATCCGTAAAACCTTACCTGATTATGAGTTTCTTACCCAATCAGACTGTGAAGTAATATTGGCGCTGTACCGCAAAAAGGGAATCAATTTCCTGGAAGACCTTAACGGCATATTTGCTTTTGCTTTATACGATAAAACAGACAACAGTTATTTTATTGCCCGTGATCACATAGGTGTTATTCCTTTTTACATGGGCTGGGATGAATGGGGTAACTTTTATGTAGCTTCAGAATTAAAAGCTTTGGAAGGCGTTTGCAACAACATTAAAGAATTTTTACCTGGTCATTATTTATATAGCAAAGATGGCGGGTACGAATTGAAGAAATGGTACAAGCGCGATTGGGAAAAATACGAGAATGTAAAAGACAATGTTTCTGACATACCTACTTTGCGTAAAGCATTGGAAGAAGCTGTGCACAGGCAATTAATGTCTGATGTTCCTTACGGCGTTTTACTTTCCGGAGGTTTGGATTCTTCTATCATTGCGGCCGTTACTAAAAAATTCGCTTCAAAAAGAATTGAATCAGGCGATACACAAACAGCATGGTATCCTCAGTTACATTCTTTTGCGGTTGGTTTAAAAGGGTCTCCCGATCTTGCTGCTGCCCAAAAAGCCGCAGATCATATCGGAACGGTACATCACGAAATTCATTTCACTATAGAAGAAGGATTAGACGCGATAAGAGATGTGATCTATCACCTGGAAACATATGATGTTACTACCATCCGGGCTTCTACACCCATGTACCTGATGGCGAGAATGATCAAATCAATGGGTATAAAGATGGTGTTGTCCGGAGAAGGTTCTGATGAGTTGTTTGGTGGTTATTTGTATTTCCATAAAGCGCCAAATCCTGAAGGGTTTCATGAAGAAACAGTACGTAAGCTAAGCAAACTCCATTTATATGATTGCTTGCGTGCAAACAAATCTTTAGCAGCATGGGGTATTGAAGGTCGTGTACCTTTCTTAGACAAAGAATTCATGGACGTTGCCATGCGTTTAAACCCGGCAGATAAAATGATCGTTCCTGGCAAAAAGATGGAAAAATGGATCTTACGTAAGGCGTTTGAGGATTACTTACCGGAGAGCATTGCGTGGCGCCAGAAAGAACAATTCTCAGATGGTGTTGGTTATAGCTGGATAGATACCTTGAAACAGGTAGCAAATGATAAGGTAACAGATGAGCAACTGGCTAATGCGAAGTATCGTTTCCCAATCAATCCACCAATGTCGAAGGAAGAATATCATTACCGTTCTATATTCAGCGAACATTTTCCTTCTGATGCCGCAGCAGCCTGCGTACCTTCTGTTCCGTCTGTAGCGTGCAGCACGCCTGAAGCATTAGCGTGGGATAAATCGTTTCAGAACCTTAACGATCCTTCAGGAAGAGCAGTATTAAGTGTGCACAATATGGCATACGAAGAACAGGAAGAACCTGTAAAATAAATTTCATTTCACTTTTAGATAGAAGAGACTGTTGCAAAACGGTCTCTTTTTTGTTTTTGAACCACGAAGGCACAAGGACACAAAGGAACACAAAGAAAGCCTCATCCTCTTATCCTTCTCCTGATGGAGAAGGACGGTACTCTATTGCTATGATCAACTATTGATACATCCACATGTACTATGACTTCTTTGTTCAGCATATTCATAGGCGCTGGTGAAATAACAACCTCGTTGAAAAGCGAGGGCTGTGAGCGGCTCCTCTCCATGCGGAGAGGTTAGGTGAGGCTTCTGCATTCCTTGCACGAATTTCATTGAACCACAAGGGCACAAAGACACAAAGTTGCACAAAGAGAATTTGTGGTTTGAAGTTTATTGCTTTCTGAAATCTGGCAATAGTAAACAATGATCTGAAAAGCGAGGGCTGTGAGCGGTTCCTCTCCGCTGTGCGGAGAGGCCAGGTGAGGTGCTTTATTTAGCTTTTGACGCATACGGTCCAAACACTTTTTTTACAAGCATCTCTTCTGAACTATCATCAAGAATAATTACATAATAATCTTTCCCTCCCGGCATCACTCTTACTACGATGTGCCCTTGCAGACTTTTATAAGAACGATCAATTAAAGGACCGATAACATACCTGTTTGCTTCCAGCATATTGGTAGTGAATAAATCTCTCGGTTCATTATACAATACAGGCGTGGTTAAACGACGTAACACTTCTTCACCCGGATGATCTGAAGACCAAGACTGTTGTATCCATACCCTCGGTTTAAATGTTTTTATCTGAAATTCATTTACCGCGTCCCTGTTTCCATGATGATCGAGCGTAGCTACATCAACCTCACCAATTACTTTTGCTACTGGTGTCTCTATATCTTTCCATTCAGGATCTCCGTATGAAATCACACCTCCGCAATCACCTCCGGTGTAATAAGTAAATAGTCCGTAATGAATGGTAAATACAAGGCTTAAGCCATTTTCACTTGGCCAGGTTGAACGGTCATTGGCTTTAACCGGTGGGAAAAATTCAGATACTGAAGAATCTTTCCCTGTCCATATTGCTCCGTTCGCTTTTATATTCTGCACATAAAACCCTGCATACTTATCTGCATTATATTTCATCTTAACCTGGCTTCTACTTCCGGCTTTAAAGCGTTGTGTTATCATTCCATTGCCTGGCTTTGCAGCACAAAAATCAAAATAGTTCTGCATGGTTTTAAGATAGTTGATCTCGCCGCTGGTAGCAGCATCGCCGCTGTTCTTCATATTGAAAGGATAATTGTAATCAGGATATCCGCGATCGAATAAAACGCGGATTGGGATAAGTTCTCCTACACCTGTAATGCCGGTTAGATAATATTTGCCCGATGCTGATAGTTTGGCCCCTGGATACCAGCTTCCAAAATGATCGTCATGAAAATGTGATATAGCCGCGTAATCAATTATAGTTTTTTCTTTTAACGGACCTACCTTCTTTATATAATAAGCTATCCATTCATAAGCACGTTTACTGTAATTGGGACGCATAGCGGCATTTCTTGGAGTAAAAGCGCGTTCGTCTGTGGGGTTAATTTCACCCGCATCAAACAGCATAGTTGTACCATCCGGAAATATATAAAAAGCAGCATCGCCCCAACCTGTATTGATATGATGCAGATCCAACATTCCTTCTTTCCATGCAGGCAATGGCTGCCCCGGTATTGCCACCTGCGAAGTAGCATTAGATGCTGTAAATAGGACTGCTAAAAGCAAAATCTGTTTTATTGTTATCATTGATGGATTAAATTATACATGATTTCTAAAATACAATATTAAGTTACTGGTTTCAGATAACACGGTAAGTTATAAGCTAAGCTGAAGGCTGACTGCCGAAAGCTGATTGCCACCCGCCTTAAACCTTACACCTTATTCCTTCTACCTTTTACGTAATATTGCCTTCACAAACCCGTTAATCTGTTGATGCATAGCGCCAAAACATTTCTATTTCTTTGTGGACTGCTGATAGCTTCGTTGGTATCCGCACAACAAAAAACGGCATCCATTTCCGGTAAGGTCGTTGATGAAAATGAACAACCGCTTGCAAAAGTATCAGTGATTATTTTAGGTAAACAAACCGGGCTAACTACATCTGATTCAGGCTTATTCACTATTAAAGTTCCTTCAGGCAAAGCTGTAGCGCTTGTTTTCTCTTTTTCAGGTTTTGAAAATCAGCAAAGAAATTTTTATCTCAACGAAAATGAAAAAGAAAAGATAGTAGTACGATTATCAAAAAGTTCCAAACAATTACAGGAAGTAGTTATTAAAGACGATCGTGAAAAAAAAGAGGTAGGACTAATACAGGTTAATCCCAAGTATGCGCTTACTATGCCTTCAACAACAGGCGGCGTTGAAAGTTTGATAAAAATATTTGTAGGCAGTAATAATGAACTCTCTTCACAGTACAGTGTGCGTGGTGGCAATTATGATGAAAACCTGGTGTATGTAAATGATTTTGAAATTTTCAGACCATACCTTGTAAAAAGTGGTCAACAGGAAGGATTAAGTTTTATTAACCCTGAATTGACCGGAGGTATTAATTTTTATACGGGTGGTTTTCAAAGTAAGTATGGAGATAAAATGAGCAGTGTGCTCGACATACAATACAAAAAGCCAAAACAGTTTGGCGGATCAGCATATGTGAGTTTACTTGAGCAGGGTTTTCATGTAGAAGGCACTTCTAAAAATGAAAAATTTACTTATCTGATTGGTGTACGCAATCGCTCCAACCGTAACCTGTTAAGCTCACAGGAAACCAAAGGTAACTACGTTCCTTCTTCGTCAGATATACAGGCTTTGCTAACGTATAAAATCAACGATAAATGGCAGGTGGAAATGCTGGGCAATATATCGCAAACCAAATTCACGCTTATTCCCGAAGAAGCGCAACTTACATCTACTGTATTATCTCCTTTATTCAGCACTAACCTAGGGCTAGATATCTATTTTCAGGGAAAAGAGCAGGATAAGTACAATACAGCAATGATTGGTTTATCTGCCTTACAACAGGTGAGCAAAAAAATTAAACTGAAGTGGATGCTGAGCAGGTTTGAAAACAAAGAACAGGAAGCATATGATATATGGGGGGCGTATTTATTTGGAGAAAGAAGTTTCGACAGAAGCAAAGCAGACTTTGGAGCGATTACCAACCCACTGGGAGCTGGTGTTTTTATGAACCATGCCCGCAATGTGTTGAATATTGAAAATTGGAATATATCGCACAAAGGAACATGGGATGATGACAGGCATTTTGTACAATGGGGATTGAGCCTCGAAAAAACATTGATTACAGATAAGCTCAGCGAATGGGAAGCGCAGGATTCTGCCGGGTATAATCTCCCTTATCGTCCCGATCAATTATTACTCAATAAAGTGGTGCGTTCAAATGCCGATCTTGACATCAATAAGATTTCAGGTTACATACAGGATAATATTTCTTTCGGCGCTGAATCAAATATCAGTGTACAGGGTGGTTTACGATTCAACTACAATTCACTCAATAAAGAATTCCTGGTATCACCAAGGGCGCAGGTTTCATGGCAGCCCAATACTAAAAAAGATTGGGTACTGAAGTTAGCAGCAGGCATATATGATCAACCTCCTTTTTACCGCGAACTCAGAAGATATGACGGCACATTAAATACCGCGGTAAAAGCACAGAAAAGCTGGCAGACAGTGGCCGGTGCTGATTATAATTTTAAAGCCTGGGGACGTCCATCGCGCATGACTTTTGAAGCGTATTATAAAAACATTCGTGATCTTGATCCATATGATATAGACAATGTGCGTATCCGTTACTTTGGAAACAATAATGCCAAAGCTTATGCTACCGGCGCCGAATTAAGATTATTCAGCGAATTGGTAAAAGACGCGGAAAGCTGGATAAGTATTGGTTTTATGCGCACCCGCGAAAAAATAGATGACTTTTATTACTACAGGTACAAAAATGCGGCAGGAGAATATATTACATCACAAACAGAAGATCAAATAGTAACTGACAGTGTTCGTTTTGATAAAGGCTGGGTTCGTCGTCCAACCGACAGGCTGATAACGTTTGGTATGTTTTTCCAGGATTACCTCAGCACTAATAAAAATTTCAAGGTTCATCTTAATATGATTTACGGAACAAACATGCCATATAATATTCCTGGCAGTGTGCGGTACCGTAATGCACTGATCATTGAACCATATATGCGGGTTGATATCGGCTTCAGCGCACTGTTATTGGATAGTGAGAAAAGCAACCGCAGGAGTCATAATCCTTTCAGGAAATTTGATAACATATGGGCAAGCTTTGAAGTATTTAATTTACTCGACAGAAGCAATACTATTTCCTACATGTTTATAAAGGATTTTTCAAACACAGTATATACTTTACCTAACCGCCTTACTCCCCGCCTGCTCAATTTGAAACTATTGGCAAAATTTTAATTGCTTTCCACATACTGTGAATAAGTAAATATTAGTTATTTAAGTGGTGAAGTATTAAATTTGATTCTATGGATAGGTTAGTCTGGAATCAGAAAGACTATTTGTGAACAATTAAACCGAACCTCATTGACAGAAACAATTATTAACCTGGAAACCGTTAACCCTATTGAATTTTTTGGCGTTAACAATGGTAAGTTAGATCTTCTTAAAAAGAAGTTTCCCCTGTTAAAAATTCTGAGCCGTGGTACACAAATGAAATTGAGCGGCGCTCCCGAACAAATTGAAGTGGCAAAAGGAAAAATTGAATTGCTCATTCAATACCTTGAACGCAACGGGCATGTAAGCGAAAACTACTTTGAACAGATACTGGGAGGCGATGATGCCGAAACGGTAGACAATTTTGTAGAGCGCAATCCCAATGATGTACTTGTTTTTGGGCCTAACGGCAAAAGCGTTCGCGCAAGAACCGTGAATCAAAAGCGCATGGTAACCGGTATTGACAAAAACGATATCATGTTCGCGATTGGGCCCGCAGGTACAGGTAAAACCTATACTGCGGTTGCGCTTGCGGTAAGAGCTTTAAAAAATAAATCAGTAAAAAAGATCATTCTTACACGTCCTGCTGTTGAGGCTGGCGAAAGCCTTGGTTTTTTACCTGGTGACCTCAAGGAAAAAATTGATCCATACCTGCGTCCATTGTACGACGCATTGGATGATATGATTCCTGCAGATAAGCTGGGCTATTATATGAGCACCCGTGTAATTGAGATAGCGCCACTGGCGTATATGCGTGGGCGTACACTGGATAATGCATTTATTATTCTGGATGAAGCGCAAAATGCTACAGACTTGCAGATAAAAATGTTTCTTACACGTATAGGCGCTAATGCAAAAGCTATTATTACTGGTGATCTTACACAGGTTGATTTACCCAAACATCAAAAAAGCGGGCTGGAAAAAGCTACCCGCATCCTGAGAAATATAGATGGCATTACACATGTAGAATTAGACGAGGATGATGTAGTACGTCATCGGCTGGTTAAAGCCATCATAAGAGCATATGATAAAGATTTTGAAAGACAACAGGAAGGTCCAAACAAAGATCAGCACAGATAGCATTACTTACACCCATCAGTATAAAGCTCATTCAATACCGGCGGTTACCAATGGTTTGAATGAGCTTATTTATTTACTGTACTATCTGTAATCATAAACAATTCCTTCTTCGAAAAAAACAGCGGAATAACCAGGTATAATATCTCCCAGTATTTTATGCGCATAACCAGTATATCGGATATCAGGAAAATAAAAAACAGGATCAACAACATCTTATCCAAACGTCTTGTAAAAAACCCTGCTAAAAATGTAAGTTCCAGCAAAGTACCAGCCGCATACAAACAGTAACCAATAACCGGGTGTGCTATCAACCCATAATAAAAAGATGTGAGTACGCTATTGGGTGAGGTAACCAAAAATTCCTTATGTTGAAAAAGTAACACTCCGCTCATCTCTTCCATAGTGAAAATTCCACCGTTCCTTATTTTCCACAAACCTGCGGAAGCAAAAAAGAATAGCAGGACATAACGGATAAATTTTAACGCAAGACTGAAATCTACAGGCTGAATACAAATTAGCACAACAGGAAAAAGCAGCCAACCAACATGACCTTCAATAGAATTAGAAGGATACAATACATAGCATTGCACGTATAACCAGTTAAACAAAAGTATAACCCATGCTGTAATAACAGCCAACCTGTAACGCATTTTATAAAACAGAACAACATATATTATAGGCAGCACTATCAATAAAACATCAGCTACTACACATGCCGTATAATTATTAACAAACAATGTGTGAATACCGGTATACATGAACGCCCATGTGCTCACATCCATACGCGTAACAAAAAATGAGGGATGCAACTGGCTCATAAGCATTCCATTCAACCAACGATCTGTAAACAACAGCAGCGTAATAACAAGGTATAATAAGATAACCTGCTTTTGCTGACGTTGTATCAGGGTGTTGATTGCATCACCAGTGTTGAGTCTGTATTGGTTAAAATGCTTTTGTTCCAATGATAATTGTATTTAAAAATGGAAATGCTTTTTATATCATTTCCCGTAACACCACTTAACTGACTTCTATACCACTGCATAAATGACGCATCAGAAATCTGTTCATTATTGAAAAAACTTGTATTCGCAGCAGCAGTTAGTTTTATTTTATGGAGAAGACGGTTTCTTATCTCCATCATTTCACTATTTACTGAATCGGAAGACAAATACATAAAAACCGGTAAGTATATCTTATCCCACGCCTGGATGCTGAAATCCTCTCCCCGCAACAAATGATCATCAGCATAAATTTTATATACGATATAATGCTCCCTGGGCAGTATTTTTTCAGAATACATACCATAATTATAAAAGGGGCTGAAAACAGCCCCTTGCTTTACAAACACAATACATTGAATAATACATGCAATTACAAGCAAAAAGAAAACAATTTTCCTTCTTTTATATAGTTGTTGCAAATACACAGCAATATTTAAAAATAGCTCAATTTGGTTTTAGGAGATAATACCAGCAATGTTTCATACATCAGTTTTATGGTATTTTCAATATCATCTCTATGCAGCATTTCTACCGTAGTATGCATATAGCGAAGCGGAATAGAGATCAATACTGATGGGCAACCATCATTGGCATAAGCAAAAGATTCCGTATCTGTACCCGTGCTTCTGCTCACTGTGCGCAATTGTACAGGTATTTTATTATCACCTGCAACATCCTGTACAAAATTGAGCAACTTATTGTGCACTGCAGGTCCATATGCTAACGACGGACCTTTACCGCAAGCTACATCGCCTTCAATAATTTTGTTGATCATCGGTGTAGTGGTATCATGTGTTACATCAGTAACAATAGCTACATCAGGTTTAATGCGTCGAGCTATCATTTCAGCTCCGCGCAAACCAATTTCTTCCTGCACCGCATTTACTATATACAATCCGAATGGGATTTTTCTTTTGTTTTCCTTTAGCAAACGCGCCACTTCGGCTATCATAAATCCACCCACGCGGTTGTCCATAGCACGACCGATATAATAACCATTTGCCAGTTCATCAAAGCCTTCTTCGTATGTAGCCACCGCGCCAATATGAATGCCCAGTTCTTCCACTTCTTTTTTACTACGGGCGCCTGCATCTAAAAACAGGTTATCTACTTTAGGCTGCGTTTCTTTTTCGCCAGCGCCCATACGGGTATGTATAGCCGGCCATCCAAACACTGCCTTTACAATTCCTTTTTTGCCATGTATAAGTACTCTTTTGCCCGGAGCAATCTGGTGATCTACACCTCCATTTCGCTTCAGGTATATCAATCCATCATTGGTTATATAATTTACAAACCAACTGATCTCATCTGCATGCGCTTCAATAACTACTTTAAATTTTTCATCCGGGTTGATCACACCAACTGCTGTGCCATAAGGGTCAACAAAATTGGTATCAATATAGGGCTTTATATATTCGAGCCATAACTTCTGACCACTACTTTCAAAGCCGGTGGGAGAAGCATTGTTTATGTAATTTCTAAAAAAAGTAAGCGAGCTGTCTTTTAAAATTGATTTCTGTTTTGCTTTTGGTTGTTTTGCCATGAAATTGAATTATGGCATCAAAAATAACTAAATCCAACACAATAGCATAAAGTTATCATCAACGTTGATCTGGTAACTCAGAAGGTAAAAAATGAATGAAATGAAACGTGAAATACTAAGGCGCTTTTTGAATAGTTATGGGAGGTGATGTAACCGTGTCGCTAACATTACCAGCTTGATCCTTAAACCAGAATTTAAAAGTACCCTGTTCAAGAGAGTCGGTACCATCGCATGCTAAAGCGGCAACAAGAGCCCCTTGTATAGTTACAATAATTTCGCCCTTCTGATTAGCAGATGCAGGCACGTCTGTAGGTAAAGTATAGCTAAGGCTATCTGTATAATATGGCTCATTGCCGTTAGAACAAGGATTGGTGGGGGAAGCAGATGAAGAGAGTTTTTCAATATAAAACGGAACCCCTGCGATATCACCTTCAGCATCAGTATATGTAAGCGTAAAACGAACCCCATAATCACCACCTAATGGAATATAGTTCCCGCTGGTCTCTTTTAAAGTAAGCGACGGTTTACTGTTGAACTTATCTTTGCTGCAGGAAATCGCTATTAAAACAAACAAGAATACTGATAGCCAAATTTTCATATTACTCATTTCTATTAAACAAATGTAAATATTCCGTTTGAATAAACTTTCATCATATAACGACATAACAAAACGATTATTTGATTTTAACATTTCAGGCTTTGAAGACACTGCGCTTGAGGTTTTTAGGTTTCAATACAACTACAATCCGGTTTACAACGCGTTTGTAAATGCCCTCGGCGCCAATGTGAATGAAATAAGCAACCTCGCAGATATCCCGTTTTTGCCTGTTTCTTTTTTCAAAACTCACGATGTGCGCACTACCTCTTTCAAAGAGGAGACCGTTTTTGAAAGCAGTGGCACTACTACATCTCACAGCAGCAAACACTATATAAAAGACCTTGATATATATACGCAGAGTGACAACCCAAAGACTATTGCATTATCGGTTTATTACCATCTTATCTCGAAAGAGAAAATTCATCGCTGGTGGTAATGGTTGATGCATTAATTAAAAAGTCAAATCATCCCGAAAGTGGTTTTTATTTGCACAACCAGGAAAGGTTAGCCAATACCCTTATTTCACTCGAAAAACAACAACAGCCAACGTTGCTGATAGGTGTAACATTCGCGCTACTTGATTTTGCGGAAAAGTATCCCATGCCACTCAGGCATACCATCATTATGGAAACCGGTGGTATGAAGGGAAGAAGAGCCGAGCTTACCAGGCAGGAAATGCACGCTGCTTTACAAAAGGCTTTTGAGGTAACACATATACATTCAGAATATGGAATGACGGAGCTACTTTCTCAGGCTTATTCAAAAGAAAAAGGGATATACAAATGTCCGCCCTGGATGAAAATATTGATCAGGGATGAAGAAGACCCTTTGCACACTTATGCCGGCACTGCCACAAAAATAACGGGTGCCATAAATGTGATTGACCTTGCAAATATATTTTCATGTAGCTTCATTGCCACTGAAGACGCAGGAATATTATATGATGATGAAAGCTTTGAAATACTGGGAAGAATGGATAACAGTGACATCAGGGGCTGCAGCCTGATGACAGTATAAACAGGTGGCTTTTAACAACTGAGTTCACAATTATCTTTATATTACCAATGAGTTTTAAACCTTCAAATTGAGTATATGCCGGTATTTTTACGCTCTATCCTCATTATGAAAAAGAATATCCTGCTGCTCACTTTTCTACTGTCTTTTTGTTTTGTTTTTGCGCAGGACACACATGCCCCTCTACCCTCCTCAAAAAATAAATTTATTGTAATTGCACATAGGGGCAATCATGTGAATGTAGCTGAAAATACTATTGATGCCATTAAGCAAGCCATTAAAGCCGGTGCCGATTATGTAGAAGTAGATCTTCGCACATCCAGTGACGGTTATCTTGTATTACAACATGATAAAACAGTAGACAGGATGACCGATGGTAAAGGGAATGTGAAAGACCTGACCCTTGCTGAATTAAAAAAATTAAAGGTCGCGGATAAAAATAATCCTTCGCGTAAAACATACCGCATTGCAACCTTTGATGAAGTATTGAAAGCGTGTAAAGATAAAATAAACATCTACCTCGATTTTAAAGATGCCAGCGTAGCAGAAACCTGGAAACAGATACAGGATGCAGGCATGGAAAAGCAGGTAGCCGTATACGTAAATGCAGTATCACAATATAAAGAATGGCGCAAAACAGCACCATCATTACCCATCATTGCAAGTGCTATTGAACAGGTAAAAGACAAGGATCAACTCGGAATTTTTCTAAACCAGGTTACATTGGAGGTATTAGACAATCTATATGATACCGGAATGATAGCTGTTGCAAATGAAAATAATGTATCTGTTTGGCTTGATGCGGAAAGCAAAGATGAAGGTCCGGATGTATGGAACCCTATATTAGATAAAGGCGTGCAGGGTATACAAACAGATCATCCACAGCAACTGGTTGAATACCTCAATAAAAATGGATTAAGAGATGGTAAGGGTAAAGAGGTTGGAAAGGAGGACCCTTACGAAAAGTATAAGAAGAAAACATACCGGGAACTTAAGAATGTTAAATACGGCAACGCACCCGATAACCAGAATACGTTTGATGCCTATGTTCCTAAGGATATGCGCCCCGGCGCTAAAGTAATTGTATATATCCACGGAGGCGGATGGAGTGGCGGTGATAAGGCTGAATTTCCCAAAAACCTTATTGAAGAACTGGTTGGCAAAAGAGGATATGTATTAGCTTCGATGAATTACAGGTTGGTAACAGATAGCAGTAACCGCTTTCCCGCGCAGATTGAAGATGTGAAAAAAGTGCTGGAACTGATTTCGAAAAACGCGAAGAAATATCAATACAACGGAGATGCATTTGCCTTGATGGGTGGAAGCGCCGGAGGTTTGCTGGCTATGTTGTATGCTTATGGTTATGATGAAAAGAAACAGGTAAAAACAGTTGTGGATTTCTGGGGACCGACTGATCTTACAGATAAGTCAGTTAGAGCAGATGGCAGCGATGCCAACAACACGGTTATCCGTTTTTTAGGTGAGAAAGATGTAAATGCACAGATAACAAAAGATGCCAGCCCGGCTTATCATCTTACCCAACAAACTGCCGTACCTACTATACTATTTCATGGCGGCAAAGATCCATTGGTTGATGTGAGCCAGGCAAAGAATCTGTACAAAAAATTGCAGGATCTGAATGTAGCAACGCAACTTGAAATTTATCCTGAAGAAAAACATGGTGTAGGGCCTGCTGCCGCAATAGATGTATTTGCCAAAATGTTGGCATGGCTTGATAAATATTATCCTTCTAAATAAAATAGTATGAAAAATTTAATTGCCGCTTTGTGTTGCATTCCGCTGATTTCATTGGGTCAACAAAGGCAAACAGCTTCAAAAATTGAAAACGTAATTGTAATAACCTCTGACGGCTTGCGCTGGGAAGAAGTGTTTAAAGGGATGGATGCAGCCATTAATGCCGATCATAAATTCAACCAGGGGCACGAAGACAGCGCAGCTTCCGTTAAGGCCTATTGGGCGGAAAATGAAACGGAAAGAAGAAAAAAGCTGATGCCTTTTTTCTGGAGTACTTTAATTGCAAAAGGACAGTTATACGGAAATCGTACGTTTGATAACAAAGTAGATGTTGCCAATCCATACTGGTTTTCGTATCCCGGATATAATGAAATATTTACAGGTTACCCCGATACAGCGGTTAACTCTAATGAGTATAAACCCAACCCACACACTACCGTTTTAGAATATATTAATCAACAACCTGCATTCAAAGGCAAGGTTGCCGCGTTTGGCGCATGGGAAGCTTTTGACCGTATCTTAAATAGAGACCGTGCCGGATTTACGGTTGTATCTGCTTTTAATCCCACACCGGGTAATAATCTTTCGCCAAAACAAAAGCTGGTAAACAGCATGCTTAAAGATTCTTTTAAGCCATTTGGCTCTGCTGAATGCCTGGACGTGTTTACACATTACGCGGCCATGGAATACCTGCAGCAAAAAAAGCCAAGAGTGCTGTATATAAGTTATGGTGAAACCGATGAATGGGCACATGCCGGCAGATATAAAAATTACCTCGATGCCATTAACCAGGTTGATACATGGGTAAAAGATATATGGAACTATGTGCAAAGCACCCCGCAGTATAAAGACAAAACGGCGATTTTAATTACGTGTGATCATGGCCGTGGTGATAAAGTAAAATCTGAATGGACCAGTCATGGAAGTGAAATTTCAGATTCGCATGAAATTTGGTTTGCCTTATTAGGCCCCGGCATACCCGCAAAAGGCGAAGCAAAAACAAGCATGCAAGTATATCAAAAGCAATTTGCGCAGACCATTGCCCAGTTGCTTGGTTTGCAGTATAAGGCAAATCACCCGATAGCCGATGCTGTGAAAGAAATTACTATCAAATAATAAAGGTGATATTTTGTTGTGATATGATGAGAAGTTTACTATTACTTTTTGTTGCCCTTTTTTGCTTCGTATCTAATTCCGTTAAAGCTCAATCACTGGTTAATCCATTTCCAGCCGGGCCTAATCCCGACAGAATTGTACTGAATGTAACCGAAGATCCTTCTACATCTCTTGCAATAACCTGGCGCACCTGTGATACTGTAAAGAAAGGTTTTATTGAAATTATGGAAGCAAGTGCGGATCCCGCTGCCATTGCAAAAGCAAAACAATATACCGCAACATCAACGCCCTTTCAGTATGAAAATATTTCCGCAGTATATCATTCAACTGTTATGAAAAACCTTAGACCCAAAACAGTTTACATGTATCGTGTGGGACAGGGCGACTACTGGAGCGAATGGTTCCATACCAAAACAGCGGGTAATAGGGGTGATAAATTATCATTCATATACATGGGTGATGTGCAGGTAGGGATCAGATCGTTTTGGTCTGCGGTAATAAGACGTGCTTATGCGGATATGCCTGAGGCGAACGTAATTATGTATGCGGGCGATATCATCAACAGGGGTAATAGTGATTCGGAATGGGGCGAACTATTTTATGGAGGAAGCTTTATACATAGTGTGATCCCTGGAATGATGTCTCCCGGCAATCACGAGTATACTAAAACCAACGACAAGCTTTGTCCCTTCTGGAGACCACAGTTTACACTTCCTGAAAATGGGCCTGATAGTTTAAAAGAAACATGTTACTATAGCGATATACAGGGCATGCGGTTTATATCGCTTAATTCAAACCAAGCAGAAGAATCAAAAGAAGATTTGGAAAGTCAGAAACTATGGTTAGATGCCGTATTAAAAAACAATCCTAACAAATGGACCTGTGTTATTTTTCATCATCCCTTATATTCAATCAGTGCTAAACGTGACAATCCCTGGATGCGTGATAATTTTAAACCGCTGTTTGATAAATATAAAGTTGATTTGGTAATGCAAGGTCATGACCATGCATATGCACGTGGTATGGCAAAAATTGAAGGAGAGAATGGGAAACCACCTTCGGGCACTATGTATGTTGTATCTGTAAGTGGTTCAAAAATGTATGAAGAAAATACAAAGCCATGGATGGATAAAAATGGAGGACATACACAGCTCTATCAATTAATAACAGTAGAAGGAAATACGCTTACCTATAAATGTTATACAGCTACAGGCGAACTTTACGATTCATTTGAATTGAAAAAACAAAAAGGCAAATTAAACAGGTTGATAGATAAAAAATAACTATGTTTCGCTTTAGCGAAATGATTTGTATAAATGCAGTATTTTACACGCCCCAAAACGAGCAACCCTGCTTATATTTTCAATATTAAAGGCATGCGGCCATTCGTCATGCATTCAGTAATAAAATTTTACATCATGAACTTGAAAGACCAATTTTTAGTAATCAGTGGTTTGTTTATTACAAGTATCAGTTTCGCACAATCTCCGGCTACTAAAAAAAGTAATATTTCTACGCCGGCACAACCTAAAATAATTGTGGGCATGATGGTTGACCAGATGCGCTGGGATTATTTATATCGTTTTCAAAACAGGTATACTGAAGGCGGTTTTAAAAGATTACTTAAAGAAGGTTTTTCATGCGAGAATACATTAATTGATTACTCCCCTACTATTACTGCCTGTGGACATACCTGCGTATATACCGGTTCTGTTCCTGCTGTTCATGGCATAGTAGGCAATGATTGGTATGATCGTGAAAAAGGAAAGGATATTGGTTGCGTAGATGATGAAGCAACAACTACAGTAGGTACAGATAAATCCGGAACGGGTCAGTCACCGCATAATAACTTATCAACAACCATTACAGATCAGTTGCGCATCGCATCAAACTATCAAAGTAAGACGGTTGGCGTTGCCATAAAAGACAGAGCCTCTATTTTACCTGCAGGCCATGCTGCCACAGCAGCATTCTGGTATAGCGGCGACGGTAATTTTATTTCAAGTACCTATTACATGAAGGAACTACCGGAATGGGCTAAGCGCTTTAATGAAAAAAAGATAGTGGACAATTATTATAAAAATGATTGGCAAACATTATATCCCATAGAGACATATACAATGAGCACTGCTGACGATAAGAGTTACGAAGGCACTGCCAATGGAGAAAAAAAACCGGTATTCCCACACGAGTTAAAACAATTTGCAGGAAAAAACTACGGAGCGGTACGCACAACACCTTACGGCAATACCCTTACATTCGAATTTGCAAAAGCCGCTATTGAAGGGTATGATCTGGGAGGTGGAAAGTTTACAGATTTTCTCGCGGTAAGTTTTTCTTCTGTTGATGCAATTGGTCATACTTATGGACCAAATTCTATTGAACAGGAAGATGATTTTTTACGGCTCGATAAAGACCTTGCTGATTTCTTTACATACCTCGATAAAAAATTCGGTAAGGGCAATTATCTTTATTTTATCACCGCAGATCATGGCGTATCTGAATCTCCCGGTTATTATCTCGAAAACAAAATTCCCTCTGGCGCTATTGCCGATAAAGATTTTTCAACAGCATTAAACGATGGATTAAAGCAAATTTTCGGGGTAGAGAAACCTATTCTCTCATTTGCCAATTACCAGTTGTACATGAATTGGGATGAGTTTGACAAGAAAAATATTGATCACAAAAATGTAGAAGCACAAATAAAAAAGATATTGCTGAAAGCCCGGGGTATAGCCAATGTATTGAGCAACGAAGAGCTTGCTACAGCAGCTATACCTGATGTTATTAAAGCTATGTTGATAAAAGGCTACAATGTAAAACGCAGTGGTGATTTTGTGGTAATTCCACAACCTACCTGGAAAGGTGGAAGCCTGAAAGGTGCCACACATGGAACCTGGTACAACTTTGATGCACATATACCTTTGGTTTGGATGGGGTGGAGAATAAAACCTGGATACACCAACCGGGTTACCGGCATGACAGATATAGCACCTACACTGGCCGCATTGCTGCACATACAGGCACCAAGTGGCGCTATTGGCGTTCCTATTACAGAGATTACAGAAAGAAAATAATCTCTTCTTTATGCTGTTGTATAAGCGGATAGCCCTGTTTTTAATATTGTTCTTTTGCAATATCATTTATTGCACTGCGCAATCAAACCTTGATAGTATACTGCATGACCTTTATCACGAGCCTGGGAAAATCTTAGTAGCTTCTCACAGGGCAACCCATATCGCTTATCCCGAAAATTCTATCGCCGCCATGAAGGAGTCTATCCGCATTGGTGTAGATATCATTGAAACAGATGTAAGAGAAACTAAAGATGGTGTATTAGTAATCATGCACGACAAGAGTATTGACCGCACTACTACAGGAAAAGGAAACGTTGCCGATTTAACGTATGCCCAACTGCAACAATATTTTCTTTTGTTCAACGGCAAGCCTACTAAAGAAAAAATACCCAGATTTAAAGAGGTATTGAATGTTGTAAAGGGAAAGATCATGCTGGATATTGATTACAAGGCAGACGGAGAAAGAGCTGCAAGAAATACAACAAAGCTGCTCCGCAAAAAGAAAATGGAAGGACAATGTTTATTCTTTTTGTACGATTACAAAGATGCTCAATCATTATATGCTATGAACAGCCATTTGCAATTCTTATGCAGAACATATAGTAAGGCAGATGTTGACAGTGTTTTATTGATGCAAGTTTCTGTTCCCGCTATACATGCAGATGATACGTTTTATTCTGATTCATTGATGCAGGTAATACAAACGAAAAACAAAAGAGTGTGGATGAATGCACTTGGCAAGTATGATGATATGGAAAAGAAAGAAAAAGATACAGGATTTAATAGCCTGTTGCAAATGAAACATACCAATATCATTCAAACTGATCTACCGGAAGAATTGATCGCCTATCTTAAAAGAAAAGGGCTACATCGCTAAATTATTTTTTTTGCACCCGTATATATAAACTTCATCAACTCGTGCTGGCTTGCTGTGTGTATATCGCGCCATATTCTGTTAATCACAGTAGTTTCATCAGCGCCCGCCATGCCGCAATAAGGATATAATTCATCTACTGCATTTAAGCAGGTTCTGGCAAGATGTATACTATCTGCGCTCAATTGTTGTAATAGCGCTATGTTCCAGTTGTTGTTTTCTTTACCTCCTTGCCAAACAATAGATAAAGTTTTATAGAAACCAAAACGCTTACGCTCTATAACACTTACTGACTTGTTAAGTGCTTCCTGCATTTCACTGGCTTTGCCGATCGAATATGCTTTTTCCTTAATCTGCTGCTCAAACAGCAAACTACATTCATTAATAAAATGAGTAGCCATTCCGCAAAAATTAACGGCAAGTGTAACTTCTGCAAATTGCAAAAAAGGGAATTTAAATACAGCATCCGGCAGCACAGCGCTATCAGCATCAATACTAAAACATCTTTCTCCTGGAACAAACAAATTATTCACTTCAAAAGAATGGCTCGCTGTTGCTTTCATGCCGGTTGTTTGCCAATCGTCCGATACAACAACCTCATCTCTTTTAAAAATAAAGCTCCTAATGACTTTAGTCCCATCTTTCTCCAACAAAATATTACCTTCTTTTTGTAATACACAATTAGCCGTGAATGCCGTAGCATGAGGAGCACCTGTTGCGTATTTCCACATTCCGTTAACGATGTATCCACCATCAGCAATAACAGCGCTTCCTGTAACAGCTCCACTACCTGCAAAGCATACCTGCTCATTAAAGAAAAAAAGTTCAGCTATCTCCTCCTTTAAAAATCCAATAAACCAATTTGCCCCGCTGCAAAGTGTTACCGTCCACCCCAAAGAACCATCCAGGCTGGCAAGATATTCCAATAGCCGCACAGCGTCGGGCAACATCATCTCCCTGCCGCCGGATAAAACAGGTACATATAGATTGAATAATTGATGCTTATAAATAATTTTAAGCAGCGGTAGTGTTAAGCTCTTTTGCTTTTCTGCTATAGCAGTTTCAAATTGTATCTCGTTAATATCTTCTTCTGAAAAAACAGTATTGTGGAGCTGAACCATAGTATTCGCAGTGGGTAATTAAACGAATCGCAAATGTCCAGATATTAATGATTATAGTTCAAAAGATTTGATCAATGGTGGGCATATGCAAAAAAAATCAGCTACTATGTGCTGATCATTAATACCCGGAAGTACCAGGTTCATTAACGCTTCTCAAATGTGAGATAATCTACATGATCATCTCCACCACTCTTGTGCATGAGTTCAATTTTGCCTGGGGTAGCCTTAACCAATTCCCAATCTTCGGAGAGTTCTTCAAACGTGTCATCCGTAAAATTCAGTACTAATTTTGTCTTGCTATCATCAGTACCCGCTGCCCATGAACCCGATACGGTATTTGAACCTTTAACGGCATTTATTGCTCCACTGTTGTTGAAAGTAAATATATAGCCCGCAAAATTCGATGTTTCATCGGCATTATGATCATAAAAATAGGTAACAATCCACGACCCCGAACTAACGGTAGTGCTTACCTGTGCTGGTGTATCAATACTGGTATTATTATCATTCTTTTTACAGGATAAAAAACTCAAAACAAGCAAAGAAAAGACGGTAAGTAGACGCATACTCTTTAATCATTAAAGCTATTTAATAAATATTTATATATACAGGAAATTATTGATCCTGTTATACTACAATAGCTTTATACGACATATTTACTTGCTGGGTTGCCTGCGCATCCATTCGTCAACAGAAAGTGGGCCGCTGCCACTGATCAGAAAATAGATCAATAATAAAAGTACGATTACAGAAATCCACACAGTAGAATAAGACGCGAATATGCCTGCGCTTGAATGTACGAGGAAAACGGCTCCTATTAAAATGGGAATTTGCACAATAGAAGCGAGGCGTGTGAGTAAGCCTGCTGCTATCATGCATCCTCCTACGATATGCATCAGCACAACATAATGGGCAAGAATGCCTAAAGACAATGAACCTAGAAACTCGCTTTTAGACATGAGATTGATCAGGGGATCGAGGTTATTCATAAACTCAACGCCTTTCAGGAAAAGAAAAATTCCCAATACTACCCTTATGAGGTCGAGCCATTTAGGATGATGCGCTTCTCCCCATTTTTCAATACTGTGGATGAAGTTCATATAACAGGTTTTAAATGAAGTCAAAGATGCTTAATGAAATTTAACACATCTTCACGAAAAATGCAAGCAATCAAGCCCTGTTAACAAACGAAAAGGCTACGCGGCCGTGGCGGAAGGATTAGCGAGCTTACTGTTTTTATACCCATACAGGAAATATACGATCAGCCCAAGTACAAGCCAGCCAATAAACCATGCCCAGTTATTTTTGGTCATTCCGGTAAGCAGGTACATACAGGTAATCAATCCCATCAGCGGGATAATATTGTATTTTTTTACAAACGCAACAATACTCAAAATAACAGCACTCATCCAGAATATAATCAATGAGATTTTGGGCGTAGCCACATCCATAAAGCTGGCTTTACCAGAGAGATAACTCTTATCTGCTGAAAAATCGAAATTAAAAAGGTCAGTAAAATAATTGTTTGCAAACACGGCTATCATTGCAATAGTTCCAAATACAATCAGCGGAAAAAGATACTGGCCGCTTACATGCGGTAAATGAAATCTTCCCTTTATTTTTTCTTTGGGAGGAATAAGCAACACGCCACCGCAAACAAGTACAAATGCAAATAATGTAGCAATACTGGTGAAATCAAGTACAAAGGTTTTATCTGTAAATAAAATGGGTACTCCCACTACTAATCCTGTAATTATGGTAGAGAAAGAAGGTGTTTTAAATTTGTGATGAATCTTTTGAAAAACCGGGGGTAATAATCCATCCCTGCTCATACCCATCCATATGCGGGGTTGCCCCATCTGAAACACCAATAATACGCTAGTCATGGCAATAACAGCACAAATAGCTACAAGAAACTGCATCCAGCCTATATTAAGATTGTCTTTTTCAAAGATGAATGCCAGTGGATCCCCTATCCCTTCAAATTTTCTGAAATTAACGGCGCCGGTTAGTACCAATGAAAGAAAAATATAAACGATGGTACAGATAACAAGGGAGAAGATCATACCGCGTGGCAAATCTTTCTGTGGATTTTTACTTTCTTCCGCTAAAACACTTACGGCATCAAAACCTATATAAGCAAAGAAAACCCCGCTCACCGCCGCCATAACGCCGCCAAATCCGTTAGGCATAAACGAAGCTACTCCTTCATCATTTGCAGGCGACCAGTTGGCTGTAAGTCCATTGGAAAAAATCATATATCCTCCTACCAGTATTACCAGCAATACAACAAACAACTTTAAAACCACCATAGCATTGCTGAAATTTTTGCTTTCCTTAATACCACGAAAAACGAGATAGGTTATTAATGCATTGATGATAAGCGCAGGCAGGTCAAAAATGATACGCAAACCATCGCCTACTACCGGCGCAGTATTCCATGCTGCAACAAGCTCTTCATTAATTGAGTTTTCAGCTACTGCTTTTTTAGCTTCCAGGTAGCTGCACGAAAGATATTCGGGAATGTGCACATTCAGCTTATGCATTAAAGAAGTAAAATAATCGCTCCAGCTATAGGCAACATAAATATTACCAATAGAATATTCCATAATAAGCGCCCAACCAATTACCCATGCGAACAATTCACCAAACGAAGCGTACGCGTATGTATATGCGCTACCGGCTACGGGTATGCGACTGGCAAATTCAGAATAACAAAGCGCGGTGAAGCCGCAGGCAATGCCACAAATAATAAATAACACAACAACTCCCGGACCTCCGCTAAAAACAGCCGCGCCTAAACTGCTGAAACTACCCGCACCTAATATAGCGGCGATACCAAAAAAAGTAAGATCCCGCATTGTCAACACTCTTTTCAGTCCACCACTTCCGTGAGTGTCGTCACTGCCTTCAGAAAGAATAGAGGAGATTTTTTTTGTTCGGAACAGGGAGTTGGACATGCGGTTGCCTTTTGGTTATTTCGATCACTCAAAATAGTTTAAAATTGTCAACCAGACAAAGTTTTACCTGCAGATGTGCAGAGCACCTGATAAGCTATCTTTTTTTACCGCAGATTGAAGATGAATTATAAAAGAATTAAAAATGAATTTTATTTACTGCTCACGTCTGTCGCTTCACCTCTCACAAAACATGTAGTTTATATAAGCTGAAGTTTAGCCACTTTAGGATCAACAATTACCTGGTCATGTTCAAAGTCGAGCTTAATGCGCCATTTTTGTAAAGTAGCAGCTCCTATTATGGCTTCTTCGCTTAAGCCAGGCACAACCAGGAATTCGTCTGAAAGTAATACATCGTTTATATAAAAATCCAGTGTAACGCGTTCTTTTATTTCTATATAATGCCCTTCACTTGCTGTTGAAAGTTTTCTCACAGTTCCTAAATTGATAGGCACTTCCAAATCAACTAAATAATCCGGGGCAATACAGGATAAATTAGCACCGCTATCAAATAAAGTATACAATTTTTTTTCCCCTTTTGATCCTACAAACTGAAGGGGCAATTTTAAAATAGACATAGGTGTTTCTTATAAAGATAATAAATAGTATGTTGATTTAAATTTGAGATTTGAAGTCGAGTTTAAAGCTGCTTAATCAAGAAACACAAAACGACAAACGATAAGCTTCAAACTATTAATATTCTCTTTGAATAAGAAAATGAGCAAGATCACTGAGCGGTTGTTTGCGTGTACTTATTACGGCCGTTTCATCAAGATGATTCAAAGCACAATTAAGGTATTTTATTTTCAGCTCCTGCGCCCATGCATCTACCTTACAATCTCTGAACAATTGCAATACCCTTTCCACTTTATCGGTACTATCAGTTTGCATAAGCGCTAATAATTCCTTTCGCTGCATATCGTTTGCTACCTCCAATGCCCTTATTACAAGAAATGTTTTTTTATTGGCTATGATGTCACCGCCGGGCTGTTTTCCAAATTTTTCAGGATCACCAAACGCATCCAGGTAATCATCCTGTATCTGGAAAGCTATACCAAGATCTTTACCAAACTCATACAGGTGCTCCTGGTTGCCTTCACCACTGCCACCCAATAAAGCGCCCATTTGCAAACTGGAAGCTAACAACACAGAAGTTTTCAGCGTGATCATATGCAGGTATTCATCAAAGGTTACCTGCACTCTTTTCTCAAACTCCATATCCAGTTGCTGTCCTTCACATAACTCTTTCGCGGTTTTATTAAAAATGTATAATATTTTATGCAGGTAAGCCGGACTGATTTTATTGAGATGCTCATACGCAACAATCATCATTACATCACCCGAAAGCAGCGCGGTTGATTCATTATATTTTACATGCACCGTTTGCATGCCCCGCCGTAACGAGGCTTTGTCCATAATATCATCATGTATCAATGTGAAATTGTGAAACAGTTCAACGGCAAAAGCAACATGCCATGCATCCGTTTCTATTGCGCCAAACAATTCACAACCCATTAAACACATAACTGGGCGTACTCTTTTGCCACCTAACGATAAAAAATATTCAGCAGGATCGTACAAAGAAGGTACTGAAGTAGGGAAATGCCTGGTATTAAATTTTCCGGAAAACTGCCTTGTCAATTCTTCAAAAGAAAACATAATTGTGCTGTATATTAAGCTGATGATAATTTGCACTTAGCATGTTACAACAGCATAAAGAATTATTATTTACGTGAACGCCTTTTATACTTTGCAGGTTTATTTTCTCTTGCTTTATTCGTTTTTGGCTGCGCAGTATCCTTTTCGGGCGCTTCTCCGGGTTTTACCACCCACTCATAGTCTAGCTGGCGCTTGCCAAGGTTGGCAGCCACAATACGAATTCTAACTTTATCTCCCATGCGGAAAGTGCGTCCGCTTCTTCTACCGGCAAGACAATACTCTGTATCTATCAAACGAAAATCATCATAATCTAGCAGGCTTTGAATGCTAACCAACCCTTCGCACTTATGTAAAACCGTTTCAACCCAAAAGCCAAATGCGGCAACACCACTTATCACTCCATCAAATTCTTCGCCAACATATTGCTGCATAAACTCAACCTGCTTATATTTATTAGCTGCTCTTTCCGCATCCATCGCTGCTCTTTCCCGCTCACTGCTGTGTCTGCATTTTTCTTCCATTTTTTTATCCGGCTTTATATGCCCTTCCAACACTTCCAACAAAATGCGATGCACCATTATATCAGGATAACGACGGATAGGCGAAGTAAAATGACAATAATGTTCAAAGCCTAATCCATAGTGACCTATATTCTCTTCAGTATATACAGCTTTTGCCATGGTGCGGATGCCGAGTTGTTCCAGTACGTGCTGTTCTGGTTTACCTTGCACTTCTGCCAGCATTTTATTAAAAGATGCCGCAATACCTTCCGGTGTTTTGGTATCGAACTTATGACCGAACTTTTTAGCGAATTCCGCAAAAGGCAATAATTTTTCTTCACCCGGCGTATCATGTACGCGGTATGGAAATGGAATTGGTTGTTTATTAATTTTTATTTTACCTACATCTTCGGCTACAGTTTTGTTAGCCAGCAACATAAATTCTTCAATCAACTGGTGTGCTTCTTTACTTTCTTTAATCACAATACCAACAGGCTTTCCGTTCTCATCTAATTTAAAGCGCACTTCCTGCGATGAAAAATTAATAGCACCATTTTTAAACCGTTGTTTCCTGAATTTTTGCGCAAGCTCATTTAACAATAATACTTCCTCTTTATATTGTCCTTCCTTACTTTCAATTACTTCCTGCGCAGATTCGTATGTAAAGCGATAATCAGAATGAATAACTGTTTTGCCCAACCAATGTTCTTTTATCTCGCCCTTAGCATTGATCTGGAAAACAGCAGAGAAAGTAAGTTTATCTTCATTGGGACGCAGTGAACACAATACGTTTGAAATATGTTCAGGCAACATTGGTAATACACGATCCGGCAGGTAAACAGAAGTAGCCCTTATATAAGCATTTTCGTCAAGTTCTGTTCCCGCTTCCACATAATGACTCACATCAGCAATATGCACTCCAATTTCATACACACCGTTTTTTAATTTTCTGAAGCTGATAGCATCGTCAAAATCTTTGGCATCAGCAGGATCAATCGTAAACGTGAGTACATTGCGCATGTCTCTACGTTTTTTTATTTCCGCCTCACTGATAATGTCAGGCATTCTCGCGGCTTCTTCCAGTGCATTATCATCAAAATCCAATGCAAAGCCGGCATCAACTAATATTTCCTTCATCGCCAGGTCATTTTCATCAGCGGCATTTAACACAGCAATTACCTGCCCGTTAGGATTTTTATTTTTACTGTGCCATTCTGTAATTTTCACAATCACCCTGTCGCCATCTTTCGCGCCACTAATTTTATCAATAGGAATATACATATCCGGCGTTCCTTTAGCCTTGTCAGGAATAAAGAATCCAAAATCAGCTTTCAATTCCAGCCTGCCTATAAATTCAGTTTGTTTTCGTTCAATCACTTCCGTTATCTCGCCTTCCATACGGCCTGAGCGGTTATGCCTGTTTACTCTCACACTTACCCTGTCGCCATGCAATGCATGATTAAAATCCTGGGGCCGAACAAAGATGTCTTTCTCTTCGTTATCAACAATCACATATCCAATACCGGAACGTGTTACATCCAATGTGCCAATTCTTGTATTGGCATGAGGTTTAGCTTTTGTATTTTTATTATTATTTCTTCCCATAAAAGGAGATTACATTTTTTCTTTAAAATTCTGAATAAATTTTTCCACTTCACTATTAAACAAGGCCGCTTCATTAAAAAGAAAGGAAGTTTCAATAGGTAGAACGTACAAGGGTACATCTTTTAGTATAATATCAAACTTCACCAGCCTCACCGCGTCTTTTTCTGTTACTATTATTATTTTATGTTGAGATGCAATTTTATTAAACCTGTTAATAATATGCTTCAGATCATCAATGCTGAAAATATAATGATCTCTGTAATATACCGTTTCTACAGTTGCCGACAGGTTGCCAAGATATTGCTTAAGCATTTGAGGCTTTGCAATACCACAAGCCAGCAACACATCTGTTTCAGCATCTATGTTTCTTTTTTCTTTTGTGATAATATGATAAGGAATACCATATTGTATTGAGCTGAAAAAAACCGGTTGACCTATTCTGGGATTTATATGCGCCTTTATTTTTTCTTTATCCTCAACCGTAATCGCTTCATTACATTTAGTCACTACAATCATATCAGCCTGTTTATACCTGCTCCGTGAATCTCTTAAATTGCCGGTTGGTAAAAAATAATCTTTATAAAAAAGATTATTAAAATCAGTAAGCAAAATATTAAACCCTGCTTTTACGGCTCTGTGCTGAAAAGCGTCGTCCATAATAATTACTTCTGTATCAGGTCTGTCAAACAAAATCTGCGGTATGGCTATGGCCCGTTCTTCACCAACGGCAACAGCCACCTGTGGAAACTTAAGATGAAATTGCATTGGCTCATCACCCAGGTCAATAGCTGTGGTGTTTTCCCCGGCCAATATATATCCTCTTGTTTTTCGTTTGTATCCTCTGCTAAGCGAGGCAACTTTAAAACGTGCAGTCAGTAATTGTAGTAAGTATTCTACCATAGGCGACTTACCTGTACCCCCAACCGAAAGATTGCCGACTACGATAACCGGGAAATTAAATTCTGTTGATTTAATAATTTCTTTGTCGTACAGATAGTTTCTTAGTTTAACAACTATTCCATAAAGCACGGCCACCGGAAAAAGCAACACTCTTAACAATCTTAACCAAACAGATTTAAAACTCATATACCTTGCGTGGTGTTACACAATAAGTTAAAGGTATATCAAATTCATCAGTATCATCAATATGATCTACCGCTTCAAAAAAAGACAACCCGATTTTTATAATATCCTCATTACACTCCGAAAGAAACCTGTCGTAAAAACCTTTGCCATAACCTACCCTGTTTCCCGCTTCATCAAATGCAAGTAAAGGAACCAGTATAATGTCAATTACATCATTATCTACTTCAACACCGTTAGCCGGTTCCATAATGCCGTATTTGTTTTTTACCAGTACTGTTTCTTCATTATATATAAAATTCTGCATGCTGTTATCAGAAAAATCGGTTTTAGGTATTACAATCTCCATTCCCGGATTACGGAATTTTAAAAATTCCATTACCGGAAAAGTATCCACCTCCTGGTGAATATGCATAGGCAAATAAGTATGTAAACACTGTAAAAAAGGTAGAGCGAGTTGTTGAAAATTGATCAATATAATATCCTGCAGTTTTTCTACTTCGCTATCATTTAATTGCGTTCGCTTAAGTTTATATATTGCCCTGAGTTCTTTTTTTGTCATGAGTAGATGATCTCGTTAAAACTTATACGGCATCATCAGGATGGATTTATAAAAATAGAAAACACAGTTGTTCCGTAGTTCCTTGAGGTTTTAAAAAAAGCAAATTTTTCATAATTATTGCGGGGCGTATGCTCCAGTACAAACCAACCTGCTGCATTTAATAACTGGTATTGAAAAACTCGGGTGGGTAAATCATCAATATTGCCTAATGCGTATGGCGGTCCCGCAAAGATAAAGTCAAATTTTTGATTACACTGCGTAATAAATGCAAAAACATCCATTCTTATTACTTTCATTATGGTTCCAAAACCAAATGCGGCGGCATTCTGCGTTATAAATTGGTGCATTTTTGCGTCTTTTTCCACAATGGTTAAATCAGGTACGCCCCTTGAAGCCAACTCATAGCTTATGTTGCCTGTTCCTCCAAAAAGATCAAGTGTTTTAAGTGAAGTAATATCCAGATTATTTTCGATGATATTAAATAAACCCTCTTTCGCTATATCTGTAGTAGGCCTTGTATGAGGCATTTTTGAAGGTGGATTAAATCTTCTCCCGCCCGCAGAGCCACCTATTATTCGCATAAAGCTGTGTTGAATAAAGTAGTAAAAAAATGGCGGGGATATTCGTCAAATAATGCGTCATAATGAAACGCAGCAGGGCGTTCGTCCAACACAATATTCATAAAATATTTTTCCAGCTCAGCATATACTGATGAATGACTGTCTATAAATCCTGAAACTTTGATGGTTATATTTTCACAGTTCACATCAAACTGCCTGCATATATTAAGCAGGTGATATATTACATCTTCTGCGGTGTCGTAATCAAAATTTTTTAATAATTGCAGTTTCCCGTTTTGCAAAAGCGAGCATAAAAGACTGTTGTTATAGAAAGCCATGTTTATTTGACTGGCTTCTGTTTCGTTGCCTTTTGCTTTTATGGTTTTAAGCAGCAGGGTGTAGACATGAAAAAAGCTTACTTGCTTAAAATGATCCGACAACAATTGATGCAGCCCTGGTGGAACCCTGTAAATATTATACATTTCCCAATCCTGCAAAAAATAGGAAAAAGCCTCACCATGGTTTAAATCACCATACACCATGGTTAAGGAAGCGCTATTGGCATTTTCGTTATACAATGATTCGGGCACAAGCAGGCTACTTGCAAAATTGTACGACACCAGCACTTTATGATAGGTTTTAGTAAGCCAGTCGTTGTGAAACAATATTTCCTTGCACTGGTTAAATGCGTTATATTTATCCAGACTAAAATATTGTAAAACAACAAATTGGTTATTTTCTGGCTCAAGTATCGTATACAATATATGCCCGGGACCAATATCAATGTATAAAACACATCCGACAGTATTAACGGATTCTGCAACACGCGTTTGTATGTTATAAGCCGGATTCAACTTTTCTTTTTAAGCAGGCAATAATAAGGCATTTTGGATTATATTTCCACCTTTTCAGCTTTGTAACATAATCTTATCGGCTAAAATTGTAATTTTGCAGATTGTTAAATTAGACTACTATGATTACAGTTTCGGCTTCTGCAAGGGAGTATATAAATAACCTGATGGCGCAGGAAAACAGCGTAGAAAACAGCTTTGTGAGGGTGGGTGTAAAGGGCGGAGGTTGTTCGGGTTTAGAATATAAACTGAGCTTTGATAATGTTACAAAGGCAGGCGACGAAATATACGAGGACAAAGGTATTAAGATTGTAGTGGATATGAAAAGCCTTTTGTATTTATATGGTACAGAACTGGATTATTCCGGCGGTTTAAATGGTAAAGGGTTAACGTTTAATAATCCAAATGCTACCAGAACATGTAGCTGTGGAGAAAGTTTTTCGGTGTAGTTTTGCTACATTGGTGTAACGCATAATAATTATGGCTAATAAGAGTGATGACATATTGGAGGAGTACAGTAATAAGGAGTATGAGTACGGATTTGTTACAGATATTGAAATGGAAATAGCCCCTAAAGGGTTGAGTGAGGATACTGTACATTTTATTTCTGCCAAAAAACAAGAACCTGAATGGCTGCTTCACTGGCGGCTGAAGGGGTATAATTCTTTTCTGAAATCTGAAGAGCCGCGTTGGCAGAATTTTGACCTTCCCAAAGTTGATTTCCAGGATATTTCTTACTATGCTGCTCCAAAATCAGGTGCTAAATTTAAAAGCATTGATGAAGTAGATCCCGAACTGATAGCCACTTTTGAAAAGCTCGGCATTCCGCTTTCTGAACAAAAAATATTAGCTGGAGTTGCGGTAGACGCGGTATTTGACAGCGTTTCTGTAGCTACTACTTATAAACAAACGTTGAAAGAGCATGGTATTATTTTCTGCTCCATAAGTGAAGCAGTTAAGGAACATCCTGAACTGGTGCAGAAATACCTGGGAAGTGTAGTTCCACACTCTGACAATATATACGCAGCATTAAATGCCGCCGCTTTTTCCGATGGATCTTTTGTATACATTCCAAAAGGCGTTCGTTGCCCCATGGAACTATCTACTTACTTCAGAATAAATACAGCCAATACAGGTCAGTTTGAGCGTACATTAATAATAGCTGATGAAGGTAGTTATGTGAGTTACCTGGAAGGATGCACTGCACCCCGCAGAGATGAAAATCAGTTACACGCCGCAGTGGTGGAACTGATAGCGCTGGAAAATGCGGAGATCAAATACAGCACTGTACAAAATTGGTATCCTGGCGATAAAGATGGTAAAGGTGGCATTTACAACTTCGTTACCAAACGTGGAGTATGCCGTGGCGCTCATTCAAAAATTTCATGGACGCAGGTGGAAACTGGTTCTGCTATTACCTGGAAATACCCCAGTGTAATTTTGCAGGGTGATTATTCAAGCGGTGAATTTTATTCGGTAGCTGTTACCAAAAACAAGCAGATAGCGGATACCG
>JBGALP010000295.1:0-5510 GCA_044223805.1 Agriterribacter sp.
GGCTATTATAGCAGCGGCAACAGGTGTGGCTTTTACTTCGGTGGGTTGTGGCACTGCTGTACCTACTGCTTGTGGTTTTGCTTCAGGAGTTGCCTGCTTTTGAGCAGGTTGTTGTTGCTGTTCAGGTACGGCTACATCTGTGTCAACCACAGCTATTACATCCCCTATCTTCACCACGTCTCCTTCGTTTGCTTTGGTACTTAACTGACCTGACTCTACAGCATTCAATTCAAAAGTAGCTTTCTCACTTTCCAGTTCCGCAATTACTTCATCACGCTTCACCAGTTCGCCTTCTTTCTTTGTCCATTTCAGCAAGGTAACTTCGCTTATTGACTCACCTATGGTGGGAACCTTTATTTCTATTTTTCCTTTACCAACAGCTTTTGCTTCGGCAACAGGTGCAATTGGTTGTGCAGCAGCTTCTGTTTTAGGAGCTTCCTGTTTTGGCTGCGCCGCTGCAGATGTACCATTACTGGATGGCTTAGCAGCTGTATCATCAATCTTAGCCAACACAGCGCCAATAGCCAGTGTGTCTCCTTCATTAGCCGCGGTATTTAATATGCCCGCTTTTTCTGCGTTTACTTCAAAGGTAGCTTTTTCACTTTCCAGTTCTGCAATCACTTCGTCACGCTCTACATATGAACCATTTGCTTTAACCCATTTTAGTAATATTACTTCGCTTATTGATTCTCCAACTGTCGGAACCTTAATATCAATCATGTTATAGTTAGTTTATACTGATCTGTTTTCGTCTCTAAATTAAATAGAAAAAGCGGTATCAATAATTTCCGCCTGTTCCTGGGCATGTATTTTAGCAAAACCGGTGGCAGGTGCCGCACTGCTTTCCCTGCTTATAACACCGTAATTAATTTCTGGTAACCCTAATTGCCTTAAGCCGGCATTAAGGTTCATTTGCAGAAAAGAAGCCGCTCCCATATTCAATGGCTCTTCCTGTACCCAATACCATATTGCCTTACCGTATTTAGTATATAAAGCAGCTAAAGTTTTATATGGCAATGGATATAGTTGTTCTATTCTTACCAGTGCTACATCTTTTCTGTTTTCCTTCTGTTGCTTATCAGCAAGATCGTAATATATTTTACCAGTACAGAAAATTACTTTTTTAACCTGCGAAGGATCAGTTATAGTGCTGTCATCAATTACCTCTCTAAACCTGCCGTTGGTAAACTCACTTACGGCAGAATAGGTGCCTGGATGCCGCAGGTTTGCTTTTGGCGAAAAATTGATAAGCGGTTTACGGAATGGCCATGCCAACTGGCGGCGCAATGCATGGAAGAGATTAGATGAGGTAGTGACATTTGTGATCACTACATTCAGTTCAGCGCACATTTGTAAAAACCGTTCCATTCTCGCAGAACTGTGTTCGGGTCCCTGACCTTCATACCCATGCGGTAACAGCATTACAATACCATTCATCCTGTTCCATTTTTCTTCACCGGCTGTTATAAACTGGTCAATCATGGGTTGGGCCACATTGCAAAAATCTCCAAACTGAGCCTCCCATAAAACCAACGCATTAGGATTTGCCATACCATAGCCATACTCAAAACCCAATACACCGTATTCACTCAAAAAAGAATTAAATATCCTGTATCTGCCTTTGGCTCCTTCAATTCTGCTCAGGCGGTTATAGGCTTCATCCGTATTCTCATCGCGAAGCACGGCATGCCGGTGTGAGAAAGTACCACGGCAAACATCCTGCCCGCTCATTCTTACATCTTTTCCATCCAGCAAAATACTGCCATAAGCCATTAACTCACCGGTAGCCCAATCAAGTTTCTTTTCTGTATCGAATAATTTTATTTTTTCCTGGATAATTTTTTCCACCTTACGTAATGGGGTAAAGCTATCCGGCCATTTCATCATAGCGCTAAACACCGCGTCAAACTGCGCTTGCGTAATGCCGGTTTCAGGCGACTGATCAAAATCAGCATCTGTAGCTTTGCGCAATTGTTTCCACCATTGGTCGGGCTGTTGATACGTATAAGGTAATGGATTTTGTTTTACTTCGTCCAGGCGGTCCTGCAGATCGTCCCAGAATTTCTTCTCCATGCTCTTCGCCAGTTCCTGCGCTTCCGGCTCACCATGTTCCAGCAGGTATTTTACATACACTTCTCTTGGGTTAGGATGCTTATCAATCAATGCATATAAAGTAGGCTGGGTAAATTTAGGATCATCGCCTTCATTGTGCCCATGTTTGCGGTAACAAACCATATCAATAAACACATCTGTTTGAAACTCCTTACGGTAGCGGGCTGCAATTTCAGCGCATTTAACCACAGCTTCAGGATCATCTCCATTTACGTGAAATACCGGAGCCTGTACCATGGCGGCAAGTGAAGTGCAATAATCAGAACTGCGGGCATCATCAAAATCGGTAGTAAAACCAATCTGGTTATTGATTACAAAATGTATAGTACCACCAGTGTAATAACCGCCCAGTTTACACATCTGCAATACTTCATACACAATTCCCTGCCCTGCAATAGAGGCATCGCCGTGTATAAGAATAGGTAATACTTTATCGTAATTGGCTTCGTGCAATACATTGGCTCTTCCCCTGGCAAACCCAACCACCACGGGGTCTACCGCCTCCAGGTGCGAAGGATTAGGCATGAGTTTAAGGTACATAGACCGATCTCCTGTGGTTTTAACTTCGCTACCAAAACCCAGGTGATACTTTACGTCGCCGCTACCCATGGTTTGGTCCAGCTTTCCTGTACCTTCAAATTCACTGAATATCTGGTTATAGGTTTTACCCATAATATTCGCCAGTATATTCAGCCTTCCGCGGTGCGCCATACCTATCACTACTTCCTGTATGCCCAGTTCCGCTACTTTGTTTATAATAGCATCCAGCGCAGGAATAGTAGTTTCGCCGCCTTCAAGCGAAAATCTTTTTTGCCCTATGTATTTAGTGTGAAGAAATTTCTCAAACATTACCCCCTGGTTCAGCTTTTCCAGGATTCTTTCTTTTTTCTGAAGAGGCAGCGGCTGAGTAAAATTCTTTTCCATTTCGGCCGTGAGCCAATCCACCTTTTTCTGGTCGCTAATATATTTGAACTCAATACCCACATGCGAAGCATAACAGGATTTGAGGTGTTCCAATATTTTTCTTAGAGATGTAGTACCTAAACCAATAAGGTTTCCTGCAAAGAAATTCTTATCCATATCATCTTCCGTAAACCCAAAAAAAGCGAGGTTAAGATTCGCTCCCCTGTCTTTACGGATACGGATAGGGTTTGTATCTGCTATAAGATGACCTTTATTGCGATAACCGAGAATAAGCCGGTATGCACCAAGTTCTTTTTTCCAGTCTACACCATCTGCGGTTGTATAACTGGCAGACGAAGCGGTTTTTTCCGCTACGCCATTGGTAGCTGTTCCGTTAGCATGTAACTTACCATTAGCAACTGCAAAATCAAATCCTTCAAAAAATTTTTTAAACTCCGGATCAATACTTTCCGGATCTTTTACAAAATCTTTGTATAGGTTTTCAATATATGCGGGATCAGAGTTAGTGATATACGAAAAATCCTTCATGGGCATTTATTTGAAAAGAGCCATAAAATTACATGATTTTGGCGATATGAAGGCTTAAAGAACCGTCAAAAACAGGCAGTTATACGCCATTGCTAAAAAATTTTAAACCGATGTTATAACGAAGATTTTAGGGGCGTCACTGGTAAAAAGGTTACACATCCGAAAAATGAAGATAATAAGCCATAAATAAGGTTTTTACCTGATAAAATTTGGAACTTATCAATTCCCCCGTTACCTTTGCCGTCCAAAAAATTTAAGAATGGCCAATCATACAGCTACCAAAAAGGACGTGCGTCAGGCTACCAAGCGCAGAGACAGGAACCGGTATTATGGTAAAACTACCCGTAATGCTATCCGTGATCTGAAAGCTATTACTGATAAAAAAGGTGGAAACGAAGAACTTCCTGCTGTAGCAAGCATGATTGACAAGCTGGCTAAACGCGGCATCATTCATAAAAATAAAGCAGCAAACCTTAAAAGCAAATTGGCTAAAAAGGTCAATGCGCTGGCATAAAACAATTCGTTTAATTTATATAATGCATTCCTCAAAAGGGAATGCATTTTTTTTGGATCTTAACAAGATGCTTTTGTAGGCAATCAGATACTTGTTTTGTATTATCCCGACTTAACACCTCATCACACTGTGCCCCAAAAAATTATTATATTAATAAAATTTCCCACTTCGATTATCTTTGGACTACCGAAAAAGAGACAGGCAGCTACCATATAGTTAAAGGTATCCTGGCAAATAATATCTCAAAAAAGCTTAGTGCCTGTAACACTTTTTGTTTAAAAAATTTTATACTATGGCTACAACTACTTATCATATCCGGGTGAAAAAAAATTATGCGGCTGATATTATTAAAGACCTTCAGAAAATGGATGCCGTAGAACTTTTAGAAGAACCACCTATACCTGATTGGCAAAAAAAAGAAGTACGTAAACGCCTTAAAGACCTCCAGAAAAAACCGTCTAAAGCCATTAGCTGGAATGAAAGCACAAAAAAATCAAGCAGTTGGCTAAATGAAAGATTTTACATTTTCTTTCTCCCCACTTGCCCTTGATGACATTGAGCAGGCTGTTGATTATTATGAACAACTGTAACCTGGGCTTGGTAAACGTTTTGCTGCACAAACGCAACACACGCTTACAGCTATCAAACGCAACCCCTTTTACGCCTCAATACGCTATGATGATATTCTTTGTGCGCAGATAAAAAAAATCCCCTACCTGGTACATTATCATATCAACGAAGCAGATCGCCTGGTTATCATTATTGCTGTTTACGCCACACACAGAGAGCCATTTGGATAATATCAAACATCTCCTTTCCAATATGTATATGCGCTGTTTCTTATCATTACTGCAGTATACTTTTAGCAATACAAATACATCATTGCCGTTTCAGAAAACAATGTAAACATCCTTCTACAACGCTGCTGCATTTACTACAGGATTAACAAAAATTAACACGAATAGAATATACAGTAATATTTATAAATTCTGAATTCTCATTCTGTGCATAACAAAAATCAATACAGCAAGCAACCCAATTATGATTATTTTCTACTACTGTGATTGTATACAAAACATCCTTTAAAAATAACTTTATGAAAAAACTATTCGCTGAATTTATCGGCACACTCTCGCTCGTTTTATTTGGTTGCGGTGCGGCTGTAGTATCAGGCATTACCGCATCTGGCCCGGCTGGCTTAGGGCTGCTAGGCATTTCTCTCGCTTTTGGTTTAGCCGTTGTAGCCATGGCGTACGCAATTGGACCCATTTCCGGTTGCCATATTAATCCTGCTATTACCATTGGTATGCTGGTAGCTAAAAAAATTACTGTTGCAGATGCTATTGGTTATATAATAGCACAGTTTCTCGGCGCTGTAGCAGGCGCAGGAATTTTATATACTATTATAAGTGGAAGAAATGATTTTGAAGGA
>JBGALP010000296.1:0-5546 GCA_044223805.1 Agriterribacter sp.
TGAATGGACTTTGTGCGAAAAACATACTTTAGTTTAACCCTTTCCGTACTTTGTACAATACTCTGCCTCGGCGCAAAGAGTCAAAGCAAGTATGGACCTAACGATACCATCCTGGTGCAGGCTATTATTTACCAGGGTGATACTATTTCCTACAAAGAACTTTCTACGGTATACATTGATCTTCATCTTTCCGGTGAAAAATTAAGAGCATATAAAGAATGGACAAGATTACGCAATGCCGTATATGTTACATTTCCTTATGCTAAAAAAGCCGGCATTGTATTTAATGATATTAATGCGCATTTAGTAGGTATTACAGATAAGGATAAACGAAAAGCTTATGTAAAAAGCCGTGAAAAAGATCTGAAGAATGAGTTTACAAAGCCACTTACTGATCTTTCGGTATACCAGGGTAAAGTATTAATGAAATTGATTGCAAGAGAAACGGGTAATACCTGTTATGAAATCATACATGATTATAAGGGCAGTTTTTCTGCCGGCTTTTGGCAAAGTATAGCCTGGGTTTTTGGCAGCAGCCTTAAACAAACCTACAATGCACAAACAGACGATGCCCAAATAGAAAGCATAGTGCTGGATGTGAGTAAGATGTATGGCTATTATTAGAGAAATATAAAATGAACATTCTACCAGTTAGCGTAACTCCTTTCTATCGCAGCTTTATTACAACCACGCATCGCTGAAGTCAATACTGATAATACAATTGTCGTGCAGTAAAAGTAAAAATCTGATTGATACTATTGGATTAGAGTTGGTAACCGTTGACCAATTAATAAATTCTACGCTGTACGAGGCGTCCTTCGCCTCATATAATTTTGTTGTCGCCTCTTGGCGACATATACCATTAGCGTTGCTATAGTAGAAGTGAGTGAAACAACAAATGCCGAAAGAAGCACCACGGTCAGGTACAAAATTTAAAATGCATTGTTTACACCTGTGTAATTATGCGGCGTAATCGCTTTCAACGTTTTCTTTAAAGAAGAAGCTATCTTGAGCGAATCAATGAATTTATGTATGGTTTTTTGATTGACGCCTTCTGCGCCGCGGGTGAGTTCTTTTAATGCTTCATACGGATTAGGATAGTTTTCTCTTCTCAAAATTGTTTGAATAGCCTCAGCCACTACCGCCCAGTTCTGATCAAGATCTTCTTTTATTTTGGATTCGTTAAGCAACAATTTGCCGATGCCTTTATCAATTGATTTTAATGCAAGAATAGTGTGTGCAAAAGGAACACCAATATTTCTTAGCACCGTAGAGTCAGTAAGATCACGCTGCAACCTTGATATAGGCAACTTTGCAGAAAGATGTTCAAATAATGCATTCGCTATTCCAAGATTTCCTTCCGCATTTTCAAAGTCAATAGGATTTACTTTATGCGGCATAGCCGAAGATCCCACTTCTCCCTTCTTTACTTTCTGCTTAAAATATTCCATGGAAACATAGGTCCAAACATCACGGCAAAAATCAATGAGTATATTGTTGATTCTTTTTATACCATCGAAATGCGCAGCAAGATTATCGTAATGTTCTATCTGCGTGGTGAACTGCTGACGTTGCAATCCCAGTGCATTGTTACAAAAATCGTTGGCAAATTTTATCCAGTCTGTTTTAGGATAGGCAACAAAATGCGCATTGAAGTTACCCGTAGCTCCTCCAAACTTACAAGAGTAAGGAACAGACTGCAGCAATTGCAACTGCTGATCAAGCCGTTCTGCAAATACCATCATTTCTTTTCCAAGACTGGTAGGTGATGCCGGCTGCCCGTGTGTACGTGCCAGTAAGGAAACATCCTTCCAGCCATGCGCCATCTTTTTTAACTGGAGTATTAGTGTAGCAATAGCAGGGTAATATTCATTTTCAAGAGATTCTTTCCATAATAAAGGAATAGCAGTATTATTAATGTCCTGCGATGTAAGCCCAAAGTGCACCCACTCTTTGTATTTCTCCAGCTTCAACGCATCTAACCGGCGTTTAATAAAATATTCAACCGCTTTCACATCATGATTGGTGGTCTTTTCGATATCTTTTATTTCAACGGCATTGTCCAGCGTTAGTTGCTGATATATCTCTTTTAAAGGCTTTATTTGCTGCGCTTTTAGCGGAAAAAATTTCTTTTCACTCAGTGCTATAAAATATTCTATTTCAATTAAAACACGATACTTAATTAAAGCAAATTCTGAAAAGTATTGATCCAGGTGATGCAATTGATTTCTGTATCGTCCATCAACAGGAGAAATGGCGGTAAGCGCTGATAAATCCATACTATATAAATATTGAGAAATAATAAAACGGGTTGCCCTACATTTGCGGGCAAACCTACATGAAAAAGTTGAATTTTAAGGCGTGGTGCATATTGATATCATCATGGTAGCACACAGCAGCACCTGAGTGAAATTGTAAACGATGGACAGAAAAATTAAAGTCGGAATTATAAATTACCTGAATGTAAAACCTTTCTTATATGGTATTAAACGTTCGGATGTAATAAACGATATTGAATTGGTTGAAACGTTTCCAGCCCGTTTGGCAGAAATGTTACTGAATGATGAAGTGGACGTAGGGATTGTTCCTGTTGCTATAATACCCGAAATGAAGCAGCACTATATCATCTCTGATTATTGCATTGCCTGCGATGGTCCTGTAGCATCTGTTTGTTTGTTTAGCGAGGTACCCGTACAAAATATACAAAGGGTTTGGCTTGATTATCATTCCAGAACTTCAGTAGCCCTTGCGCAGATATTGTTGAAAAGATACTGGAACATTACACCTGAAATACATGATGCGAAGAATGAAGAATTTCGTCACCTGATTGAAGGCACAACAGCCGGGTTAGTGATTGGTGACCGTGCATTTGAGCAAAGAAAACAGCCAACTTATATTTACGATTTGGGAGAAGCCTGGAAAGATTATACGGGATTAGGATTTGTATTTGCAGCCTGGGTTGCCAACAAGGAATTGCCGGAAACATTTATAACGGCATTTAACCAGGCTAATGCTTTGGGGTTGCAACATATAACTGAGGTTGTTGATGAAAATCCCTATCCTTTGTTTAACCTGAAGCAGTATTATCGGTATAACATTCATTATTTAATGGATGAAAGAAAAAAAGCGGGGATGGAAGAGTTTTTATTTCAATTAAACCAGCTAACGCATTCATTAACAACAACGTGAAAAGTAAAACGATAGACGAAGCAATCTCTCGTCTATCGTCTGTCTTCTATCGTGCACAACATTAAAGAAAATTTCAAACAAAATATAACATACATACATGGAATGGATAAGTAGCCCGGAGGCATGGATATCACTCTTAACACTTACGGTGTTAGAGATTGTGTTGGGTATTGACAATATTGTTTTTATTTCCATCATTACAGGCAGGCTTCCCGCTGAAAGACAAAAAAGTGCCCGCAGGCTTGGTTTAGGGTTGGCAATGATCACCCGTGTACTGTTATTACTTTCCATCAGTTGGATTATGACGCTTACCGCTCCTTTGTTTAATATAGCCGGTTGGATTGGCATTAATGAAGGGGAGTGGTTTGAAAAACTACAGATTTCCGGCAGGGATATTATTTTGATTGTGGGTGGCTTATTCCTGATTTATAAAAGCACTACAGAAATTCATCATAAACTGGAAGGTGAGGGAGATGAGCTAACTAAGTCAGCTAAAAAGATCTCGTTTACCAAAGTAATCATTGAAATCTTATTGCTGGATATTGTATTCTCGCTCGATTCGGTAATTACAGCGGTAGGTATGGCCGATCATATAGAAATTATGATAGCGGCGGTGGTTATTGCTGTGTTGATTATGTTGGCATCTTCTGAAGGTATCAGCAAATTTGTAAATAATCACCCTACGGTGAAAATGCTGGCGCTCTCGTTCCTGCTGCTTATAGGTATATCGCTTATAGCCGAAGGGTTAGACCAGCATATTCCCAAAGGGTATATCTATTTTGCGATGGCATTTTCGGTTTTTGTGGAGATGCTTAACCTGCGGGTGTCCAAAAAGTCGAAAAAAGCAATATAATTTGGCTTTTACCCGTTCAGGCATTACCTTTGCGCTTCTTTAAAAACCGTACGGCAAAATCCGTGCAATAAAATACAGATTATCATGAAAAAAGATATCCATCCAAAGGCATACAAATTCGTAGTGTTTAAGGATATGAGTAATGGCACTTCTTTTCTTACCCGTTCTACCGCTCACTCAAAAGAAACAGTGAAATGGGAAGACGGTAACGAATACCCAGTAATCAAGCTTGAAATTTCAAATACTTCTCACCCCTTCTTTACCGGTCAGAAAATGCTGGTGGATACTGCAGGACGTATTGATAAATTCAACAAGAAATACGCTAAGAAGTAATTCTGAACCTTACATAATTAAAGATCCCTCGTTAACCGGGGGATTTTTTTTGTACCTGGTTGATGCATAATAACACCAGCTACGCTATGAGTGATGTTGCCTTTAAAAGTTTGGGGCTAACCGTAAAAATGTTTACTTTAACGACTCATATGAAAACCGCAACGACTGATTTGCAAACATCCGTTTCTTCTACCCCCATACATGCGTACGATTTTATGCATGTGGCCGCCTCTGTAGATTGTGTAATCTTTGGCTTTGATAATCACAAACTGAAAGTGTTACTGATAAAAAGTGATCTCGAATTGTTCAAAAACAAATGGTCGCTGCTGGGTGATATTGTACGCCCTGATGAAGATGTTGACCAAACCGTTTTAAGAGTTGTAACAAACAGAACTGGTTTAGACGATGTATACATGGAGCAGGTACAAACCTTTGGCAAAGCAAGGCGACACCCTGAAGGCAGAGTAATAACTATTGCCTATTGCTCACTTATCAATATTAAGCACAACAAGCTGAAAATTTTAGATAACGAGTTGCACTGGCATGATGTGGATACACTTACAGAGGCAAATATGGCATTTGACCATAAAGAAATTTTGGACAGTTGCTATGCCTGGTTGCAGCGCCGCATGCAGGAACATCCGCTTGGATTAAATCTGTTGGAAAAACAATTTTCGCTCCGCGATTTGCAGCATTTATATGAATCCATCCTGGAAGAAAAAATGGACAGGCGCAATTTTCGCAAAAAATTCTTCAGCATGGGCTTGCTGATTGATACCGGCTTAATAGAAAGCAATGTGCACCACCGCCCCGGCAAACTCTACAGCTTCGACTACGATAAATACAACAGCAAACAAAGAAAGAAGTGGATGGGGGTGGATTTTTAAGAATTTTGTAAATGGCAAAACGGTTACATAAACTAATTTAAGGATGCCCGTATTTTCTCTATTTCTTAAATATTATTTCGATATGAATAAAGTGAATTTCATTGTCACTTTTATCATACTTATTTTGTTTCGTAACGTAGTAGCATTCTCCGTCACTTTCTCCACCTTCGGGCTATTCATTTCATATCTTTCGTTCAACTATTTTCACTCGATTGAATATTATTTTTATGCCAATGCGGGATATTCAAAAATTATATTGCCGCTCAGAACATGGCTGATAAACA
>JBGALP010000013.1:0-38512 GCA_044223805.1 Agriterribacter sp.
CAATATAAAATCAAAATGAATATATGGAAGCGTGTAACTAACAACGTTAGTGAAACTGATGTGATAGTGGGTGTGATGAATATTCCAGGCGCTACAGGTGATATCTGCAAGCACACTGGCCATAAAACAGGGTAGTAAGGCATTGTAATAAATGCGACCAACCGCCAATACTTCAAGGGCAAAAATGGCACCTGTAACCGGAGTGCCAAACACCGCACCAAAACCTGCGGCAATGCCGGTCATCAGTATAATTTTTGTATCTGCTTTTTCCAGTTTTAACCACGCGGCTAATTTGTTGGCAAAACTTCCTCCTATCTGCACCGCCGTGCCTTCGCGTCCGGCAGAGCCGCCAAATAAGTGTGTAATCACCGTTGTAATTAAAACCAACGGGGCCATGCGCGCAGGTATGCCACCACCGGGTTCGTGAATTTCATCCATTATCAGGTTATTACCCTTATCGCTATTCTTACCCAGCTTTGCATACAAAAAATAAATGCCTATGCCCGCCAGTGGAAGCAAAAAAAGCAACCATCCGTTTTGCTCGCGCAGGTGTGTGGCTTTATCAAGCAACCATAAAAACAGCGCCACGAATGAGCCTACAGATAGCGATACCGGGATAGTGATCAAGGTCCATTTAAGCAGGTGGGAGAGAATATTGACGTGTTCAGCAGTGTTGTTACATTTTTTCATTCCTACAAAATATTATGTGCTGTTTTCATGTTGAAAACAAATTGTTTTGTAGGCGTCATCAGAACCCGGCAACCTGCCGGGACGGTTCAAATAGGTGGAACACCATCACCTTGTTAGAGATGTAAATATAAGCGGAAAATAAATTGGATTGTCACCTTATGAATAATTTCTCATAACACGAGGTGGTGCAACTATGGCAATCAACACTATGGAATGAATCAATTTTCATATTCAAAACAAAACACAAAACGTTCCTAACGGAACGTATTTATGATCACATTTTCTCTACCCACAAGTTGTCCCGATGGGACAAGGCGAAAGAACAACTCATATGTTCCAGCGGAACACCTTATAGGCAGACCATAATATTTTTATATACATGTCCCGTTAGGAACGTTTTGTTATGGGCACTACCTGCAAATGGTCACGATGGGACAAGGCTATAGCTTCTCAATAAATATCATTGTAAACAACTCATGTGTTCCAGCGGAACAATTTATCGGTAGACCGTAATATTGGTTTATACATGTTCCGTTTAGGAACATTTTGTGATTAGCATGTACATAAAAAAAGAGCAATAAACAATTAACCCGATAAATGTAAATATTGCTCCGGAAGAACAGCCGTGTTCCAGCGGAACACTTTATTGGTAGAAAAAAATAACAGGCATATACGTTCCGTTAGGAACGTTTTGTGATTGGTGCATACGACCAAAAAATGTATATTTATGTTCAACGCTAACATTATGGCAAACACCTATACACAACTTCATATACAATTCATTTTTGCGGTAAAATACCGCGCTGCCTTAATTTCCAGAAACTGGAATAGCGATTTACATAAATACATCACTGGAATTGTACAACAGAATGAACATAAAATGTTGCAGATAAACAGTATGCCCGATCATATTCATATGCTGATTGGTATGCGTCCCGCACAAAGCATTTCTGCATTAATAAAAAATATAAAAACGGAAAGCAACAAATGGATCAAAGAGAAACGTTTTTGTAATGGACCTTTTGCATGGCAAGAAGGATATGGGGCATTTTCCTACTCAAAAAGCCATGTGTCTAACGTTATCCATTATATTGCGAACCAGGAGGAGCATCACAAAAAACAAACATTTCTAGCCGAATACAAACATTTCCTGGATGTTTTTGAAGTTGAATATGATCAACGGTATATTTTTACCGAACCTGAATAGCCTATGCTTAATCACCTTCTACATCTTTGAAAACTCTGAAACATTATGGAAGCCCTTGAGATAAGATATATCAGAAAATTACTCATTCCTCTTGTCACATTGATGACAATAATCATAATAAGTTCCGCAGCTTATACTTTATTTTGGGAACATTTTAAAAATAACAATACCGGAAAATATCTTAGTCTGGCGGGCACGGCATTCGCTGCCTATATTTTATTTGGCTCGTGGCGTTTAATTTTGGCGAACAAACCTGCACTCGTATTTCATGAACACTTTCTTGAAGTAAGCAGGAAAAAAAGCCCTTTGATCATCAACTGGTCTGAAATAACCTACTGGAAAATTGAAAAAGTGGAAGACAATGGGCATTTTTTGTTTATTGAAACCCCTTATCAAAAAGAAAAAGTAAGCCTGAATTGGCTTGAAAAGCCTCCAAATGAAATTGAGACATTGATGCGAAATTATACTGCACCAAAAATATTATAAACATCGAAACTCTACATGTTACCACTATTCTACCATACTCATCTCCCTCAACATCTTCTCCAATACTTTCATCACTCCACTATCGTCATTGGCGGATGTAATAAAACGTGAAGCTGTTTTAATGTCCTCATGTGCGTTTTCCATAGCGTAACTGAAATAGCCTTCTGTCATCATTTCCAGATCGTTCAGGTAATCGCCGAACACCATGGTTTCATCAAAGCTGATGTTGAGCGCTTGCTGTAACGCTTTTATTGCCCTGCCTTTATTAGCGAGTTTGTGTGAAAGATCGAGCCAGATACTGCCGGATACTTTTACCTGCAATTCATTTTCGAGATGTTTGAAATATGTATAGCTATTCTGTTCAGATCCCGAAAGATCACAAATAGCAATCTTTAAAAATTGATCATCTTCCACTTTGGTAAGATCATCAACAACTGCCTGCCTGTCGTAATACATATTTACATGTTCGGTAAAAGCAGGAGTTGTGTCTTCAATATATGCCTGCTTTTTTCCACAAAGAATGATATATGCATTGGGAATTTTTCTAGCCATCATAATCAAATCACGAACTACCTCTTTATCTAATTCCTGCACTAATATATCCTTGCCTTTATACACCACATAACTGCCGTTTTCGGCAATGAATACCATTTCGTCTTTTATAGAAAGAAATTCATTCTGCAGATTATAAAACTGCCTACCGCTTGCTGCTGCAAATAAAATTCCCCGCGATTGTAATTGCTGAAATACATTGTGAAAATCCTTAGGTAATTTTTTTTTCGAATCCAGCAAAGTGCCATCCATATCTGTAGCTATCAACTTAACCTTCGTTATCTCCATTGCGACTCATTTTTAATTCGCCGCGAAAATACTAAGTTCCTGTTGCATCAACGCTTTCTGTCTTTTACAGGAATCACCAATTTTAAGCCAGACCATATTTCATCCACCGCGCAAACCTTTATATCTACCAATCCATTTTCAAGCGCGAGTTTTCTTATAATATCTTCGGAAATATCTGTTGCCACTTTTGAGGATTTCTTTGGCCACGAAATCCAGATCATACCATCCTGTTCAATTTCATTTCTTAAACTGATAATATCTTTATTCAGTTGTTTTGCTTCTTTTACAAAATAATGAATGAAATTTTTCTTTTTCTTTTCGTCGGCGAGTATGGAAATGTTTTGAGGAAAATCTGTGAAGAGGTCAAAATAATACTCCGGCTGATTAACCAGGCGTATGGCTAACCCTTCTTTAATACCCAGCTTTTTTGCTAAGGGCGTTCCGGAATATCCTGCTGCAGGCATTGTATTGTTTTATGCTAATATAAACTAAACCTATGAGGTTCGCCGCAGCGCATTTCCGGGCTGCAAACCTCATAGGTTTTTAAAAAAATAAAATGCCAGGTGTTTTATCACCCGGCACTAATAAACACGCTCACTTTTAACCCTTATTACAAAACTTCAATAACCTGTTCTTTTGTTTGCGCTTCTGCTGTTTTAGGCAGCGTTATTATTAAAACAGCATTTTCATGTTTTGCTGTAATAGCGGTTGCATCTACCTTTCCATTTAAAGCAATTACCCTTTCAAAATGTTTTATAGGAAATTCCTGCCGGCTGAAATTGGGCTTATTGTCTTCTGCTACTTCTCTTTTTCCGTTGATATAAAGAAGATCATCTGTTATAGTGATTTTAATATCTTCTTTTGCAAATCCGGTTGCAAATACATGCACTTCGTAACTGGTATCATTATCTATAATATTTACTGGCACATTATATTTTGGTCTCCTGAATGCATGCATAAAGGGATGATGACCTCTGAAATCGTGGCGGCCATGTTTCGCAAAACCGTGCCATCCGGGATGTGTATGTTGGTACATATTGTTGTTATTTTTTTGCTGATTGTTTTAAAAAAATATTATTGCTTGTCGGGTTGTGGTGTAGCAGACTGCTCTGCCCCATTGTTACAGCGCTGCATATTTTCATGACAATGTTGCCTGTATTGCGCAAAGCGTTTAGGTCCAACAAAAGCCATCAAACTGGCAAATGTTATTGCCGCTGCGGCTAATCCAATTAAAAACCTGTTTCTTCCTTTCATTGTAAAAAATTTTATTGTATGTCTACATTTTGTTGCGTGCGTGGTCCACAACCATTTGGCGTTTCAGTTCTGAATTTTGCATATTCTTCATCACTCATGTTCCTGATGTTATCAGCAAACGCCAAACGGTGCTCCCTGAATCTGCCGGCAAACCTTCTCCTGCCAGCAAAAAGCCTGAATATGGCTCCTGCTATAAGGAAGAATGTTGCTACGCGTAAAAGAAAAAATGGGATGAAAAATAAAGCGGCGCCAAATAATACTCCGCCTATGATCGGTTTTAAAATACTTCTGTTCATTTTGTTTTCATTTTAATCGTAAAAAATATAGTTATTTATAAAGAAGACGAACCAGCGCAGGCATTACTTTAAATAAATAAAAAAACCTCCGGATTTTTATTCCGAAGGTTTCAAAAAAATAAATCAACTCTAAAGCCGCTGAAAAATTCTAAGTTCTTCTTCTACACCTTTCTCTCCACTGTTCCTTAAACTTAGCGCGTTCTTCATCGCTCATATTCATCCATTTTTCTTTCCATTGCGCTCTGGGAAATCCTGCGCGGTTGCCGGGACCACCAACCTTAAAACCGCCGAACAAAATGCGGCAAAGCGCCAGCAAGCCCATGGCTTTCCAATAAGTGATTTCATTCACGTGTATCAGTTCGGGTAAAATGGCATTCCACAACCACATTACTATACCTGAAAAAACAAAAAATCCTATAAGTATAAATGGAAAAAAAGCAAAACGCCCTCTTCTGAATGATTGATTTGTTGCATCCATCTTACAAGTTATTTAATTCATTATATAAATCGGCTAAGCGTAGCCGCAAATGTTTTACCGCGTAGCCTTTACGGCTGATGATTGTCTTCAATTTTTCATTGGTTTTATCCGCAATTTCCTGCAGGGTCATATCTTCCAGTTCATTCCATATAAAAACCTGCCGTTGATTTTCCGGTAACTCATCCAGCGCCTGCATCAGTTCTTCCCAAAAAAGTGATTTGAATTGTTTCAGTTCTGCGCTATCATCCTCACTGGAAAGCATGGTCTTAAAATTCATGCCTTCTTCATCACCGTCGTAATCAAGATCATCTATTAAAAAATCCTTCTTTTTGCGGTACTTGTCGGTTACGCGGTTTCGCGCTACCTGGTATAGCCATCCGCTCATGCTGTTAACCTCATCAATATTTACCATATTACTCACCTGGTACCATACATCCTGCAGAATGTCTTCCGCATCTTCATTGGTGTTTACCTTACCCCGTATAAAATTAAACAGCTTACTACCGTAGTCTTTTATTATGGTGACGATATTTTGCTGTTTGGCTTGCTCCATTATTAATTGCAATGCTTACTGTTTGCCAGTGAAGACGAACGAGCAGACAATTTACCTTAAAACATCAAAACATTTTATATTCTTTACATCATTTACCTGGCGCACAAGTATTTGCATTTTTGGCTGTGCAGGCTGTTTTTAGCTGTGTGAGGCGTCCTCGCCTCATACAGTTTTGTTATCGGCTCCAGCCGATAAGTAGTAATGGTGATGATTCACTGCCTGTATATATATCCTGTTTGCCACAACATATTGCCGTTACGACCTGAAGGTGGTGGATTATTTGGTGAAGCCGGCTGAACCCTCCAGCTTTATATAGGTATGCAATAAAGCAAAATACTGTTTGCTGATATTCTATGGGTGGAAGGATTAAGAGATTATTTAAAAATCTTTTTGGTGCCACCAGCAAAACCGTTGGTAACAAGAATGAGTATGCGCTCTATTGAAGACGAACTGCCACCGGCTAAATTCATGCGTATTCATAAATCCTGCATCGTGGCTATTGACCATATTACGGCAGTGCGCAAAACCAGTGTATTTGTTGGTGAAACTGAATTTGTGGGAGATACCTATAAAGAAGCTGTTGATATACTTACGCGCCGGAAACGATGAACTTCATTTACATTTGTGTATCAAATCCTGTATATGGCTGCCAAAAGCTGGGTAAAAGGTCTGCTACAAAATTTTTTGCAAGGTTTAATTATTCTCGCCCCAATAGTTATAACAATCTGGGCGTTAACATCGTTATTCAATTTTGTTGACAGGATATTGCCCGATCAGATAGAAAAAATATTTCCTGAATCGTCAAAGTATTATAAACCAGGGATGGGCTTTGTAGTAGCGATATCCATTATTTTGCTGGTAGGTTATGTTTCTTCTTCATTTGTAGTAGGTAAATTAGTTGAGTTGTTTGACAGCATTTTACAAAAAACGCCAGGCATAAAGATTATTTATACTACTGTAAAAGATTTTTTTGAAGCATTTGCCGGAAATAAAAGAAAATTCGATAAAGCAGTATTGGTTTCTATTGAAGCTGCAGATGTTTGGAGAATAGGGTTTGTAACGCAGGAAGAAGTAACTGAATTTGGGCTAAACGAGTACGTAGCGGTATATGTTCCGCAATCGTACGCCTTCGCCGGGCACCTGTATTTTGTAAAAAATGAGCGGGTAAAATTAATTACTGATATTGGTTCATCCGACGCCATGAAATTTGCTATTTCGGGCGGAGTAACAACTATTGATGAAGAAACGCATGAAAAGGCGCCCAAATAATTAATAATTCTCCGGATTCTTCATGAGAAGAGAAATAAAGAACGTGTTATAACATACTCTCTGCTTGTTGTTTCACACTTAGCTTAATACTACTTCTATCTATTTGTTGTAATGGTAAAACGTGGGTAAATTGTTATCTTTAAATTAACCATCACACCGCTAACCATGTACACACGATTAATAATTGCCGTTTTTTTATTGGCTGTTTACCAGCCTGTATATTGCTGGGGGTTTTACGCGCATAAAATCATTAATCGCCAGGCAGTATTTTCTTTACCTCCTTCTATGCTGGTGTTTTATAAACCTAATATTGATTTTATTACAGAACATGCGGTTGATCCTGATAAAAGAAGATATCTTGTTGCGCAGGAAGGGTCTCGTCATTTTATAGATCTGAACCGTTACGGCTTATATCCATTTGAAGAACTTCCCCATAACTGGAATGCGGCTATAGAAAAATATGGCGAAGATTCTATAGCGGTACATGGCATCGTGCCCTGGTGGATCAATATTATGGTGGGAAGACTTACCGTTGCCTTTCAACAAAAAAATTACTCCCTTATACTTAAACTATCCGCCGAGCTTGGGCATTATGTTGCAGATTCTCATGTGCCACTCCATACACATAGCAATTATAACGGGCAACAAACAGGGCAAAATGGTATACATGGGTTTTGGGAAAGCCGCATACCGGAATTACTGGCAGAGAAAAATTTTGATTACTTTATAGGTAAAGCTGATTATGTTATGAAGCCGCAAGTATTTATATGGAATAACGTACTGGCAAGTGCCGCTGCGGCAGATTCTGTTTTGAGTTTTGAGCGAACACTTACACAACAATTTTCTTCAGATCAAAAGTATTCTTTTGAAGAAAGAAATGGTGTGATTATAAAACAATATTCGCAAGCATTCACTACTGCTTATAACAACATGCTTAAAGGAATGGTTGAACGCCGGATGCGTCAATCTATATACGCGGTAGCATCGTTATGGTATACAGCATGGGTAAACGCAGGGCAGCCAAAATTAAATCAACTCACAACTGTTTTTTCTTCGGCAGATTCAACTGAATTCAAATTGCTTGACCTTAATTGGCAAACCGGAAAATCAGGTAACAGAATTTGCGAATAATTGCTTTATATTTGCCCTCCTCAAGGATCAGATTGCCGTATAAGTTGATTTTATCAATTTTCAACTAACACGAATGATACATAATTTTAATGCTGGGCCTAGCATTTTACCGAAAGAAGTATTTGAACAGGCCAGCCAGGCTGTATTGAACTTTAACAATACGGGGCTTTCCATTTTAGAAATAGGTCACCGTACACCCCTTTTTCAAGCTGTATTAGATGAAGCAGTAGAAACTTTAAAATCGCTGATGCAATTAGACAGTGATCATGAAGTGCTTTTTTTACACGGAGGCGCTACTACCCAGTTTTTCCAGGTACCTATGAATTTACTGGATGATGGCGCTACAGCAGCTTATATGGATTGTGGCGTATGGGGTAGCAAACCTATAAAAGAAGCGAAGTTGTTTGGTAATGTAAATGTGGTTGCATCTTCAAAGGATAAAAACTATACCTATATTCCAAAAAACTTTGTAGTACCCGAAGATGCCGCGTATTTTCATTACACCACCAACAATACTATTGAGGGTACGCAAATGCATTTTGTGCCAGAAACCAACGTACCCCTGGTGGCGGACATGAGCAGTGACATTTTGAGTACTGTAATGGATTTTAACCGCTTTGACCTTATTTATGCAGGAGCGCAGAAAAATATTGGCGCTGCCGGCGTGAATGTGGTGGTAGTTAATAAAAATATATTAGGCAAAGTAAAACGTCAGTTACCATCCATGATGGATTACCGTAAGCATATTGAAAACGGTTCTATGCTTAATACACCACCTGTATTTGCGGTGTATGTGTGTATGCTTACACTGCGCTGGCTAAAACAACAAGGTGGTGTTGCAGCTATTGAAAAAATAAATGAAGCAAAAGCTAATTTATTGTATGATACGTTAGACAGTATCCCTGTTTTTAAACCTACAGTTAATAAAGAAGACCGCAGTAAAATGAACGCGGTTTTTGTAATGGAAAATCCTGAACTGGAAAAAGAGTTTCTTGAACTATGCAAGAAAGAGGGAATGATTGGTGTAAAAGGCCACCGCAGTGTTGGTGGGTTCAGAGTGTCACTATACAATGCGCTTCCCCTAAGCAGTGTACAATCTTTAACTGAAGTAATGAAACATTTTGCATTGAAACATGCATAATCAAGCAATCATCTAAAATTATGTCGGTAATAGCTCCCTTTAAAGCACTTCGTCCACAGGCTCAGTATGCCAAACAGGTGGCATCTCCACCATACGATGTGTTAAACAGCAAAGAAGCAAAAGAAGAAGCAAGAGGAAATCCTTATTCGTTCCTGCACATTACAAAAGCAGAGATTGATCTTGGCGATAATACAGACGTTCACGATAAAGCAGTGTATGAAAAAGCCAAGGATAATCTTCACGCATTTATGCAACGGGAAGTAGTGTTTAAGGAGAACAAAGCATGTTATTATATCTACCGTTTGGTAATGAATGGTAAAAGTCAAACCGGGTTGGTGTGTACATCATCTGTTGATGATTATGATAATAACGTAATCAAAAAACACGAATTTACGCGTCCTGAAAAAGAGCAGGACCGTATCAACCACATTACCATCACAGGGGCGCAAACCGGAAATGTTTTTCTGGCGTATAAAAATGTGGCTGAACTGGATGAGCTGATAGAAAAATGGACAACTGAAAAATCACCGGTATACGATTTTGTGGCAGAAGATGGCATCAGTCATACGATATGGATTGTTACTGATGATAAGGTAATTGACGCCATTACTACTATTTTTAAAAATAAGGTAGACGCTACTTATATAGCAGACGGACACCATCGTGCAGCCAGCGCGGCAAAGGTTCGCCTGGCAAATAAAAGTGAAGGCGCTGATTATTTTCTTACAACTTTGTTTCCGGCTTCGCAGTTGTATATTATGGATTATAACCGTGTAGTGCGCGATTTGAACGGGTTGAGTAAAGAAACTTTCCTGGAAAAAATAGCTACGCATTTTGATGTACGCTCAAATGGTAATGAAGCCGTATCGCCCTCCAGGTTGCATGATATAGGCATGTATCTTGATAAAGAATGGTTTGTGCTTAAAGCCAAACCAGGAACATATACCGAAGATCCCATTGGCATACTGGATGTAACTATCCTGCAAAATAATCTGCTCGATCCCATTCTTGGTATTAAAGATCAACGTACAGACAAGCGGATAGATTTTGTTGGTGGTATCAGGGGGTTAAAAGAATTGGAAAAAAGAGTTGACAGCGGTGAAATGAAAGTGGCTTTCAGTCTTTATCCTGTAAGTATTCATCAGTTGTTCGACATAGCAGACAGCGGAAACGTTATGCCACCCAAAAGCACCTGGTTTGAACCAAAGCTGAGAGATGGATTATTGACGCACCTGATTTAATAATCACACTATATTTAAAAATAAAAACCACCGGTGCTACTGGTGGTTTTCTTTTTAAACGTTCACAATTTATTTTATAATACAGGCATTATCTTTACCTGCATGAAACAGCTTAACCTTTTGTTCTTTTTTATAGCATTTTCAACAATTACGCTTGCCCAGCAAAATGCCGATACACTACAGCAAAAAGGCAGGGAATATATGCGCAAAGCCGATTGGGGTAATGCGATTGTGGTATTCAATCGTGCACTTCAGTTAAAGCCGGGTGATGTGGATTTGCAAAATGATCTTGGTTATACGTATTTTTTACAAAGAGATTTTACACATGCCCTGCAAACTGTAAAACCATTAATAGATGGCGAGGATGGCGATGTGCGCAGTTTCCAGATAGCGGGTACAACCTACCGGGCTATGGAAGATGTAAAAGAAAGCAGTAAAGTATACCAGAAAGCTTTAAAAAAATTTCCATACAGCGGTGTATTATACAGCGAGTACGGGGAACTGTTATGGGACAAAAAGGATTATACAGCCATTAAACAGTGGGAAGCAGGAATAGCAGAAGATCCCAATTTCGCTGGCAATTATTACAATGCTGCACGCTATTACTATTTTACAACCGATAGAATATGGAGTCTTATTTACGGGGAAATTTTTGTTAACCTCGAAAGCTATACCATACGCACCGCCGAAGTAAAAAACATTCTGTACGACAGCTATAAAAAATTATTTGCTAATGCTGATTTGATGAAAATATACGATGCTAAAAAGAACAATGCATTTGAAAAAGCCTTTCTCAGTACCATGAATGCGCAGTCTGCTTTGTTGGCTACCGGAATTAATCCTGAAAAATTGATTGAAGTAAGGAAAGCTTTTCTCAAAACATGGTTTGAAGCGTATGCATCGCAATTTCCATTGCGGTTGTTCGACTACCAGAAACAACTGGTCTCATTAAAAATGTTTGATGCATATAATCAATGGATCTTTGGCTCAGCCATTAAACCGGAAGATTATCAAACCTGGATTCAGCACAATAAAGAATCGTACGATAGCTTCAGTAATTTTCAGCGGGGTCGGGTTTTCAAATTACCAAAAGCTCAATATTATCAAAGTAAATAGGTTTGTTTTCTATAATTACCTAACTTGAATGTGCAGTTAAAACGATTACCGCCATGACTCAACCCCAAAGACTATTTGATTCTCTCGATTACCAACTGGAAAAATTTCCGAAGGAGGATATGCTTGCGGCAAAAGAAAATGGCCAATGGCGTAAATACAGTACCTTGGAAATAAAAAACAGTTCATTAAAACTGGCAGCGGGTTTGCTGGCGCTTGGCGTTTCGGGTAACGATATGACCACTGAAGGCCGGGATAAGGTTGCGATTATTGCAAACAACAGGCCTGAATGGTTGATTACCGACCTGGCTGTGCAACAATCAGGCGCTATACTGGTACCCATTTATCCAACAACTAATCCGCTTGAAATAGAATTTATATTTAATGACGCGGCGGTGAAATATGTGTTTGTAAGTAGTGATGAGTTGTTTGAAAAAATAAAGCGTATACAATCCAATATACCATCGCTTAAAGATATATATACCTTTAATAAAGTACCCGGTGCAAAACACTGGAGCGAAATAAGTGAGTTGTGTACTGATACGGGTTTAACCAAGGTAGAAGAGGTAAAAAAACAGGTACAGAGATATGATCTTGCAACAATCATTTATACTTCGGGTACTACCGGTACGCCTAAAGGTGTAATGCTCAGCCATGATAACATTGTACAGAATATTTTTCTCTCTAAAGAAAGTTTTCCGTTTGATGATCAGCCTGCATACAAAGCGCTGAGCTTTTTACCGCTCAATCATATTTTTGAAAAAACAGTAAGCTATATCTATTTGTTCAGCGGTATCAGTATTTATTATGCGGAAAGCCTTGATACTATTGGTGCAAACCTGCAGGAAGTAAAACCAGACGTTTTCACCACAGTTCCGCGCCTGCTCGAAAAAGTGTATGAACGTATTATGAGCAAAGGCGTTGAACTTACCGGCATAAAAAGAAAATTATTTTTCTGGGCTGTGGAGTTAGGTAAGAAATACGACAATCTTATTGATGGTGGTTTTTTTTACAACCTGCAACTCTCCATCGCAAATAAACTTGTATTCAGCAAATGGCGTGAGGCATTGGGAGGTAACATTAAATATATTATTACAGGTGGCGCTGCCTGCCAGGAAAGGCTGATCCGCATTTTTAATGCAGCCAGAATACCACTGTATGAAGGTTATGGACCAACAGAAAATTCACCGGTTATTTCAGTAAACAGTCGCGGGGCAAACAGAATGAAATTTGGTACTGTTGGGCCTCCTATAAAGGGCGTTGAAGTAAAACTGATGGAAGATGGAGAGATCTGTGTGAAAGGACCATCTATGATGGTGGGGTATTATAAACGCCCTGATCTTACTGCAGAAGCTATTATTGACGGATGGCTACATACAGGTGATATTGGTGTGTTTGAAGACAATACTTTTTTAAAAATAACCGACCGTAAAAAAGAATTGTTTAAAACCAGCGGTGGTAAATACGTGGCGCCTTCTGCCATTGAAAATAAATTAAAAGAATCCCGCTTTATTGAGCAGGTGTTGATAACAGGTGCCGGACAAAAGTTTGTAGGTGCACTTATAGTGCCTGCCTTTGCTACATTGAAAGACTGGTGTGCAAAAAACGATATTCCATTCACCAATAATGAAGCCGCTATAAAAGAACCAAGGATATTAGCCCACTACAAAGAAATTGTAGAAGGCATGAACCAGTTTTTCAACCATGTAGAGCAGGTAAAAAGATTTGAACTGCTTCCCCGCGAATGGACAATAGACTCCGGTGAGATCACGCCAAAAATGAGCCTGAAACGCAAAGTGATTATGGAAAAGTATAAGAGTGCTGTGGAAAGGATTTATGAATAGCTGAAACAATCATCGGTAATATCTAGGTATTGATCTCTACGAGATCGAATGGGTAACTGTAGCAATAACTATTCATAAACGATGATTTATGAAGAACATCGTCTTAATAATAATCTCTCAGCTTATTTTATCTATAGCAGTTTGCCAAACTGATACTGGTTCAATACGAGCGTTAGAAACGCTCATTCGCCAGCAACATCCAGATGGTACCATCTTTTATACCGACAAAATAGATAGCGCAATAATTTTACGGATCAAACAATCGTTAAAAGGGAGGAAATTCATTAGTCAGGCTATTTCAGGTGTATATGACACCATTTATCTTACAAAAAAAGAGAAGCTGCATTTAGATTCAAATATAAATAGCCTTTTCTCATTTACCTGGAAAGACAATTTATTTCAGAATTCAAAAAGATTACCTAAAGACAGCATGTGGGCAAGGATTACTTACGAGATGAAAAAAACGCAGGCTTTAATAAAATCGGATACCGCCAAAGCGTCCATCAGAAAGCATTTAGATGAAATGTATAAAAATGCAAATACTTTTCAATTTTCTCCATTAATTTACTTTAGAAATAAGAGTCTTTTTCTTGTTTATATTTTACGTTTCTGTGGTGGAGATTGTGGAGTTGAGGAATTAACATTTTATAAGTTTCAGGATGGTAAGTATAAGACCCATATCCGCGTAATTAGAGCAGCTTTTTAAAAAACAAGCAATATTCATTTCTGAAGCAGAAAGTGATTATGGAAAAGTATAAGAGTGCTGTGGAAAGGATTTATGAATAGCTGAAATTTCTGCTTTTCCTGTTTCACATGCAGCAAATAGAGCCAAAACCTCTACATTCCAAATGAAACTACTTCCTGAACATGCACTTATTTGGTCTCCTATAGTTGTGAATTCCCGAATGAATAGGCAAAGAAATTCATGCGGCATCAATAGTTATGAGCAGGAATTTAAGTTTAAACCGGAAGAATATCTGGCATCTAAAATAAAGGAACTAGGCTGTGCCTCCTGGCTCGACCTATGCTGCGGAGAAGGTAATGCAATAATTCAAACTGCTATGCACTTTGATAAACTTGGTCAACAAGATCTCATTAAATTAAAAGGAATAGATTTAGTGGATACTTTTCCACTCATGAATTCAAACATGAGGTGTGTTGAGTTTGTGACAGCATCGTTAATTGATTGGAACCCTGATCAAACTTATGATCTCATTACGTGCGTAAATGGCTTGCATTATGTAGGCGACAAATTAAAAGTGATTGAAACAAGTATTAAGGCATTAAATCCACATGGTCTATTCATTGCAAGCATTGACCTAAACAATATTGTGATTCAAGGGAAAAATACCAATTCATATCTGAAAGATTCTTTTAAACAATATGGTATTTCGTATGATTCGCGGCGAAAAGTGCTTAAACAAATTGGAAATACTATCATCAAATTTGGTGTTAAGTATCTTGGCGCTGATGATGATTGTGGGCCAAATTATACCGGACAAGATTCTGTAACCTCATATTACGCTGTTTAAAGAATGGCATATAACATGAAACTGACCACTATTTTTATATCGTTATTTCTTACAGTCCAGGTTATTGCACAACCTATAGAAAAAATAAAGCAACATCTTAAAAACAAAAACTTTAGCGCTTTAAATAATTACATTAATAACACTCCAAAAAGCAATGTGAACTTTAGCTGGGAATTGCAAAGAACAATTGTAGGAGATTACACCGAGGGCATTATTAAAATCGAAGAAAAACTTCCTTCCAATAACGGAACAGGGGGAAATTTTATCAACAATTACAGCGTATATATATTAACAACCAAAGACAAAATATTTTATTATAGGTTCACTAAGTCCATTTATAAATATAAAAATCCGGAACATAGTGAACACAATGAGGAAACGATTGACAGTTTAAGAGACGATATTGAATACAGCTCTTTTGAAAATGCTTTCCGCCAGGTTTATAACAACAATATAGATCACAATGATCTTTTCCTGACATCTATTGTATATGGAAGTCTTTGTGGGATTGCAGGTATAAATCCTGAATATATGGAGCAACTTAATTTACTTGTTGAAGAAGAAAATATTGATGGTGTAAGACGATGGCTAAAATCGGCTAACGCTGAAAAGCAACTTTATGCACTTAACGGTTATAGAATATTAGTTAATCAAGGTTATAATCTAACAGATGAAGAAAAGAGAATAATTTTAATTGTTGAGCAAAAAAAAGGGGCAGTTTCAACATGCAGTGGTTGTCTTTACATGAACAAAACTTTTCAGGATGTTGTGTCAGAAATAAATTCAATTCCAACTGAATATTTAAAACCAAATAAGTCGGGTTCATCATATCAGTTTTTAAAAAAGGAAAAAAATAGAGATAAAAACAATTTGCCTTATTGGTGGCTGATTGCTTTAAGTATCGTTACACTTGCAGCGGGTTGTTATTTTATTTGGAGAACGAACAAAGGAAATAAAAAAGTTTAACAGGTATACCGAACCGTCTTCCAAACCAATATTATAACGCAATAAAAAACCGATGAGTTTTTAAGACTCACCGGTTTGTATAATGTCTTTTTCTTTTCAACTTCTCACGTTTCTCGTCTCACCTATTCACCATTCACCTATTCACTCTTCTTCACCTTCACCACTTCGCCCGGCATAATCAATGAATTAAATCCTGCAAGATCTGATGGTTTTACATTTGCCTTGTATCCGTCAAAATTAAATGTGGTGGGTTTATATGGTCCAACAAAATCAATATTGTTGTTGGGTTTTATTTTGTTTTCCATACCCGCAGCCCAAAAGATGGCGTTAATTGCCATACGGCGAAAATCAACGCTCAACAAATCCTGCGAAGCGCCATGCACGGTTGCAAAAGCACGACCACTTTTGCCTTCAGGCAACTGGTACGTACGCACCCATGCAGCAGCCAAAGGCTTTTTAGTGGTATCTACAGGCGAATCAGGCGTCATCCCATTTAATACTTCACAACGTGCAAGCACAGTCGCTCCCATTTCTTCCGGATGTGTTTCGTAAGCGCCGCTTTGCGCCCAGGGATTTTTAACACCAATCATAATAGGGTGCTGTTTTTGCGCTTCATCAATAACCAATTTAGTAGCTTGTTCATGATTGGTTCCATAATGGTTCACCCAGGTTTCGCCCAGTACAATTTTTCCAAAACCCTGGTTCCATTCCTTCATTGGTCCTTCGTAGCGAAAATCGTAATGAGCCCATTTTGGATGATCCTTAATATTAAAAGCATGTGTTGCTGTTCTGAAACCCACTACTCCACCGCCACGTTTCAAATACTTATCAATGTGCGCCATTTCTTCGTCACTAAAATCTGAGAATCGCGTAAAGATTACCATCAGGTCAGCCTTGTCAAGTACTTCCAAACCATGCATGTTGGAGCTGCCAGGTAATATATAACCTTTATCATCCAGCGCCCATAATACAGTGCAGGTAAATCCATAGCGCTTAGCCAGGATCCGCGCCAATGCTGGCAGAGACTCTTCGGAACGGTATTCGTGATCACTCGCCAGGAACACAATATTTTTTCCCAACCCAGGACCAGATGTTCCTTTGTATACCACGCGGTATTTATCATTGGGGCTCTTTGCAGGTGTTGGTTGGTTATCTGAAAAGCTGAACAGAAAAATAATCACGCTACAGCAAAGCGCTAATCGCAAAAATTTCATCATGGTTTAAAGTATAAATTAGAATACTAAAGATAGGGTTGCTTCCTGTAAAACAGGCAGGAAATGAATAAAAAGATAGTGAAAGATTTTGCCGTCCATGCTGATCATCCAAATAATCTCTCGGTTTACTGGGTATCCTTTCCTCAACCTTTTCTTCTATATTTATACTTCCCTATCTCCCAACGCTAAATCCCTTTGTATGTCATCTGGAAAAAATATGCTCACTACTATTGATCCGAAAAATGCCCCTGCTATACAAAACAGGATCCTTTCTGTTGACGCTTTGCGTGGGTTCGACATGTTCTGGATAACCGGGGGAGCAGCCATTTTTACCACCTTACACGATGCGGTTAAATCGCCGGTTACCGGAGCTATTGCCGAGCAACTGGAACATGTGGAGTGGCAGGGATTTCATTTTCTGGATATCGTAATGCCGTTGTTTCTTTTTCTTACGGGCGTTTCAATGCCCATATCTTTTAAAAGACGGCTTCAAAAAAGTTCAACCGCAGATGTATGGAAACATATTTTTAAAAGGGTAATCATACTATGGATTTTGGGAATGATGGTACAGGGACATTTGTTGGAATATGATTTCAGCAAACTCGCCTTCTTTTCTAATACTTTACAGGCAATAGCCGCTGGATTTATTTTTTCAGCTGTCATTATTCTTAACCTCAACATCCGGTGGCAATTAATCGTCACTTGCCTGTTACCCATTATACACTCTCTTTGTCTCTACCTGATACCCGTACCCGAAGTTGGTAAAGTAATAATTGAGCCGCATCAAAATCTGTCCTTATATATTGATAAACTATTACTAGGTAGTCACCACGATGGAACCAATTATACCTGGATATTGACCAGCATTAATTTCACCGCCACCGTTATGACGGGTGTTTTCGCTTCTTATATTTTACAAAGCGTGCTTACTTCAGCAAAAAAATTACAATGGCTCTTTATCACTGGTCTGGCGCTTTTTATTGGAGGATTATTATTGAATATTGTTGACCCTATCATCAAACATATCTGGACTACTTCATTCGTATTATTCTCAAGCGGAATCTGCTTTTTATTATTGTCTTTATTTTATTTAATCGTTGACTTCTGGAACATAAAAGGCTGGACGACTTTTTTCATTGTCATCGGAAGCAATTCCATTCTGGCTTATATGATGGGTGATATGTTTACGCTTGGCGATTTAGCCGCTGTTTTTCTCCGGGGCTTACAGTCAAGGTTAGGCGAATGGTATCCGTTCGTGCTTGCTGTGGGTACTTATACCTGCTTTTGGTTATTCTTCTACTACCTGTATAAAAAGAAAATTTTTATCAGAGTATAGCAAAGGCAGAAGGCAGAGGGAACACAGGTTTCACGTTCACTGTTTCTCGTTTCAAGATTAACAATTCAATGTCGTTAACTTAAGGCCTTTGAGGTTTCATGGATGCAGTTGTTAACAGTGGCTTCCTATGGAGCGATGCCTGTATTAGGACTGTGCTATAAACACGATGCTCCTGGTGGAGCAAATCCATTACAGTAATATTTCTATCAACAATTAGATTATAAGCTAAGGTCGCTGCCTCGCTCCTTAGGAGTGTCGTGTTTATAGGAAAATTATGATGGCTATAACGGCTCCATAGGAAGCCGCGTGTGAAATGCATGTTGATGCTGAAAACAAACATTTAAAACAAAAATTGTTTATGTCAACGACATTGATTGACCATTCACATTTCACCATTCCCCATATCTTTGCCCAAAGCAGGGTATGGAAAAATCAAATTTTGTAGACCAGATCAGGGTTTTTTGTAAGAGCGGGCATGGCGGTGCAGGCAGTAAACATTTTATGCGTACCAAATACAATGCACAGGCTGGTCCTGATGGTGGTGATGGCGGACGTGGCGGGCATATTATTTTAAAAGGAAACAAAAATTTGTGGACGCTTCTTCATCTCCGTTATTTTAAAAATGTATTGGCAGAAAACGGAGAAGGCGGAATGGGTAATAACTGCACCGGTCGCAGCGGTAAAGATGTTATTATAGAAGTGCCTTTGGGAACCATCGCTATTGATGAAGAATCAGAAATAAAAGAAGCCGAGATTTTGGAAGATGGACAGGAATTGATATGGATAAAAGGTGGACGGGGAGGTTTGGGCAATGCCAATTTTGCCACAGCAACCAATCAGGCACCTGAGCATGCGCAACCGGGAGAACCGGGTGATGAAGGCTGGAAAGTGCTGGAATTAAAAGTACTGGCGGATGTAGGTTTGGTAGGATTTCCCAATGCCGGTAAGTCTACGCTGCTGTCAGTAATTACGGCTGCAAAACCAAAGATTGCTGACTATGCCTTCACCACCATTACACCAAACCTTGGGATGGTGGAATACAGGGATGGAAAAAGTTTTTGCATTGCGGATCTGCCTGGTATTATTGAAGGTGCCGCAGAAGGTAAAGGACTGGGCCATCGGTTTTTAAGACATATAGAACGTAACCCGGTATTATTGTTTCTTATTCCTGCAGATAGTAAGGATCACAGAAAAGAATATGACATATTAGTAAATGAATTAGAACACTACAATCCTGAATTGCTGCATAAAGAATTCATTATAGCCATCAGCAAAAGTGATATGCTGGATGATGAACTGAAAGTTGCGATAGAAAAAGAACTCCCTGTAGATATTCCTCATCTTTTTATTTCTTCATTAACCCAAAAAGGATTGATGGAGTTAAAAGATAAATTATGGGAGGCCTTAAATAAAAAATCGGGGAATAAATAGCATTATTGTACTAAAAGCTGTAATATTACCATAACAAACAAAAAAGCACAGCTTTTAATTTGTGATAGCCTCTACGATTGCTTGCCGCTAAGGCGAATATTGCGAAGTTCAAACGAGCTTCGCTTTTTTATTTTATACAACTTTCATTTACTAACTTTATAAGGCTTCCCATAAGCTTGTCATCATTCGAAAACCTTGTATATGGCATTACTCCCATGGCGCAAAGGCATTGTTACGCGTATAGCAGAAGAAGGCCCCGGTACACGCAGGTACTGGATTGAAGTAACAGATACGGATAATTTTGATTTTAAACCAGGACAGTTTGTAACATTAGACTTACCCATTGACGATAGGCCAAACAAGCGGGTACGCAGTTATTCCATAGCTTCGTGCCCTGATGGCAGTAATGTATTTGAATTAGTAATTGTATTACTTGAGGGCGGCTTAGGCACTACTTATATATTCAAAGAAATACAGGTTGGTTCTGAATTTACTTTCAGAGGAGCATTGGGTGTTTTTACTTTGCCGGATCAACTTAACAAAGATATCTTTCTTATTTGCACAGGAACCGGTATTGCACCTTTCAGAAGCATGATGCAGTACGTTAACCGTCATAATATACCTCACCAGGACATTTATCTCATATTTGGTTGCCGTGAAAAATGCAATTTGTTGTACTATGATGAAATGCTTAATCTAGTGCAAGCGGTTCCGCAGTTTCACTACGTTCCTACCCTTTCGCGACAGGAATGGGAAGGAAAAACAGGATATGTACATAGTATTTATGAAGAACTTGTACAAAAAAAGCAAGACGCCCAATTTTATCTCTGCGGATGGAAAAATATGATTGATGAAGCCAAACAACGCATCATTGCAGCAGGCTATGATAGAAAAGCCATTCACCAGGAATTGTATGGATAAAGAAAAAGGCAGGAGGCAGATTTGAAATTTGAGATTTGAAATGATATACAGCTTTTCAAATTTGTACATTCATCACATTTTTAAAAAGGCGGGAGGCAATCATCACATTTCCACATTCCCCACATTTCCTTATCTTCCGTGCAGGTTAAAACCGAAATGTTATGAAGAAACTGTTGGGGATTATTTTTTGTTCTATCCTGGTATCTGCGCAGGCACAAAAAACAATGGACTTTGAAAAATATGATCCGGTTTCAAACCTGGTAGTACCCGAACATAAACTCACCCGGGCTAAATTTCCTTTCATAGATGTACATAATCATCAATGGAATTTATCAGAACAAGGTATACCTGGTTTGATAAAAGACATGGACAAAATGAATATGGCCGTAATGGTAAACCTCAGCGGCGGTAATGGCGATGGTTTACAGCGCATGACGCAGGCGGTTAGCAGCACCGCGCCAAAGCGCTTTATAGTATTTGCCAATATAGATTTTGATGACGTAGGTGAACCGGGATGGACAGAAAAAGCGGTAAAGCAACTGCACGAAGATGTGCAACATGGCGCCAACGGATTAAAAATATTTAAGAATCTTGGTTTCTCGGTAAAAGATAATAATGGTAAACGGGTGGCAGTAGATGATCCGCGGCTAAGTGCTATATGGGAAAAATGTGGTGAGTTAAAAATTCCTGTACTGATACACACTGCTGACCCTAAACCTTTTTGGGATCCGGTAGACGAACACAATGAACGTTGGCTTGAAATAGTAACACATCCCGGAAGAAAAAGAAGCGTCAATGATCCTGAATCATGGGAATTACTGATTGAAGAGCAACACCGCATGTTTAAAAGCCACCCGAAAACTACTTTTATAGCTGCCCATTTTGGATGGTACCCTAACGACCTGGGCAAATTGGGTACGCTACTGGATGATATGCCTAATGTAGTGGTTGAGTTTGGTGCAGTAATTGCAGAATTAGGAAGGCAGCCACGGGCGGCGAAACAGTTTTTTGAAAAATACCAGGACAGGATTATGTTTGGAAAAGATAGTTGGGTGCCCGACGAGTATACCACTTATTTCAGGGTATTGGAAACAAATGATGAATATTTTCCTTACCATAAAAAATACCATGCGTTCTGGCGTATGTATGGTATGGAGCTTCCGGATGCTATTCTTAAAAAAGTGTATTATAAGAATGCGCTTCGTATTATACCCAATATTGATAAAACCCTTTTCCCTGATTAGGAAAGATTAACCGCAAATGCGCAGATTGAATCAAAAGAGGATACCTCCCCTACGAAAAGCTTGTGGCGCATGTGTTAATATGCTCAAATTGTTGATATACCCTGTAAAACCAATCTGCGAATCAGCGGCATAATCTGAAGTGAGATTTTCAAAAATTCCTGTTATCTTGCACCTCCTTAAAATGTTTTGATTTACTATGGAATACAGCAAAATTATTTCTGTAACCGGCTTAGGCGGTTTGTTTGAATTATTAAGTTCAAAAGGCGATGGCGCTATAGTACGTTCACTGGATGATAAAACCACCCGTTTTGTATCATCACGTGTGCATAATTTTTCGCACCTTGAAAGTATTGAAATTTTTACCGTGCGTGATAATGTAAATCTTGCTGAAGTATTTCTGGTAATGCAGAAAAGCGGTACAGCTTTGCCAGATGGAAAAGACAATGCTGCAGTAAAAAAATATTTCGAAACCGTTTATCCTGATATGGATTTTGAACGTGTATACACCAGCGATATGAAGAAGATGGTTAAGTGGTTGGAAATATTAAACAACAACAATATTGAAATAAAGGTTCCTGAAGTAGTAGAAGAGGAAACGGAGGTTGCACAAGAAGAGGCACCTGTAGAAGAAGCAGTAAAAGAAGAAAAACCTAAAAAAGCAGCGCCAAAGAAAAAAGAAGAAACTACTGCGACTGAAGAAGTAAAAGAAACCGCACCAAAGAAAAAAGCAGCTTCTAAAAAGGCGGCTGAAGCAGATGATACCAAAGAAGCTCCCAAGAAAAAAGCAGCGCCAAAGAAAAAATAAATTTATTATAAGAATAAGCGGATAGCGCTCTGTATTCCGCTTTTCTCTTTTATTTCCATACCAGTATTATGATGCAGGCCAGCACCGACATTAAAAAGAAGGAAAGACATTTTCTGCCTAAAGATTTTAACGTAACCACGTGGGAGGCTTTGGAACCTTATTTAAAAGAACTGGCAGAAAGGCCTCTCGGTTCAAAAGAAGAGCTTGAAAAATGGCTTGCTGATATAAGTGAAATGGAAGCTGTAGTATCTGAAGATGCCTGCTGGCGCCAGGTAAGGATGACCTGCGATACTACAAACGCAGAATGGAGAGACGCGTTTAATTTTTTCTATACCGATATTCAACCGCATATTCAGCCCTATAGCGATCTGCTTAATAAAAAGCTTGTCAATTGCGCATATACCAATGAGTTAGATCACGATAAATATTTTACTTACCTGCGTACGGTTAAAAAAAATATTGATCTTTTCAGAGAAGAAAATATCCCTATTTTTTCCGAGCTAAGCGTAATGCAGCAACAATACGGCGCCATTGCCGGCAAAATGACTATAGAGGTAGATGGTAAAGAATATACGCTGCAACAGGCTTCTAAATTTCTTGAAAGCCACGACAGAAGCCTACGAGAATCAGTGTATAGAAAAATTAGTGAAAGACGCCTGCAGGATAAAGATGCTTTAAATGATTTGTTTACTCAACTGATTCATAAGCGGCACCAGGTGGCGCTAAATGCTGGCTTTGCCAATTACCGCGATTATATTTTTGTTGATAAAGGCCGGTTTGATTATACCAAAGAAGATTGTTTTGATTTTCATGAAGGCGTAAAAAAATATGTAGTGCCTTTGGTGAACATTATCAATAAAAAGAAAAAGGAAAAACTGAAACTGGATACGCTGAAGCCCTGGGATACTGAGGCAGAACCAGAAGGTGTGGCACCGTTAACCCCTTTTAAAGATGGGAAAGAGTTATTAGAAAAGTCGATAACCTGTTTTAACCGTCTGCGTCCATTTTTCGCGGGTTGCCTTCAAAAAATGGATGAACTGAAACATCTTGATCTTGACAGCAGAAAAGGCAAAGCTCCTGGCGGATATAATATGCCGTTATCTGAAAGCGGCGCTCCTTTTATTTTTATGAATGCCGCCGGCCAAATGCATGACGTTACTACCATGGTGCACGAAGGCGGACACGCTATTCATTCTTTTTTGTCTCACCCGCTTGAATTAAGCGCATTTAAAGAATATCCTATTGAAATGGCCGAAGTAGCCAGCATGTCAATGGAGTTATTCAGTATGGATTACTGGGATAGTTTTTTCTCTAATCCTGATGATCTGCTTAGAGCCAAGGAACATCAGTTGGAAAGAGTGATCAGCGTAATGCCATGGATAGCAACCATTGATAAATTTCAACATTGGATATATGAAAATCCATTTCATTCGGTTGAGGAAAGAACAACAAAATGGATGGAGATACTGACGGAGTTCTCTTCCATTGAAATAGATTTCAACGGGTTAGAAAATTTTCGTCAGTCGGCCTGGCAACGACAATTGCATCTTTTTGAAGTACCCTTCTACTACATTGAGTATGGCATTGCACAATTAGGCTCCATAGGAATGTGGAAACAATTCAAAGAAAATAAAGAAAATGCTTTGGATAATTACATGAAAGCACTAAGTTTGGGGGGAACGAAAACCTTGCCGGAGTTATACAAGACTGCAGGTTTGCAATTCAATTTTTCACCGTCGTATATAAAAGAATTAATGGAGTTTGTTCATACCGAAATGCCGGCATAGAACAATCTTTTAAAATAGCTACTAATCAGAGCCTTAACCAAAAGTCCCGATGTTTCTACATCGGGGCTTTTGTACTTTTACGCATACTATAAACCTAAACCAACCGTTGGTTTACCAGTAAATTGCCGATACGGAAATGATTGCGTTTTTTTAAATAAAATGGATATGTTAGCTTAGACGCATTGCTTGCTCCGCGAAAGGTCATTTCATTTGACCATTAACCTAAAAACAAACATTCTAAGATGAGTATTACTCACAACAAATACATCGGAACCAAGCAAAAGGCGCTCGCAATAAATCTCGATCCCACTATCTATGGATCTTTTGCCGAAATAGGTGCAGGACAAGATGTAGCTGCCAATTTTTTTAAAGCGGGGGGGTCATCAGGTACTATCGCTAAAACCATGTCTGCCTACGACATGACTTTTTCTGACGCTATATATGGCGCGCAGCAAAAAAAGAGATATGTAAGTGAGGAAAGATTGGTTTCCATGCTTGATCACGAATATCAATTGCTGATTGAGCGACTGGCTGCGCAACGCGGTAGCACCACCACTTTTTTCGCCTTTTCTGATACAGTTGCCGCTTTGAATTATAATAAAACCAATGAGGGCCATGGCTGGATGGGAGTACGCTTTCAATTAGAGCCAGGCGGAGCATACAACGATGTAATTCTCCATGTCAAATTATTGGACAATAATAATAATCGCCAGCAGCATGCTACGGGTGTGCTGGGCGTAAATCTTTTATATGCTTGTTTTTATTATCGGGATGCCCCGCTCATATTCCTGCTTTCGCTAATGGACAATATTGAGAAAGACCGCATCCAGATAGATATGATCCGCTTTGAAGGCCCTGATTTTGAAAAGGTGGATAACCGGCTGATGAGCCTTCACCTGGTAAGATATGGTTTTTCAGACGCTGCCCTTTTTGGACCGGATGGAAAAAATATGCAGCCTTCGGAAGTTTTGTATAAAAAACATATTGTGGTATTGCGTGGCCGGTTTCGTCCTATTATCAATGTTCATCTTGATATGTTGCACACTGGCGTTAAACAATTTACTGAGGAGCCGGATGTAGATAAGGCAAACATCCTGGTACTTACTGAATTAACGCTGCAGGCTTTAAAAGAAAGAAATGCGGATGAAACGGCTGAAATAGATGAAAAAGATTTTCTTGACCGCGTAGATATTCTTTGCTCGCTGGGGCAAACAGTACTGATCTCCAACTTCCGTCACTACTATAAACTGGTGGCTTATTTATCTACTATCACAAACTTAAAAATAGGAATGGTATTGGGCTATCCCAACCTGGAATATATTTTTACCGAAGAACATTATAAAAATCTTCCGGGCGGTATATTAGAAGCATTTGCTACACTATTCAGCCGCAAAGTAAAACTGTTTATTTATCCTACACTGCGCAACGATGTCATCTGGAATTGCATAAAATTTGCACCACCACCACATTTGATTGATCTGTTCCGTTACCTTATAGCGAACGATAAAATCGAAGACATCATGCACTATAATGAAAACAATCTGCATGTACAAACCGATACTGTTTTGCAACTGATTAAGCAGGGCGCTAACGGTTGGGAAGCAAATGTCCCTGATGAGGTTGTAGCTATGATAAAGGAACGGCATCTCTTTGGATATGCTATGGATAAGGCATAGGGCGTAAGGTATGAGGCAGGAGGAGGAAAGCTGCAGGCACAGGATCACCTTATTCTAACGGATAGAGTTGTAAGGAATATGGCTTATATCTATATTGTTGGTCAATTGCTTTCACCCATTACTTCTTACTATCTACGCTGCTCTATTCGCCTCAAATACTGTAGCTTCATCAACACAAAACATAATTAATAGTTATGAAAAAAGTCATTGTGTTCATCGCCGTCTCATGCATTTTTCTTTCATCATTTACCCACAAAAACGATGAGTGGATTTCATTATTTGATGGAAAAACATTGAACAATTGGAAAGTGGGAGAAAATGAGTCGAGCTTTTCCATTGAAAATGGTACCATTAAAGTGAATGGCGAAACCGCGCATCTTTTTTATGATGGAGAGGTACAACAACATAATTTTAAAAACTTTGAATTTAAAGCAGATGTAATGACACTGCCGGGATCAAACTCCGGAATATATTTTCATACGGGTTTTCAACAGGGTGGTTGGCCTGAAAAAGGATACGAAGTGCAGGTAAATAATTCGCATACCGACTGGCGCAGAACCGGAAGCTTATATGGCATTAAAGATGTAAAAGAAACCTATGTAAAGGATAACGAGTGGTATACAGAGTACATAAAAGTAGAGGGCAAACATGTGATTATTAAAATAAATGATAAAACCGTTGTAGACTATACTGAGCCGGAAAATATAGAAAAAGAAAGAGGAAATTCCTTACGCAAAGTAAGCAGTGGTACTTTTGCATTACAGGCGCATGATCCTAAAAGCACTATTTATTATAAAAATATCATGGTAAAGCCGCTGTAAAATCACGGGTTTAAAATCGCTGACCCATTCCTTAAAGTCTTACAAAGCAATTTACATTTGCAATACTTTTTCTATTAATTATAACAGCATGAAAAATATATTGCTCATTATTTCCCTGGCATTAAGCATTTCTGGTATTACTCAACAAATGAACGGCGGTCTGCAACTCATTCCTCAACCATCTACGCTAAAAGCACTAAAAGGCAATTTTTCTATTTCCTCTCAAACAGTGGTATATAGTGATGATATATTTAAACCTGTTGCAGATCTTTTTGCAGAAGAATCTTTTTTATCTTCTTCTAAAAAAATAACACAAAATATAAATGCGGCAACCAAACGTGGTATCTATTTTATAAAGAAAAGTATTTCCGCGCTTCACCCTGAAGCATACGAATTGTCTATTCAATCCAACTACATACAAATTACAGCAAACACAGTAGAAGGCGCTATCCACGGTATGGAAACACTGCTTCAATTACAACAGTTGCAACCAGATAGAAAAACATTGCCCTGTATTGAAATAAAAGATGAACCCCGTTTTGCATACAGAGGGTTGATGCTTGATGTATCAAGAAATTTTTATTCAATACAGACAGTGCAGCATTTTATTGATATGATGGCATTGTATAAACTCAACAAACTTCACCTGCATTTAACTGATGCAGCGGGTTGGCGTATTGAGATAAAAAAATATCCGCAGCTTACTAACAACGCGGCCTGGCGCTCGCATCAAACCTGGAAGGATTGGTGGAACGGACCACGGTTATATACAACCGAAGGAAATGTAAATGCCTATGGCGGATATTACACGCAGGATGAAGCGAAACAACTGGTTAAATACGCGGCTGCACGGGGCATTACCATAATACCGGAAATAGAAATGCCCGGGCATTCTGATGAAGTGACGGCAGTATTTCCACAACTGGCCTGTTCGGGAAAGCCATATACACAGGGTGAACTGTGCCTGGGCAACGATAGTACCTTTGCTTTTCTTGAGAACGTACTCAGTGAAATCATCCATATTTTTCCTTCCGCTTACATTCATATTGGAGGCGATGAGGCATCAAAAGAAGCATGGAAAAAATGTGTTAAATGCCAGGCAAGAATTAAGAATGAGCATTTAAAAGATGAACATGAATTACAGAGCTATGGTATAAAGCGAATGGAAAAATTTCTCTCTGCGCATGGCAGGCATCTATTAGGTTGGGACGAAATACTGGAAGGAGGATTGGCACCTGGTGCAAACGTAATGAGCTGGCGTGGAGAAAATGGTGGCATTGAGGCGGCAAAAGCTGGGCATGATGTGATTATGACACCAGGCAGGTATTGTTATTTTGATGCATACCAGGCCAATCCCGCCACACAGCCGGAAGCTATTGGAGGTTTTTTGCCTATAGCAAAAGTTTACAGTTACGATCCTGTGCCTGCCGTACTTAATGCAACAGAAGCCAAACATATAATGGGCGTGCAGGCCAATGTGTGGGCCGAATATATTCCTACAATAGAACACCTGGAGTATATGATTTTTCCAAGGATGCTTGCCTTGGCTGAAGTAGGATGGACAAGTAAGAGCAACAAAAGCTGGACAGGTTTTGAGGACCGGCTGCAGCAACACTATTTATTACTACAACGGAATAATATTCACTATTACCGACCTATTGCTAATGTTGAAATAAAAGCGAGTGCGGATACTGTACAAAAAGCAAGTCTGGTAAAAATTATATCCGAACAATACAAGCCCGACATTCGTTACACAACAGACGGAAGCATTCCCACTGCTACGAGTATGCGTTTTGAAAAACCTTTTTATGTAAAGGATACTGCGTTGGTAAAAGCCGCTATTCTTTTTAAAGAAACAGGAGCAACAGGGCCGGTCACTACGCTACAAATGGCATATCATAAAGCTGTAGGAGCTACTGTTAACTATAACCAACCTTACAGCAAAGGTTATCCTGGGCAAAAAAACTATACACTGGTGAACGGTGAAAAAGGTTCCTTTACTTACGGTGATGGCCAATGGCAGGGATTTGAAGGCGGCGATATGGATGTAACAATAGCGTTAAAAGAATCTACAGATATACAAAGAGTAAGTGTTTCATTTATGCAGATAACAGGTCCGGGTGTGTTTATGCCGTAGTTTGTACAGTTAAGCTGGTCAGAAGATGGCAAAACATTTTCTCAACCGGTTAATATACCTAATACAGTACCTGATACTATATCCACCTTAGTTATCAAACCCTTTGAAGCAGTGATAAATCAGAAAGCAAAATTTATAAGAGTATTTGCTAAAAATAATAAACACGACTTTTTATTTGCCGATGAGGTAATGGTGTTTTAATAAGTTGTCATACGAACTTTAAATGCTTTTCGGTTTACTTATTTGGGGAGACTGCTCCCTCAGCGTCATGAGGCATCTCCAGCCAGTATTGAAGTGGTATATAATATGAGATGGATTGGTTTGCGGAGATTTCTCTTCACTCTCCTTCGTCGGATTCATCGAAATGACGCGAACGGTTCGTTTTTATGCTATAATCAGCATTCTTAACCTCACTCCTTCAAATACATTGCCTTATTTTCGCGCTAAATTAATACACACCAGTAATATCATCCTGCCCACAATTTTATATAATATTTAAGATTATTGACGACACTCTTGCCAACGTTCATTTCATTCCCAATGTATATTTGCCCGCCATTATGCTTCTTAAGTTATCATGCAGTAATAGTGCTTGAGGCATAAACAGATCACGATTGCACGCCGTACATCATTTGTCATAATTTCCATTAAAAACAATACATGAATAAAGTATTGCCAACACTAATTTGCTTTCTCATAATGGGAATGCAATGCTATGCTCAGCAAAAATTCACCATCAGCGGTACGATACGTTCTCAAAAAACAGGTGAAACCATTATAGGCGCAAGTATAAGGGCGGGTAACGCCGGCACCACCAGCAATGATTATGGCTTTTTCTCTCTTACACTGGAAAAAGGGAAATATACTATTGAGGCTACTGCTGTAGGCCTGCAACCAAAAAGCTATTCCATTACATTGGATAAAGATATCACTCTGAATATAACATTGGGTGAAGAAGAAAAAACACTCGACAATGTAACGATTATCGGTGCTGCCAAAAACCGCAGCCTCAGCAGTCCGCAAATGGGGATAGAACGATTAACCGCGAAAGACATTAAAAATATTCCGGCGCTACTCGGCGAAAGAGATGTGTTGAAAACAGTACAATTGCTACCGGGTATAAAATCTGCGGGTGACGGTAACAGTGGTTTTTTTGTAAGAGGTGGCGCAGCCGATCAGAATTTGATTTTATTAGATGAAGCCACTGTATACAATGCCTCTCACCTGCTTGGTTTTTTCTCTACTTTTAATTCGGATGCCATTAAAGATGTAACCGTATACAAAGGTGGTATGCCCGCGCAATACGGTGGCAGACTCTCGTCTGTACTCGATGTAAAAATGAATGACGGTAACAACCAGGATTATGGTGTAAGTGGAGGTATCGGACTTATTTCCGCAAAACTGAATGTAGAAGGACCTATACAAAAAGATAAATCTTCGTTCCTGGTTACTGCTAGAAGAACATATGCAGATATGTTTCTGAAACTATCTAAAGACTCTACATTAAATAATAACAAGCTTTATTTCTACGATCTTAATGCAAAGATGAATTACAGCATCGGCGATAAAGACAGGATTTTTATTTCGGGGTATTTTGGTAAAGATAAACTTGCCGCAGGTGAAACTTTTGGACTGGATTGGGGCAATGCAACAGCTACGTTGAGATGGAATCATATTTTCAGCAACAAATTATTCTCTAATACTTCCGCCATTTTCAGCAATTACGATTATAATATTTCTATAAGGAGTGGTGCCAATGACTTTAATATTTTTTCACAGATCCGCGACTGGAACCTGAAACAGGAATTTCAATGGTATCTAAACAATCGCAATAGTATCAAGTTTGGTTTTAATACCATCCATCATACTATTCGTCCCGGCGAAGTAAGACCAGCCTCTGATAAATCAAGTATTAACGAGTCATTGCTGCAAAGAAGGTATTCATGGGAAAATGGTTTATTCGCAACCAATACATGGAAAGCCTCTGATAAACTCAATATTACATATGGTATACGGCTAACCGCATTCAGTGTTTTAGGCAAAGGAGATTTTTATAATATTGATGGTAACGGAAACGTAACAGATACGCTCAGTTATACGAAAGGTCAATTTGTAAAAACATATATTAATCCAGAACCAAGAGTGGCGGCAAGTTATCAACTCAATACCACTACTTCGGTAAAAGCGTCGTATGTGCGTAATGTGCAAAACCTTCACCTCATTTCAAACTCTACTACTTCAAGCCCTACGGATAAATGGGTAGCCAGTACCAATATTATAAAGCCTGAAATCTCTGACCAGGTTTCGATTGGCTATTATAAAAATCTTTGGGATAATAATTATGAATTGACTATAGAAACCTATTATAAAAACATGCAGCATCAGATTGACTACCGAGATGGCGCGAATGTGTATATCAATTCTGATGCTATTGAAACGCAATTGCTGTTCGGAAAAGGAAGAGCTTATGGTATAGAACTTCAGTTTAAAAAGAAGATAGGCAAATTTACTGGATGGTTGAGCTACACCCTATCGAAAACAGAAAAAAAGATTGATGGCATAAACAACAATAACTGGTATAATGCAAGGCAGGACAGAACACATGATATCGCATTAGTAGCATCTTACCAGCTCAGTAAAAAATGGACAGTTTCAGCCAACTGGGTATTCTATACAGGTAATGCTGTTACTTTCCCCGCAGGAAAATATACCGTGGATAACCAGGTTGTTTTTTATTATACAGAACGCAATGGCTATCGTATGCCGGCCTATCACAGGCTTGACCTCGGTGCTACCTGGTTACTAAAGCAAAAGAAAAAATTCTCTTCTGAACTCAGCTTTAGTTTATATAATGCTTACGGCAGAGAAAACGCATATACTATTTCGTTCAGAGAAAGCAAAGACGATCCTGACAGGACCGAAGCGGTTCAATTGGCTTTGTTTAAATTCATTCCTTCCGTTTCTTACAATTTTAAATTCTAACCTCATGCTAAAAATAGTTTCATATATAATTATACTCAGTTGTATTTTTTCTTCGTGCGAAAAAGTGATAGACATTTCGCTGAATGATGCTGAAAAAAAATATGTGGTTGAAGGTGTTATTACAGATGCGAAAGGCGGTTGCAGCGTATTGGTATCTACCACGAAAAATTTTGCAGATGATAATAGTTTTGAGGGAGTAGATAATGCCGTTGTTACCATTACTGATAACAGCAATAATCCGGTAACGCTTACGCAAACATCAAAGGGTGTGTACACTTCAGACACACTTTATGGAATAAGCAATACCTCTTATACACTTACAGTTAGCATTGACGGCGCTTTGTATGCATCTTCAAGTGTAATGCCAACGAAAATCAATATGGACTCCTTATATATAACAGAAGACAACCTGTTTGGCGAAACTAAAAAGAATCCTAACGTAGAGTATAAAGATCCTCAAGGGAAAGGCAATAATTACCGCTTTGTTTTGTATGTAAATAATAATAAAGAAAAAGACATATATATTAGAAACGATGACTACTCCGATGGAAATAATGCTTCTATAAAGCTGAGGATATCTAACGACGACAATGACAAACAAATAAAAAGCGGCGATGCAATAAGGGTTGACATGTTATGCATTTCAACCCCTGTGTATAAATACTGGTACAGTTTTAATGCAGGTGCTACCGGCGATAACAATTCTGCATCACCTGCTAACCCAGTAAGCAATATATCAGGAGGTGTTTTGGGTTATTTCAGTGCACATACTACCCAAACCAAAACCATTACAGTGCCATAAACATTTAAGGTCTCCATTTTCTTTCTATTTCAGCACTCAGCATTTCTGCCCAGCGTGCATACATCTTGCCTGATGGGTGAAGTCCATCATGTGCAAGCAGCGAAGGGTCATTCAATGCTTCTCTTGAAACAGGCGTGATGTTTATATAACTAACATTGTTAGAATTGGTGATGCTTTTGTTCACTTCATTAAATGCGTCAATTTCCTTACTGATCTGTTCCCGGTTACTTCCAGAAGCAAAAGGTGTTACACTATAATCGGGTATTGATAAAACAAACACATGATCTCTTCTGCCCCCTGCAAGGACTATACTTTTCTCTAATAATTGTGTAAACTGTTTGTTGTATCCGGTTAGGCCATAACCACGATATTGATCATTAACACCTATGAGTAGCGTGACAATCTTAAAACTATCCGGTAGATTTTCAAAAGTGAGTGCGCTTAGCAAACTTGAAGAGGTCCAACCAGAAACAGCGATATAACGAAGTGCGCCCAGGTGAATATTGTTTTTTCCAAGTATGCCTTTTGTTTGTGCGGGAAATCTATCTCTCTCGTCAACACTGGCACCTATAGTATAGGAGTCCCCTAATGCAAGAAAATCTATTGTACTGTCGGGATAAGCCGGTGATGCATGTTGAATCGTTGTATCCATATCATCAGTATCAAACAGTACCACAGGCATATTCTTTTTACAGGATGTTCCTGTTAACACAAAACACACACTTAGAATATGACAAAAAAATAATTGCCGGAACATAATATTATATACGATTAAATATCTTGCCTGGTTGTTACCTGGTGCCAATTTGAAACGATCACATATCAGCAAACTCCCATGCACTTAAGTAAGCATTATGCCGTTCAGCATAGCCAATAAAATCAGCATAAAATGGAAACTGGCTTAATGTAGCGCTATCACCTATCACAACCAATTTTTTGCGGGCACGTGTCATGGCAACATTCATTCTGCGTACATCTGAAAGAAAACCAATTTTATTATCACTATTGCTGCGCGTCATACTGATGTAAACAATATCTCTTTCCTGCCCCTGGAAACTATCAATAGTATTTACGGCAATATTTTTAAGATAAGGTTGCAGCTTGGCATTATGTTGCAATTGCTCCTGCAATAACTGTATTTGTTGCCGGTACGGAGAAATAACAGCTATAGATGGAAAGTTTCCATTGCTGTAATGTATTTGTAGTTGTTCAATATACTGTGTTAAATGTTTAAATGTAAAAGCTGCTTCTTCGGGATTACTAATGGCTGTACCTTCTGTTTTTTCATCAAAGCCACAGCCGGCAGTATCTATAAACGCGATAGCACTGTCAGAAGCGAACAATTGATGCCGTGCCACCGCAGCATTTGCTTTTAAACGGCTTTGGTAAAATTTATCAGATGAATATCCCATTATGGTTTCATGCATCCGGTATTGCTCTTCCAGCAATACTACTGCTTCAGGGTGATGCTGTACACATTTTTCGAGCAACGTAGTGTTCAAGCCTTTGCGTGCCGCTTCTTCTGACTTAATAGTGGGAGATAGCTGGCAATGATCACCAGCCAATATTACTTTCTGTGCTTTTAAGATCGGAATCCAGCAGGCGGGTTCAAGTGCCTGCGCTGCTTCATCAATTAGAACAGTATGATAAGTGATATTGCGAACACTGTAATGATTAGCACCAACCAATGTAGCGGTAATTACCTGCGCCCGGGAAATGAGATCATCTATTATATACTGTTCTGTTTTTTCTACGTCTTTTATAATTTTATGTGCTTCGTCAAACAGCGCTTTGCGTTGTTCTCTTTCTGCTTTACCAAAATTCCGTTTATACTTATGGGCCATCGTTCTGAACTCATTAGCCTGCTTTTTCATTTTTTTTATTTCCTTCATGCTATTGTGTTCTGCCATCTTACTATCAAGCGTAAGCGACATCAGCCTTTCAGATACACGCGCAGGATTACCTACCCTGAGCACATTCAATTTTTCATCTGACAATTTTTCGCTAAGAAGATCAACTGCCGTATTACTCGGCGCTACTACCAATACCTGCTTGTGATCTTTTTGTATGAGCGCTTTTATTGCCTGTACCAATGTGGTGGTTTTACCCGTACCGGGAGGACCATGTACTATAGCCAGCTCATTAGCGGCTATTATTTTACGAACTGCCTGTTGCTGTGATGCATTTAGTGTTTCACTGGCATAACCAGGTTCTTCGTTGAAAGTGGGCGCTTTTTCGCCGGTTAATATTTTAATAAGCCTGTTTTCTTTTTCATTGTCACTTTTTGCATCGGCAGCTTTAAGCGCTTTTTGCATTTCATCGTAGCTGTTATCATCAAACAACAGATCAATACCCAACTTACCATCTCTGCTCCAGTCGGGCAATTCATCAGTACGCAAGGTTATTTTAAGCCTGTTGCCTGATTGAAAATTGATCACGCCTTCAACCCTGTTTTCTTTCGCGTTGTGATTGGAAAAAAGTGCTGCGGATGCACCAAACCTGAGTTGGTGCGATACATCCTGGTGAGTAGTACGTTCAACCTCTACCGTAAGGTAATCTCCACGGCTCATTTCAGCATCCTTAATGGCTATAGGATACCATGTAAGCCCATTTGCACGCCGTTCGTTAACAGATGAGGATTCTATTAATTGCTGGTAAGTGAGTTCATCCTGAGCCCGTTCTATTTTCAACAGATCCTGCAGCTTTCCAAAATAATTCATGGCGCAAAGGTAAGTGAAGGTTTTTTTGGAGAGATACAACGTTTATCTAAGCGCCGTTGTAAACACCTATGTTTTCTATGGCAAACTTATATTGATTGAAACAGCCATCAAGATTGCTCAAAAGTGGAAGAAATTTTCAGTGGAATAAATGGCGCGGTTTGCACCATTTAATCAGGCAATGGTTCGGCCGTAAAACCGTATGTCTTCATAAAACTAATAATACCTTCATCTTCAATTTGCATAGCACTGCTTTCTATGCGTAATATATTGTCGCAATCATGCAGATCGAAATTAGCAGTATACCATGGAAATTGCCTGTGCAATGCATTAACTAATTGCTTAACCTGCATGGAGCTTTGAACATTGGTTCTATATACTTCTATAATTGCCATAAACCTGTTTTTTAAACAGGACACAAAGTAAACCAGGCTAATGACAACCCTATGGCAGTGTAAAAAAATGGAATATAATTTTAGTAAGAAAGCGAACAGCCGTATATACGGCCATTCACTTAAATAATGAGATGGGTTTACACTATAAAACTTCCGTTTCAGAAACCTTGTTTTTGGGCAATAAAATAACTTTCCCTTTTTCTTCACCCAATCCATTTAACCAGTCTAATATATAATCTGCTTCTTCTTTCCAGGTTGGCAGTCCTACTACGTAGTGATTACGCCCTTCAAACAATTTATAATCAATAATGGATTGCGGATTACGGTACTTTTTATAATTCCTGTAATTAAGCGATGCAGGAATAATATTGTCTGTGCTACCTGCAATAAAAAGCAAAGGTTCGTGTGGTTTTTCGTAATCAATTTTTGCAGCGTTGGTTAATGCATCTCTCACTACCAGCTTTGATTCAGGAACGGCGTATTTATTATATGCATTCTGCTGTTCTTGTATGGTCATGCCGTTGGTAAAAGCATACTGCCAATCTTTAAGAGACATCAGGTATGTTTTTTTAACGGGTGTAAAAAAACCGAGCCCTTTCCATCCGGCCTTATAAAAAGAAAATTCAGTTGGAATAATACCTAACGATGGCACGGAATGAATAGCGACACCTGCTGCCGCCAATCCTTTATTCAATAGTACCTGGGTAATCAATCCGCCCATTGAATGCCCTACCAGGATAGGCTTTTCTGGTAGTTCAGTTATAATAGCAGCATAGTGATCAATTAGTTGCTGCAACCGCAACGAGGCTACGTCAGGGTCGGGGTGTCTGCGCCTTAATTCATTGGCAGATGCATCTTTGCACGGCCATGGTGGAACAATAACATTAAAACCCAAACCTGAATAATAGTCTTTCCATTCATCCCAGGTTTCGCTGCTTACAAATGCGCCATGAATGAGCACAATGGTTTTGGATTCGATTTTTTTCATAATCTATTGTTTTTTAAGTTACAGAATCTGGCACCTTTATTATTAAGAGACAGCATTATTATTACCCGATAGCAGCTATCTGTATAATTGGTACGGCTAACTATAATAACAATTATCATTATTCCGGAACAATTGCTTCATTGTTATTGAAGGCGGCGGATTAAGGTATGAAGCTGGGGTACGTATATGTTGATTTGGTCAACCAAATAAAGTATTCACTGGGAGAAAGGCTGATCCGCACTCATGCATAGCCGAATCAGCGATGTCAAATCTGGCTTAAATTTCTATTTCATGAAAGATACTGTTTTTTGCACATAATATCAACCATATTTCGCTCAATATTTTCATGCAATAAAAAAAGCCACCTTTTGGGTGGCTTGTGCATGAACCATAGAATCGCTGACTAAAAACTGTTTGAAAAATTTTACTGAACTATTATTTTATCGGTCGAAACCGGAGCATTATTACTCATTAATATCACAAGGTATATTCCTTTGCCAGCCTTGCTGTTACCGGTTGAAACCTTCACCGGCTGACCAGCTATGATATTGCCAATATTTTGTTTTACTATAATTCTTCCGCTTAAATCACTGATAGATACTGTAGCGTTCTTAATGTTTTTGTGAGCCTTCAGTTGAAAATCATTACCGGTAATTACATTAGGGTAAACTTCAATCTTATCATCGGCAACAATAGTAGTTTGAACAGATACTATTTTTGAATAAGTGATTACATTGGTAAGGTCAGTAATTTTTAAGCGATAGTAAGATGTACCACTTAAAGGGTTAACATCAGTATAATTATAATTAAGTACCGCGCTGTTGTTGTTGGAACTTACTTCACCAATAGTGTTAAACGAAGAACCATTTGCACTTCTTTCTACTTCAAATGTTTTAGGATTACTGTTTGATGAAATAGCCCAGTTGATTTCAACCGCTTTATTTCTCTGTGTTGCAGTAAAAGCTTCAATTGAAACAGGTAATAAAGAAAGCGTTTGAAAAGCGAAGGTTACCCTGTTGTCTCCACCATTCTCAAAATATTCCAGCACCATATTATAAGTACCGTTGAGTGACATAGTGCTTGAAGTAGTACTGGTATAAGAATGTGGCGTCCAGTTATTGATGGTCCATGTTGCACCACCATCAAGGCTAAATCTGTAACCATCATCACCACCTACAGTAAAGTTATAAGTACCGCCGGCAAATGTTTTTGTAA
>JBGALP010000297.1:0-5498 GCA_044223805.1 Agriterribacter sp.
GTCACACCTTTAAAATGATTGGTGAGTCCATAGAACAGGAGAGGAGTCAACACAATACCAAACAATAAAATGGCTATAGCTTGCTTACCACGACTAATACCCATCACATCGCTTTTCATTTTTTTGTAATGAACAGATGCGATATGTCCAAAAAAAGCAATGACTGCGAAACTATAATAAGGAATAAAAAACAAATTAAGCGGAAAGGTGTTTATCCCTGCAACCCCAAAATAAAAATTGGTATCGAGGTGTAAATAAAATCTACCCGTTAATACTGCGCCAACATGTATAACAAAGAAGAATGCAAGATACAGTCCTGTGTAAATATGCAATTTTTCGAAACAGGTGGTTGCCTTCCTTCTGTTGGTTTTAAAAAGCAGTAAACCGGAGATGATTTGAATTACTACAGCCATTAATAAAATAGTTTCTACAATAATATTGCGATAGAAGAGTCGCAGATTTTTCATCAGCTGTATATGCGCGTCAATACCGGCAATGCTATATGCATGATTGAATAAATGAAGCGTTATAAAAATGGTAATGATTAATCCTGACGTGTAATGCAGTTGTTTTGTTTGCATATTGATTAGCATATTGCATTTGCCGACCTAAAAATATCTTTTTTTAAAGTGATGATTCATTCGGGTGCATTTAAAATTTTAGCCCCATATTAATTTCCGGGCGGTTAGACACCGCGCGGTAGGCTCCGCTACAGGTTAGTCTCACCTGCCTGCGACAATTTTAAATGCGCCCATTCAGTCTTTTTTATTGAGAAAGGCAGTGATTTTTTGCCCGATATCGTTAATGGTCAACAATACGGCTTCATTCTGTATCCGGTTGGAGGCTTCAGCATTATCGAGTTCTTCTTTTGTTTTTTGCGATAAAGCATCTTTGGTTACAATGCACGAAAAAGGAATCAACCCGGTTCTTACATCCAGCATAATTAATTGTGTGGTAGCAAACGCTTTTATATCCGGCTTTGAAAAGAATTTGTATTTGGAATAAAGATCGCTGTTGATAGTATATATTACCACCACATCAGCCTGCATTCTTACTGCAGCCTCACGTATAGTAGTAAACGAAGGGGATTTCGAAATAAGCAGATCGGGAATAATGGATACATTGGCTACGCGGGCAGATTGTTTGAGTTTTTCCTGGAAAAGATCAAGATAGGACTGTTGGGTTTTTAAATATTGTTCATCTCCCCAGTAAGACCGCCTTTGAGATGTATTATCGAGCCGTACGATAGCCACCCGTAATTGTTGCGGCAGGCGGTAATTACCTTCCAGTATTTTTTGAATGTTTTCTTCAGAGATGCTGGCATTTCTGTCGTTAAATAAAGATTGCGTGATGAGCGTATCCTGGTTGGTAAATGAATCTCCGCTGCTGGTTGTTATGGGTTTTGCTGTGCCACAGGAAATCATAAAAAAAATGACAGACAGAAATGGGAATATTTGTTTCATAATGTGAAGTTTTGGTTTGATGGTTTTTCGAAGTTAATTATTGGATGTATAATGCTTCGTTAATTGAATAATGCCAGGTCGGTACACGCAGTGTCAGACCTATACACAATGGTCGGCATCGAAGGTCAGCCGCTGCCAGCTTACCTCTTCCTTCTGCTGTCTTTTCCCTCACGTCTCACAAAAACCCGGCAGTATTTATTAAGCCAAATAATACATACCTTTCAAAAAAAAACTTATGTCAGCCAATCATCACGATGCTTCACGCCGTTCCTTTTTGAAATATGGTGCTATAACTTCTGCTGGTTTTTTATTTGCAGGTTCTTCTGCATTTGCAAATGCATTTATGCAAAAGAAGCCGAATTCGAAAATTGCCGGAGTACAGGTGGGCGCTATTACCTATTCTTTCCGCAGTATGCCGGGAAGTATTGAACAGATTTTACAATACATTGTTGATTGTAACCTGAGTGCTGTGGAATTGATGGGCGATGCGGTGGAAGCATATGCCGGCAAACCGGTAAATCCAGATAGCAAAGCATCTGATGCCTACAGAAAGCAGGTGGCTGATTGGCGTGCAGCAGTTGCCATGACAAAGTTTGAAGAAGTAAGAAAGATGTTTGATAAAGCGGGCGTAAGCATTTACGCTTTCAAACCCGATGCATTGGGAACCAACAATACAGATGCGGAAATTGAGTGGGCGATGAAGGTGGCGAAAATATTAGGCGCGAAATCGGTTACTGTTGAATTACCAAAAGATGTGGAACATTCCAAACGGTTGGGCGCACTCGCCTTAAAGAATAAGGTATATGTAGGCTATCATGCGCACACGCAGGCCACGGATACCGCATGGGATGTTGCGCTGAGTCAATCGCCATACAATTCCATGAATCTTGATTGCGGGCACTATATAGCTGCCGGCGGAGCCAATACCAAAGAAACATTACTCGCGCTTATACAGGCAAAACACGACCGCATTACTTCTATGCATCTGAAAGACCGCAAATCAAAAGAGAACGGTGGTGAAAATATGCCATGGGGACAAGGCAATACACCGCTGATAGAAATACTCCAATTACTAAAAGAAAAGAAATACGGCATTCCTGTTTCTATTGAATTGGAATACGAGATTCCCGCAGGATCAGACGCGGTAAAAGAAACCAGTAAATGTTTAGAATACGCGAAGAATGCATTGGCATAAGTGAATAATGAATGGTCAATAGTGAATGATAGACGATAAAAGCTATAACGTGGTCTGACCTTTGGTGCCAACCCAAGTACACTGCTTTTGTATTCTTCACAATTCACTATTGACTATTCACTCTCTCATCCTTCAAACTGGAATATCTTTTCCATCAACACCCATTTTTCTCCGGGCTTTGCCCAGGGGATAGGTTGCTGGTATTTCCACATCAGTTCTTCCCATTTTTGCACATCAGCACAATCAGCGTCAAGCGCTTTCTTTTTTTCAAAGCTAAAATCATCATCTGTTTCCAGTATCATAAACATGCGGTTGCCGGAGCGGTAGATTTCTATATTGGTAATACCGGCGGCCAGGTCGTTTTCTCTAACACCTTTCCAGCCTACACCAGGTTTGTGCCAGTCTTTATATTCTTCAATGCTCTTGGGGTCATCAACTAAGTCGAGTGTAAGACAAAATTTCTGCATATAATATGGTATGTTTTGTAGTTATGAAAACCAGGTGCGATACGCCTGTATAGTTTGCGCTGCTGCTGCATCACTGTCTGGCAAAGGAAAAATTTCTGCCGACAGGTATCCCTTATAGTTAATATTTTTAAGTGCCGCGGCTACTTCTTTCATATCTGTATGACCAAAACCAATTGCCTGCCTGTTGCTATCGGCAAAATGTACGTGCCCTATCAATGGCGCATAACGTTCAATTGTAGACGCAATGTTAACTTCTTCAATATTCATATGAAAAAGATCTGCCAGTAGTTTGATGTTTTTACAATTGAGCAGTTCTAAAAACGCAGCAGCTTCTCCAACCTGGTTAAACAAAGTAGTTTCATAGCGGTTGAGCGGTTCATATATTAAAGGCACGCCCAATTGTTCGGCACTTTTTCCTAATACATTCAGCCCTTCGGCTAACCATTGCAGTGATTGGTCTCTTCCAGCCGGTTGAACATTTCCCTGCATAGACCCAATAATAGCCGGCGCGCTTAATGCAGCGCCAAAAGTTATCATCTCCTGTATAAATGCTATGGCTTTCGATCTAACAGATGGATCTTCATCGGTTAGTGTTAATCCCTGTACTACTTTGCCTGCGCCGGTGCCCACCGCAGCTATATGCAATTTGTATTTTGACGCTAATTCATTAACATATACGGCATCAAAATGTTTTCCTGAGGCGGTAAATAATTCCACGGCGTCAAAACCCAGTTTTGCCGCTTTCTGCATCCCTTCTTCCAGGTTATTCCAATAAACCCACGGGCCTTTGGTTATCTCCGGCACAAGGGCGATAGTAATTGCTGATTTCATATGTTACATTGAAAAGTCAACCATTATTTTAGTGATGTTTCCTCTTTCGTTTGCCCATTGCTGTAAGGCCTCGCCTGCATCATTTAGCGAAACGGTTTTGGAGATCACTTCATCCACCGGGAATTTTCCTGATTCAAGGTATTCAATTACGTCAGGAAAATCGCCGAGGCAATTGCGTGAACCCAGTATTTCAATTTCTTTTCTTACAAATGTGCCTGTGTTATAGTCTACAGGTTTTTTGCCGTAGCCAATGTATACCACTTTGCCTGTATACGCTACCAGGTCAACAGCAGCTCTGTAAGTATCATAACTTCCCACCGCTTCAATCACTACGTCTGGCCCATCGCCATTAGTAAGTTCCAGTATTGTTTTGGTAACGTCATCTGTAGTACTATTGATGCCCGCTTTTGCTCCGGCTTTTTTGGCAATAGCTGTTTTATAATCACTCACATCCAGTGCATATACTTCTGCACCACGGTGCACTGATCCTGCCACTGCGCCAAGCCCCACTATACCACAACCGATCACCAAAACTTTATCTCCTGGCTTTACTCCCCCTCTTGCCGCGGCATGAAAGCCTACGGTAAGCGGTTCTACCAATGCCAGTTCGTGCAGCGATAAACTTTCTGACGCGTGCAGTTTCTTCCAGTCTACGGTAATATACTCCGTCATGGCACCCGGACGGCGAACGCCCATGGTTTTATTATCTACGCAAGCGTTAGGGCGACCTTTGCGGCATGAAATACAAACGCCGCAGTTCAGGTAAGGATTGAGTGTAACCTTCATGCCTGCACGAAAATCAGCTGGCACATTTTCTCCTACGGCTTCAATCACCGCGCCTACTTCATGCCCTAAAACATTTGGATACTCCTGTAATTCAAACAGACCAAGAAAACCATTTAAATCGCCACCGCAAAAACCCACTGCGCCTATATGTAATAATACTTCGTCTGCCGATGGGGTGGGCTTTTCAATATCACGCAATTCGGTTTTACCCGGCGCTACCAATACCAATGCTTTCATTATGCTTTATTTTTTGGAATATTATTTTCTTCGCGTCCTTCAAACCACATCTGGTTTTTTACGGGCGCTACCAATTCGGCTATGTCTTGTAATAATTCACCGGGAATGGAAAGATTTACAGCCTTAATATTTTTTTCTACTGTTTTTACTTCGCACATGCCGGTAATAGTAGTGGCTATTTTAGGGTAGGCCATAGCGTAAGCAAGCGCTACATTACTCAAATCCATTCCGTATTGGTTGCAGAGCGCTACAAGTTTAGGCTGTATTGCTTTTAATGCTTCAGGCGAGCGATGCCAGGGTGGCAAAGGCGCATCTGTGAGTATGCGCTGTAAAAAAGGAGCGGCATTCATCAGTCCAAAACCTTTTTCAGCAGAGAGTGGCACCAACTCATCATTAATTTCATCCTCAAGTAAATTATAATGTGCCCATGATAATACGGTATCAAGGTTAACTTCCCTTGCAATACTTGCAAGATAACGCACAGGCAAACCAGTAATGCCGATGAATCTTGCCTTCCCG
>JBGALP010000298.1:0-5481 GCA_044223805.1 Agriterribacter sp.
AAAGTTGCTCAATATCATATGCCACGGGGTTATAATCGTCCATTAAATGAAACCGACGATAGCTGGAGCCCATATGATACTTCTGTTGGTGGTTATTGGAGGGGAGGAAAACATTGGTCGCTGGTATTAAAAGATGACGCGCTTGAATTTATAGCAGCCGCTAAAAAAAAACCGGAACCTTTTTTTATGTATATCGCTTCTAACGCACCACATGATCCAAGGCAAGCTCCAAAAGAATATCTTGATAAATATCCACTGGAAAATATTTCACTTCCCGAAAACTGGTTACCTGAATACCCATATAAAGAAGCTATTGACAATGGTCCTGCTCTGCGGGATGAGGCATTGGCGCCATTCCCACGAACAGCATTTGCCATAAAAACACATATCAGGGAATATTACGCCAGCATAACCTATCTCGATGAACAGATTGGTTATATACTTGATGCGCTTGAAAAATCAGGCAAAATGAATAACACCTATATCTTTTTTACATCCGATCACGGATTAGCAATGGGCGGGCATGGACTGATGGGCAAGCAGAGTTTATTTGAACATAGTGTTAAGCCGCCGCTTATCATTACTGGTCCCGGCATTCCGGAAAATAAAATAATAAATGAGCCGGTGTATATGCAGGATGTAATGGCAACGGCACTCGAAGCAGCTGGCATAAAAAAACCGGCATATGTTGAATTTCACTCCTTGTTAGGGTTGGCAAAGGGCACTAAACAAAAGAGTGCTTATGGTGCTATCTATGGATCATACATGAATGTGGAAAGAAGTATTCATAAGGGAGATTACAAAATGATACTATACCCTAAAGTTAAAAGAATATTATTGTTCAATCTCGTTTCTGATCCTTTAGAAATGAGTGATATTGCCGATAAACCAGGCAATAAAAAAGTAGTAGTTCAATTGTTTTCTGATCTCATTCACCTCCAGCAATCTATGCACGATAAGCTTGATCTTACATCTTGGTATAATGAACTCAGGAGTAAAAACTAAACCATATCAACGCAAAGGATAATAGGTAGACAACCAATATTCATTGCAGCAAGCATATTTTATCAACATGCCAATTAAGTACCAAAGGTTAAGCATACCCTTACAAAAAATAATTGATTTTACTTAAGTGCTGGAAATAAAATCCGTATTACAGCGTTAACCATTCACTTTCCTTTTCAAATAATCTACAAAACCTTTTAAAGACACGTTATGCACAATTGCCTGTCGTTTACACCAACCATTCAAACCTCTCTTCATTCTAAAAACAACATCAACAAATGGAATGAGGCTATTGACAGTTTTGAGAAACAAGAGTATCGCAAAAGTTTTTATGCCGTTTTTGATTATCTCGATGAAAATATTCTTCAGCATTATGCCAATGCAGATAAAACAGAAATTGTAATACCACAAGGGTCTGCTGTGGTAATCATCCAGGTTACTGATAGTGAAATAAAGATCAAAGCCCCTTTTGTTCAGCTTCCCGCCGATAAGCAGTTGCCCATTTTGCGAAAGTGCACTGAAATTAATTTCAGTTCCATGGCGTTGCCACAGATTTTTCTTGAAAATAATTTACTTACCATCAGCTATACGATGGCCGCAGAACTATGTGAACCATATAAATTGTATGATGTATTGCGCGATATAGCAATAAACGCCGACAAGTATGATGATGAATTTGTAACCAAATTCGGCGCCATACGCATTATGGAGCCACAGGTTACGGATTACCAACCAAAGGAATTTGCAAACATAGTGGCTACCAGCAAATCCATAGCCAGTGAGGCATTGGAGTACGCTACCTATTTTGAAGGAAAGAGAGACCTGGTGCTGGCGGGTGATGCGCTTTTTATTGGAATAAACAGGTTAAAATATTATGGAAGCCCCACCGGCATGATCAGTAATAAGTTCAGCGAAGCGATAAGCAATTTTTATAATCGCGGTAACGACATGAACACCAAAATAAAAATTATGCGTGCCGCTTTGGAAGCAGTAAAAAACATTAGTGATGAAGATGCCAAAGCCACTTTTTATATCGCTTACCAGCTTATTCCCATAAAGGGCAATGCCAGCCGTAGTTATCTCAAAGATTGGATAGACGCTCAGTACAATGACGCGGAATCAATGTTCAATAAAGAAAATTACGCCACAGCTACCTCTTACAGTTTATACACACTGTATATTATACTTTCTGATTTCAATATAGATATTAACAGCCAGCAGGCAATTGAATATTGTTTAAAATCTGCCGCAGGCAAACCATGGAATGAAGCCGCAGCCATATTGATGAAAGCCATGCGCTTTTTCTATCTTAATGAAGAAGAAACCATTGAAATGGAGCCGGAAGACGAAGTGATTGAAACTGTTGACGCATCAACTGCTGATAATTACATGGAGAACATTAACAGTATGATGAGTCAGTACAAATCCATGATAGGAAACTTTATGCAGTCGTTCACAAAAAATTAATCAACCCTTTTATCAACTTATTATATGCAACAGGTATCACAGGTAATATTCAAAATAAACACCGCTAATGGCTCTGGTTCGGCATTCTATCTTAAACAATACGATGTTTTTGTAACCAATTATCATGTAGTGCAAGGTGCGCAAACGCTTTCCATAGAAAACAAAACACAGGACAGGTTTGTGGGCAAAGTAGTAATGGTAGATGTGAATGAAGACATAGCGATAGTAAAAGCCGAAGGCGACTTTAGCGCACTGCCCGAAGTGGATTTTTCCGCTCTGGCTGATCTTTTAGTAAGGGATGAAGTATTTGTACTGGGCTATCCTTATGGTATGCCGTATACAGAAACTCAGGGTATAATATCCTCTCCCAAACAATTGATGAACGGCAAGTATTATATACAAACCGATGCACCGGTTAATCCGGGTAACAGTGGCGGACCGTTGGTTAACAAAAACGGACAGATCATCGGTATTACAACCAGTAAATTTTCTGATGCAGATAATATGGGTTTTGCCGTACCAGTTGATACCCTAAAAGAAATCATTGAAATTTACACCACACATTCACCAAAGCAATACAGTGTTGTGTGCGCTGGATGCAGAAGTGTAATAGAGGAAGCAGGTGAATATTGCAATAATTGCGGCGATAGCATTAATGCGGCTTTGTTTGAAGAAACAGCAATAAGTGCATTAGCAAGGTTGATAGAAGAAGGATTGACAACACACGGTATAAATCCTGTACTGGCACGAACCGGCTATGAATATTGGAACTTTCACAGCGGCAGCTCATTAATAAGAATTTTTGTGTACAACAGGAGTTATGTGTACGCCACCTCCCCTATTAATAAAATGATGAGCAAACAAATGCCGGAATTGCTTAAACATCTTTTATCACCATCACAGCATCCCTACCAGTTAGGCGTTTCTGATGGAGAAATATATCTTTCTTACCGCGTTCATATGTCTGATTTATTTAACGAAAAATACGGTAAGGCTGAATTAGAAAGACTTGTTCAGCTTTCATCAAAAGCCGATGAAACAGACAATTATTTATTGGAAACATATGGATGCCCTTTGTCAACCGAGGCAAAAGTTGCTTAAACAAGAATAATATTATAGTGTAAAAGCCACAACTAGTTCAGTTGTGGCTTTTTTATTGTTTATCGCTTATGGATTACTACCAATTGATGATTAAAAGTTGATCGCAGCGAAGATAGATGCCTCCTTAGGTTGGCATGACAGGTTGAGCGTGAAAGAATCTTTTATTTTGGCATCGGGTTGTTTTGGAAATGGTAACTTTTACGAACAACGAGAAACCAACAAAGACGACAATAGAGATTTGAATTTTTTTATTATAATTCAGAACCACTTATTTGCCATTTATTGATGATTCATTGATCGCTCATAACTGATTGCTGACCTTTAAAATAATGATAGCTGTAACTGTTTTGGTTGTGGCTTTTTTAATGGAACTACTTTATCGCCTGTAACCATAGGATTAATGTGATACAGTTCGGTTTCCCCATACCGTGATGCCACAATAATTTTTGTGTTGCCAGCCCGCTCCTTAAATATTTTTTCTACTAGATTGGGATCATTATTATTTTTAGACAGATGAGAAAGAATAAGATGACTCAAATATTTACCGCGGTGATTAATAAATAAATCAAGCGCTTCCTGGTTAGAAAGATGGCCCTGCCCTCCGCTGATTCTTCTTTTAAGATGATAAGGATAGTTTCCGTTCATCAGCATATCGGAACAATAGTTGGCTTCTAAAAAAACTGCATGGCATTGTTTAAAATGGTGAATTACCTGCTTGCAGGCCTTACCGATATCTGTAATAATGCCGGTTATCACGCCTTTGTATGCAACAATAAAGCTGTGCGGGTCATCCGCGTCGTGAAACTTTGGAAAAGCGGTAATACTTAAATTTCCTATTAATACCGGCTGGGCAGACTGAAAAGAATATACCAGGTGTGCTTCAACGGGAAGGCCGGAAGAGCGCAACGTAGCCTCTGTAATATATACGGGAATTTGAAATTTTTTTGACAGACCTGGAAGTCCGGTTACGTGATCACCATGTTCATGCGAAATAAAAATAGCCTTTACATTTTCCATGCGCAACCCAAGTCGTTTCATTCTGCGCTCCGTTTCCCTGCACGAAATACCTACATCAATTAATACGGCTTCTTCTGCATTGCCTATATAATAGCAATTGCCATTACTACCCGAATTTAATGATGCGATAAACAAAGACATAATGGTCAAAATTAAATAAAGCAGGTTGATTGCGAAGTAAAATTTATCACTTTGTGTGTTGCAGGAGGTTAATAACTTTTAAAGAACCTGCACATTAAATTTTTATAATTACATTTAAGCCCGAAAAACAATAATACAGTATGAAAAGAATTTCCACTCAAAAGAAAACAATGATTATACAGCGGTTGCTGCCCTTTATTGTAATAACGATTATGGCACTTTCCGGTGAAGCAAAAATGCTCTATCCTCCGCCTTCGGACAGTGTGCTGTTGCAAGGAAGATGGGACCTTACCCTTACTATAAATGGAAAAGAATATCCTTCCTGGCTTGAGATCAGTCATTCAGGGCATCATATGCTGGTAGGACAATATGTGGGCATAGTAGGTAGCGCCAGGCCTATAGCAAGAGTAAATTTTGTTGGCGGTAAGATGAGTTTTTCTATTCCGCCGCAATGGGATAGAGGAACCGAAGACCTGCGCGTTGAAGGTATGCTGCAAGGTGATCGCCTGGTGGGGACGATGACCTCATGCGAGGGAGAAACTTTTTCATGGACCGGTGTTCGGGCGCCTTTGCTTCATCGCGATAAGCAGCCGGTTTGGGGTGCACCTATCCGCTTATTTAATGCAAAAGATTTAACCGGCTGGCACGCTATGGGCGACAACCAATGGATTGTAGCGCCTGGAGGAATTTTAAAAAGCCCTAAATCCGGCGCCAACCTGGTTACTGATAAAACATTTACTGATTTCAAAC
>JBGALP010000014.1:0-38563 GCA_044223805.1 Agriterribacter sp.
ATGGTACGAATCTAATGTATTTAGTTAAAAAGTAAATTACTTGCCGCGTAAAATAAAGCGCTAATTACATACATGGTAAAAACAAGGTAGGCCAGATTAAAATATAAAAATTAATGGCAAACAAAACCGGTGAAATTACCAGTATGGATTACCTGGAAGCGTGATCTCAATCTTCGGCTTCAGCAAGATTGTCAAATTCCTTTATATACTCCCGTGGAGATTTTTTTGTAACGGACTTGAATACGCGATTGAAATTAGCAATGCTGTTAAAGCCGCAGTGATAAGCAATAGCTGCAATGCTATCGTAAGATCCGGCAGAGAGCTTTTTACAGGCTTCATTAATTCTAACCTCATTTAAAAAAGAAACAAAAGTGAGTCTGGTATGTTTTTTAAAATAACGGCAAAATGCCTGCGGAGTCATATTGGCATGTTTGGCAATAGCTTCAAGCGTTATTTCGTCGTCAAAATGCTTCATGATGTAATCATAAATACTTCCTATCCGTATCCCTTCCTGTTCGTTTACCTGTGGCAAACGTGTGCCTGCCACAAGTGGTTCTAACCCTGCAAGTGATTGGAGAAAGTGCAGCAGCTCTACAAAATTCATGAACTGTTCTACGCCCTTACTGTTCTGTATTTTCAGCATCAGGCTGGATGCTTCGCCCACCGCGGCCTCAGGCAGTTTAAAACCACTCTGCACCCGTTCAACAAACAATTTTATTTTTTTAAACTCGTGTAAGGAAAACAATGGCGCCAGTATTCCGTAAGGATCAAAATAAATAGAAAAGGTTTGAATGCTTTTCCTGCTCCTGGAAGATAAATACGCAGGGTCGCTTTTGAAAACATGCGGTTGATTTCCACCCAGCCAGTAAATATCATTCGCCCAAAATGAGTGCATATTGTTTTCAACAATCAACGTGCCTTCCCCTTTCTGGATCCATGTAAGTTGTACCTGCGTATGCCTGTGCAGATGCGGATAAAAATGTGGTAACACATCTTTCTGTACGATGAACGATTTATCTAACGATACAGGTATGGTGAATTGAAGTACTTTCATTACACATGATTCAGTTATCAATAACACATACGGGAATCAAACCCGGTCACTTTTATTTAAATTGTTTGGCTACACAGGTTTTATGCAATAATACACACAGGTGGTAAAAAAATTTCTTACAAAAGGCAAGGCTTTTATTATTCCAAATTGTTGTATTGGCTTCCAGCCAAACTTCCATTCATATATCGGGTTTAGCAGGTAGTGCCGCTTATGAAAAATACTATATCCCTGTTGTTTGCATATTTTTTCAAAACGTTCTATACTGATACCGGTATCACGCACTTCCATCATCTCAGCTACATTTTCTTTTTTTGTTTTAAGAATCCAGCCATACACAGAACGTGGCAACAAATGTATATAAGGCAATCGTGAAACAAATGATTTGCAGATCTGCTGATGTCCACCAAAGGGCATATACCAGGGGGGAAATCCAAAGAAAATAATTCCGCCCGGCGTTAAAAAAGTTTTCATCCAGCCAATGAGCTTTGGCTGATCATGAATATGCTCTATTACATCTTTTAATATGATGATATCAAAAGCGCCGTTGAAGTCTTTTTCAACATCAGAGAGATAAATGTCTTTTGCCACCAGCTTCAGTTTGCCTGAAGCTATTTCTTCAGGCAAATATGCTTTTGCCAATTCCACGCGGCTGAGATCAAGCTCCACACCCACGCCAAAGCAACCCCTGTTTATAAATGCTTTTAATACGCCACCTTCTCCACAGCCTATTTCTAAAACACGCATACCGGCATTAACAGCAAATTTTTCTTCAATAAAAGGAATGACATATTTCTCCGCATTGCTGATCTGCATTTCAAAATACCGTCTGCGGTCTGCGTGAAATTCGAACAAGGTAAAAGGTTTATGTTAGAAAGGTGACAAAATTAAGTAAATATAGATTAAAGGTATGAGGGTAGAGGGTTTAAGGTTTAGGTGCATTTTCTACCCTACACCCTCCACCTTAAGCCTTTAACCCTATCTGAATTGCACTGCTTTTGCCGGTCGTATTCTCCTGCTTACGAGCGATGGAATAAGCAACGTTAATGTACAAACGATCAATGTGCCTATTATTACCAATACAATCTGCCACCAGATTATTTTAACAGGCAACACCGTCATGTAATAAGCATTTTCATCCCAAAATTTTAAAAAGTGTGTTTTCTGTTGAAGAATACAAATACCTAAACCAATAACCAACCCTGCTGCGGTACCCGTTGCTGTAATGATAAAGCCTTGCACTGTAAATATATTCTGCACCGTCCAGTCTGACGCACCAAGTGCTTTCAGCACGCCTATCATTCTTGTTCTTTCCAACACCATTATTATAAGGCAGGTAACCAGGTTTATAATCGCGATAATGATCATTACTCCCATCACCACATTCATATTCACATCCTGCAGTTTAAGCCAGTCAAATATATTTGGATAGATATTCTTGATGGTTTTACTCCCCCATTCACCGGGCAACGATTCAAATATTTCATCGTTTACCTTGTCCATATCGTGATAATCATTCAAAAAAATCTCATAGCCGCCTATTTCGCCTTTGGTCCAGTTGTTCAGCTTTTGTATGAGTGCTATATCGCCTATTGCATACAGCTTATCATATTCTTCCATATATGTTTTGTATAACCCTACAATGGTAAGCTTATCAGGACGCGGTGTTTTATCATTTCCTCTGAAAAAATAGATCAGTATTTTATCGTTCAGTTTTAGTTGTAGTTGTTTGGCTGTGTATTCAGATATTACAATTTCACGGCTGTAGGAACTGTCGCCAAACTGCACCCACCTACCCTGCGTTAGAAATTGCTGCATGGCGCTGAAATCATAATTTTTGTCTACCCCCTTAAATAATACCCCTTCAATAGATTCATTGGTTTTAAGAATAGCATTTTTGGTAGCAAATGCCTGCACATGTTTTACGGCTTTTATTTTTTCAATTTCACCTACAATGGTATCATTTTTAAGTATGGGCGACTCCTCGGCAATAGCTGATTTATATTGCTCATAATGCTGTACACGCAAATGCCCCCAAAAGCTGAAGATCTTTTGACTTACCGCTTCCTGGTAGCCGTTTACAAAAGCAAGCGTCATAATCATTACGGCCACACTAATGGTGGTAGCAATAATGGCCAGCCTTACAATAATCCGTGAAAAAGACCGCTGGCGGTTAAACGCAATACGCCCTGCTATAAAAGAAGAAATGTTCAATACCGCTATTTTATTAAATTGTGAAGATAAATGAAATAGCGATGTGCAAACGTTACCCCATAATACTCTTTTGCAACCTTATTATTTTTTGTGCTACAAATGCTTTGGCTCAACGTGAACCTGATAAAATTTTTATGCAAAACATCAAAACGGTTCAACTATCCCGATATGGTGACCAGCTCGCCTACCCTGTTGTAAAACTCAACAGCGCCGATATGCTGCAGCTTGATTTTGATGATATAGATGGCGACATTAAAAGCTACTATTACAATTTTGAATTACGCAATGCAGACTGGTCGGCTGTTCAGATGAGTTATTACGATTATGTCAAAGGATATACCAATCAACGCATATCTACCTATCGCACCGGTTCGCAGGTGCTTACCCGTTATACGCATTATCAACTCTCTTTTCCAGACAGAAATATTATGCCTACCAAGTCGGGCAATTATGTGTTAAAAGTATTTCTGGATGGAGATACTACCAAACTGGCATTTACCAAAAGGTTTATTGTAACAGCTTCTATGGTTTCTGTAAGCGCTGTTATTCAACAACCCTTTAACCAGCAGTTGTTCAGAACGCATCAAAAAATACAGTTAACCATTAATTCCGGCAGCCTGAATGTAAGTTATCCGCAGCAGCAAATAAAAGTGGTGATTTTACAAAATAACCGATGGGATAATTGTATACAAAACATAAAGCCATCTATTATAAGAGGCAATTCCTATGAATACAATGGAGAAGCAGATTGTCTTTTTCCGGCTACGCGGGAATGGCGCTGGCTCGATCTAACCAGTTTCCGCCTGTTAAGCGACAGAGTACGAAGACAGCAGAACACGAACACCGGCTACGACTTGTATGTTATTCCCGATGTATCGCGCAATACACAACGCTATATTTATTATAAAGATTATGATGGGCTTTACGCTGCTATAACCAACGAAAATGTAAACCCCTACTGGAGCGGTGATTATGCTACACTGCATTTTACCTATGTAACACCTTCTAACACACCTTATAAAAACGATCTGTATATTATAGGGCAGATGACCAATTATGGCAAAGACGACAGTGCGAAAATGAGATGGAATGAAGATAAACGTTTATATGAAACAACCCTTCACCTGAAGCAGGGATATTATGATTATATGTATGCGTTGGCTGAACCTAAAGGAAATAGCATGCTGTTTAATACTACAGAAACCGAAGGCAATATTTGGGAAACCGAAAATGTATATACAATATTGGTATATTATCGTGAATTAGGAGGCCGATACGACCAATTGGCGAGTATTAACACACTAAATTCTATGCAAAACCGACAGGGACAGTTTTAATTTTTATTGAAAGGTCAATCTTTTATATATTTGCGGCGGCAAGTCTTATACGACCAGCTCCTGCTGAACTCCCCCAGGACCGGAAGGTAGCAAGGGTAAGCGGTTGTAGCGGTGCGATGTAAGTAACTTGCCTTTTTTTATTTTGTATATTCGCCTCCTTATTAATTATAAAAAAAGCTTAACGAGCGTATAAAAACTTAAGGTTATGAAATTTTTTATTGATACCGCAAATCTTGCACAAATTAAAGAAGCCAATGAACTAGGCATTCTTGATGGAGTTACTACCAATCCTTCGCTTATGGCGAAAGAAGGTATTAAAGGAGACGAAGCGGTAAGAGAGCATTATAAAACCATTTGCGAACTGGTAGATGGCGATATAAGCGCTGAAGTTATTTCTACAGACTTTGATGGCATTGTTGCAGAAGGAAAAATACTGGCGGCTATTCACCCCAATATTGTGGTTAAAGTGCCTATGATCAAAGACGGCGTAAAAGCATTAAAATGGTTTACTGATAACGGCATTAAAACCAATTGCACACTGGTATTTTCTGCAGGCCAGGCTATACTGGCTGCAAAAGCAGGCGCTACGTATGTTTCACCATTTATTGGAAGAATTGATGACAGCAATTGGGATGGCATGGAACTGATTGGACAAATGGCCCAGATCTATTCTTTACAGGGTTATAAAACAGAGATACTGGCGGCATCCATCCGCAGTTCATTGCATATAGTAAGAGCAGCCGAACTCGGTGCCGATGTATGTACCTGCCCGCTTGAACCGATTCTTGGATTATTGAAGCATCCTTTAACAGATATTGGCCTGGCAAAATTCCTGGAAGATGCCAAGAAGATGAAGGCATAATATTGCAATTTTTATATTTTCCACCCTTAACATTGGATGCTGTAGCGTTTTATGTTAAGGGTGTTTTATTAAATATATATGCCAACCCACAAAACCATTTTTTCGCAACGCATTTTTGAATGTTGACCCAGAAAAAATGAATTATTGGCTTATTTTCTAATAATGACTTTTAAAACAAATTATTAGTTGAGCAATATCCTGAGATTTGTGAAGTACGATGCCTGACTTGTGACTTGGATATAGTTGCCATTTGTGATTGCTGATGGCTTAAAGCCCACGATAACTGATTATTGAATAACTACTACAGCAGTTGCCATTGTGCTGGTGTGTGATAGTGAAACATGTATTGGTGCTTGCTGAAATGATTGGAGCGTTTGCGCTGTTTCTCCTAACAATCTTACACAAGGCTTTCCACTTTCCTCATTGTATATTTCTATTTCATTAAATGCGGTTCCGTTGCTCCATCCTGTTCCTATCGCTTTAAAAAACGCTTCTTTTGCGGCAAAGCGTGCTGCATAGTGCTGGTATTTATTCGTCTTTGTTTCGCAATAGGCAATCTCATGTGGCGAAAAAACCAATTCCCTGAATCCTTTTTCTTTTTCGATAGACTTTGCTATCCTTTCCACTTCTACTATATCAATACCAACACCTTTAATCATTTTGCAAGTTGCTTTTGTGATTCAGCAATCATTTTTCTGATATGATCTTCTTCGCTTTTTGTAGCAATTTCTTTTGTAAGCGCCTGCTCATAATACGTAATAGCTTTTTGAAACTGTTGTTGTTTATAGCAATAATCTCCTGCTAAAACATAGGCGTGATAATAAGATGGATTACTATGTACCAGGCTATCAGGATTAACCGTGCCTCCTTCAGCAATAAGATGCTTATACTTACAGAATGTTTCAAACCGCTGGTATTGAGTACTCAACAAAAAGCTGTCAGCAGGAATATTCAATGCAGTATCTGATACTTCTCTATTCTCACGCAATCCTTTTAATGCAAAAATTTTATGCAGATCATATGCCGCAAACTGCCCTAATTGCCATGGCGATGTTGATACCCAAACCAATAATTTTTTCGGCTCAAAAATAATAGCGTGATGAGCGATCAATTGATTCATGGCTTTTTCGTTGCCTAAACCAATGTCTGTATTTTGTAATCCGTTTCTGTCTCTGAGTATTTCTGCCGTTTTCTGAACAGTATTTTTTCCTTTTTCATTCATCAGTTCCTGCAAGCGTTTATACCGGTATTCAGAGGCGCTGCGGTTTATTTGCTCAATATTGGGTTCTGAATCTGCCAGGCCTTTGCTTTGGAAATGATTGGAGCATTGTATATGGTCTGTTCCCGGATCATATACATCCAGCGTATCCGGAGTTTTTTCAATAATCACCGCTTTGTTATCAGCAGCAGATCCAACCAAAAATGATTCAGAAACAAACATCGTTCGCTTTTTTGCAATAGCAACTGCTTCAGAGATATCAGCAGCATATTGCAATATTTCTCTTGCCACTAACGACACAGGCGTAGCCGAACCTGAAGGAATACTACTCTTGGCAGCATTAATAGTAACAGTTAAACCTCTTTCATTCATGCCGGAAACAACACCTATAAATCCTCCCCAGGTAACGCTCATAAATTTGTATCCTTCAGTTGGATTTTCAAACAGCACAATTTTATTTTTCGCAAAATCATCGCCCACATAAAAATCAAAATTTCTACCGATAATCATCTGGCTATCGGCTGATGCGGCGTTCCATGTACCAAATGATGTGCAGCCTACCAGCGCCATGTTCTGCAATGCGTGACCAATATCGTGCGCCGCATGATAGTTGAGAATACGCTGATAGTTAGTGCCGATATAATTATACTGATCAGAAGCAGATTCGGATACACCGTATATCTCTTGTTTGTATTCTTCTGTTACATTTTTATCAAGATGACGGTTGAACCACCCTATCACATATTTTAAAAAATGGAGGTAAGATTTGGATGGGATCATTTTATTGATCTGCGCATTGAAATAGTCTTCCTGCAAAACAACTAACTCTTTACTGAGTTTGCCATTTACTACCCCCCTATCAAACGGATTTCCTTCCACATACATTTCATATAATCCTGAATTACTTTTTCTGAACCAGTTATTACCAAGGGTATAAAAATCGCTTCCGTTATCTTCTCTTTTCCATTGTAAGCTTTTTTCATCAGCTATTTTTGGCGGATCTGTTTTACTAACATATACCACGTATCCAAAAACGGCTAACAAAAGCACGAGTATAAATGCAATAAAATACAGCAGCCACTTTCCTATAATTTTCAGTCTACGCATGTTTAATCTTTTCAATAAAATCTTCCCTATTCAATAATGTAGCGCATGTTAACAAGCCGCTGATGGTTGATCCTAACACACCATGAACATTAATGTGTTGCCCGGTAAGAAATAAATTTTTCACTTTTGTTCTGGGTGAAATAAATGTTTTCAAGGGATCACGATAATCTTTAGCGATTCCGTATAACGATCCATCGTAATTGCCAATATAGTCACGATACGAGAGCGGCGTAGAAGTTGTATAAGACTGAATACAATTTTTCAAGCCTGGAAACCGCTCTTGTACCAGGTTAAGCAAAACTTCTGCTTTATGTTGCTTAAACAATTCATAGTCTTCGCCCCTATTGTTTTCATTGGATACCGTATTAAACGTATTATGCCATTGCGCTACATCATCATATCGCATATAGGCGAATATAGTCATGGCATGCCCATATTCCTGTTCGCTTGAGGTGGGTGGAACAAAAAGAGCGTACCCTAATGGCCAGTTTTCTTCCGTATAATCTGCAAGGTTCCATACCTCACCAGACTTATGATAATAATAATTGTGTTTTATATACGGAAAACAATCCTTCTTCAAAACAATATGAATAATAAAAGAAGAAATAGTGTGATCGAGATTACTGATTCTTTTACGATAAATATTTTTGATAACAGATGTTTCTGTTATTTCAAGCGTTTTGGCAGGATGAATATTGGAAATAAATTTATCACCATAAAAACGACGTCCATCTGTCGCTTCAGCATATTCTGCTGTATCGCCATCAACAGCAATTTTTTTTATCTGGCAATGACGTACCACTTCTCCACCGGCTGCTCTTATATTGGCTGCTAATATTTTACCTATCTGCGAGCCACCGTTAATGCATTTCCAGGAACTTTCAATATAACTGTTAATAATAAGCGCATGAATATAAAATGGGGTCTCATCTGGTATGCCAACATATAAAGCGTTATTGCCTGCCAATACTGCCTGGAGCTTTTTGTCAGCAGTAAGTGATGCTATAACCGCATGTGTATCTTCACGAAGTACTTCCGCTTTTTCTTCATATAGTCCGTTGGTGCGTAAATTGTAGAGAGGGAATTTTTTACAGGTATCTCTTATCCTGTCGCAGTAATTTCTAATTGCCCTTTCCTCACCAGGAAAATCTTTTACTAATTGCTGAACAAAATTCTCGTAGCCTTGCGCTAGACGATATTCTTTTTTATCATCACTTATAAGAATAATATCGAAAGCATCTTCATCCATGCGTTGCAGCTTCAGTTTGTCCATTACACCCAGGTACTTGAATACCTGGTAAAGATTCTGTCCTTTGTCTAATCCCCCTATGTAATGAACGCCTGAATCGAAAACGGTTTTGTCTCTTGAAAAAGTTTGGAGACTTCCTCCTATTTGTTTATTTTTTTCAAGCACACATACAGAAAGACCTTCCTTGGCCAATACGTTACCACATATTAGTCCACCTATGCCGCTGCCAATAATAACGATATCGTATTTCTTATCTGCCATCAGTTATGGTGCGTTATAACAAATACTATGTTTGATGTGTATTTAGTTTCATCAATCTCTCTGCATAACATATTGTTGGCTTTGGCAATTTCATGTATGGTTGATGCAGAAAGAAATGAAAGCCCCGCATCTGTAGTTTTATTAAAGCCAAACAACCTGGTTGAAAACAGTTCTGTAAGTTTTGTACCCTTATGTTTTTCCGCACGGTCCTTATCCCCATCTCTTATAACGAGTGTTCCACCTTTGCTAAGGTTTTGAATGCATTTGTTGATAACTAATTTCTGTTGATCGTCCTGCAGATAATGCAACATATCTGCTATCACAATTCCATCGTATCTACCAAAACTAAAATTGGTTACATCAGCATGGGCAAAATTAATTCTTTCATCTTTGCTGAAACAATGATTGGCTACTGTTATTTTTTCTTCATCGTAATCAATGCCGGTAATGTTCCGTTCCGCTGATGAAAAATGCAACATATAAGACATAAAACCATAACCGCATCCAATATCCAGTATATTTCCTTTTGCAGGCAGCAAACTATGAAACAGTTGATAATTTTTTTCGAGCCTTACTTTCACCCGCATATACCATTCCAGCACTGGACCCTTGTAAATATAATTATAAAACAATTTTTCTCTATGCCATGCAGGTTGTTGTAGCTGTATCTTCCATTTTTCAAATTCACTCCTGAAATGCTTTCCTATCTGTTTCGCCCTCTCCTGGTAGGTTTCACCATAAGCGGAATTGTGAGGAGGTATTCGTGGAAGAAAATGAATGTTAATATGACCATCTTTTAACATCATATCTCCCTTACTCAGCGTGTGGCCGGTACCGTGAAGCATCACCGGCAATAGGTCAAGATTTAATTTTTCTGCCAGTAAAAAAGCGCCTTTATGAAACCTTTTCATTGTACCATCTGACGATCGGGTACCTTCGGGAAATATTACCACTGAATAACCGTGCTTTACCCTGTCGCGAATCGCTTCCAGATTATGCTCCACCCCCATTGAAGAAGAAAAATAATCCGCCATCCGCACTACAAAACCAGACACAGGCGCACTCCTTACTTTATCGTTTGTAAACACAATCAGCTTCGGGTAAAGCATCATCATCACAAAATTATCTAACCCCGACTGGTGATTACAAATGATAATAGCCGGTTTGGAGAAATCTTCTTTTAATGGATTAATGATTGTCTTTTTTACATTGCCCATTACATATATCAACGACTTTGAAAATTTTGCAATCACAACATGATATAAGTATTTGCCCTTTTCTTTGTTGAAAGGATTACATTTTATCAATACAAATCCAATAACTGCCAGCAACATGCTGCCCACTATAAACCAGCATTGAGAAAAGATGGTTTTACAAAGCGACCAGAATGTCCAGGGATACACTTTCCGCTGCGTGCGGTTTTTTATTAAGAAACTAAACAATAATGGAATACAAACCTGCGCTACCAATACCACGCAGAGTATACCTACCACCGAAGTAATAGCGATAGATTGCAACGCGGGATGTTTGGCAAAAATTAAAACGCCCAAACCGGCTATAGTGGTAATGGCTGATAAGAGTATAGATGACTTGAATGAAGACAGATTCTTTTCGCCCGTTTTGTATTCCTGCAACAAGCCGTCCATTATAAAAATACTATAGTCATCACCCAAACCAAAAATAAGCGTAGATACAATAATGTTGATGATATTAAACTTAATACCAATCAAACTCATAATACCCAAAATCCAAACCCAGCTTACCAGCATGGGCAAAAAAGCCATCAGCGTCAATTCTATTCTACCATAAGTAATCAGCAGCACTGTAAATACCAGCAGCGAGGTAATAACAGCTATGTTGCCGAAATCTATATTAATCAGCTCTACAAACTTTCCGGTGAGATATTGTTTGTCGAGCACAGTTATACTGCTTCTGTTTTCAAACGCATCATATACCTGCAGCTTTTTTTGAGGAGTTACTTTAAGTAAAGTGACTACTGTTGTATGCGATGGAAGTTCAGAAATATAATCATCAAGAAAATTTTTCTTGATTTCATTTACCGCCGATGAATCTATCAGCTTAAAATCAGTTTCGAGCAAAGCGGCAAACCGATCAAAAGCAGTAGCGCTGTAACCAAGAGAAGCCCCTCTTTGTTTAAGCATTTTAAGTACTTTCTCTTTTTTCTCTTTTGTCCAGTAAGTGCGCCAACGGCTTAAACGCTCGTCCTGTAAACTATCGGATAACAGAAGCGCAGAAACACCTGAATACTTACTTACTATACCCTCCGTTTTCAGTTGCTCTATATCTGTAGTAAGTTTTTCATTTGTAACTAATGCGTCATTAAGGTCTTTACCTTCAGCCACTACATATACCGATTGAGCCGCCGAAGCATTAATGGCATTTAGTTTTTTTTCTGCCTGTTTCAAATGATCAGGCATAAAGTTCATGTTGTTCAGATCCGTTTCAAAACTTACCTTACCAGCCATGAACGCGAACACAATCGTGAGCAATAAAATGCTCCATACAATATATTTGTTACGCTCCGGTCTAAAAGACGCGAGTTTATCAATCCACGATTCAGCGTGCACTACAGATTTTTTTTCTGTTTTAGCAGAAACTATAAAATGAGGCAAAAATATAAGTGAAGAAAGCGCCGCGCCAATCAAGCTGAATCCTGCAAAAAGCCCAAGGTCTTTCAGCATATCTGATTCAGCAAAGTTCAAACAAAAAAATCCGCCGATGGTTGTGAGGCTTCCCAGCGTAAGTGGGAAAGCAAGATCCCTGATTACTTTGCGTATATCATGTGTATGCTTATAATGGTTAAATACATGCAGTGAATAATTAACCGCAATGCCCAATATCACAGAACCTGTACCAACGGCAATTACAGAAATACTACCACGAATTACATACACCATCGCCAAAGCAAATAAGGCACCCGCAACAACCGGTATCATAATTAATACGGGCGCCGACTTTCTTTTAAAATACAAGCCAATAAAAACAATTAAAAAAACAATGGTAACGCCTTGTGTAAACCATGTATCCCGCCCTAATTGCTTTGCATTACCAGCAGAAACAGCCGTTGCCCCAAAGTAGCTGGCATCAATATTCGGGTATGCGGCGCTGGTAGTTGAGGTAATAATACTATCTAATCCTTTTAAAAACACTTCGTTTTTCCCTGTATTGTTAGGTGCATATACAGGTGTAATAAAAAGCATCAGTGTTTTGTGGTCTTTTGTAAGCACACAGTTATCGTACAATTCAAAATTTTCATCGTACTGCAACTGTTGCAATTTTCTCAGTGCTATAAAAGATATACCCACCGGATCGTTGGCAATCGTATTCTTTAAACCGAATCCAGCAGGCGAAGTAAGTATCTGAAGATTGTGCTGCAATGTTCCGCTTATAGTAGCAGGTTCAATAAGGCTATCTATTTCATGGTAATCTTTTTCTGTAAGATAAACAGGCAAATGAGTGTTCACCACATCAAACAACCGCATTGCCACATCATCATCTACCCTGTAATTTATTTTCTTGATATATGGAGCAAGTTTTTGTTCAGCCTGTTTTACCAGTTCATCAGAAAAAACAATTAAACTATCTGGATCAGATGCTGTTGTATCTTTTAATGATACCATCACCACCAGCTTATCCATGAATTTAGAATGCTGAAAAACTTCATTTAGTTTTTCAACCTTAGGATCCTTAGGCAGTATGCGTGAAATATCTTCTTCAAATGTAAGTTTAGCTGCAAAAAAAACGGTGATGCCAATAAATGCAACGAAGCTTGTATATAGCAGCCACCTTCTTTTTTGAAAAAAAATATATATGCCGGAAAAAAATTGCTCCATGGGGTTTAGTTAAACTGCTGTGCGTGGTTTTTTCCGAAAAAGCGCCAGCAATATCCACGTTAATGCCCCGCCAACAAATGCGGCAATAAAGGCAAGCGTAATACTTCCATACAGGTATTGCTGAAAATTATTTTTTATTGAATCAAATGTAATACTGCGGTCAAACAACAAGCTCCCTCCTCCACCAGGCATCCACATAGCTCCTGTTTTATAACTCAAAAAAATAACCAATGGAATCATAGGAGGCACGCTTATATGCGCCGCTATAACCACTAACGCCTTATTTAGGCGAAATGCTATTGCTAAAAAAATCGCCGTAATGAGTTGAAAGCCCCAAATGGGTATTATGCCCATAAAGGCGCCAAATGCAACAGACAACGCTTTAATGTGATTGGGTTCGTGAATATTGATGAGATGGTCTCTTATAAAATTATTCCGTTTCTCTTTTTGAAAAAGTCCACGAAAAAAATTGCGGGGTTTGATGTATAAAAAAGTAACGAGCACCAACACCGTATTCAGTATGCTGATTCTTGCAAAGTCTTTAAAAGGTCTGAAATGAGTGATGCGTTCTTCTTTTGGCGCATAAAACACCGACACCGGAACAGCTACTACTTTTATATCTTTCCAGGCACATCTTACCAGCACTTCAATTTCAAACTCATATTTGCGGGTAAAAAAATGGATATGCTTCATCAGCGCGATTGGGTACAAACGATATCCGGATTGTGTATCAGGAACAACGATATCTGTTTCCAATTGGAACCAGAAATTGGAAAAACGATTACCAAAACTGCTTTTGCCTGGTACATTTTCCGTGTTCATATTACGTGCACCAATAATAATAGCATCTCCGGTTTGTTGCAGTTTTTCAATAAACACCGGCAGGTCTTTAGCAAAATGTTGCCCGTCAGAATCTATGGTTATCGCATAGTTGTATCCCAAAGCCAATGCTTTTTCAAAACCTTTGCGAAGCGCCCAGCCCTTACCCTTATTGGGCGAGTATTGCACAGATTGAATATGGGGAACAGATTCTACTATGGTACTTGTGGTATCTGTTGAGCCATCGTTTACAACAATAATATGCTGTGTATAGGCGGCAACGTCTTCAATTACTCCAGGCAGTGTACCGCTATTATTGTAAGTAGGTATAATAACACACACACGCCAGTCATCAAATGCCTGTCTTGTTAAATCTTTATCGCTCATCTTATACCCTTAATTAACATGGGCGCAAAGATATTGAATAGGCGGGTGCTAAAAAAAGAACCCCGGATAAATCTCCGGGGCAAAATAATATATCTATAACACACTATCTATCTTTTTGAACCAAGTGTATATCGGGCAGTAACGCCAAAATTGGATGCATAAAATGAGTCCTGCTGATCAGGTTTTGAAAAGAAAATAGTTGGGCGATAATCGGTTGAAAGATTCAGCGGGATAGAGGGAAATTTATAATCAATACCACCCGTTGGAAAGAAACCGAACCCTAACCCACGATAGCCACTATTTTTTGAGGTGAATGAGTTATACATAATCAAACCACCGCCAACAAACCACCGCAGCCCTTCTACAGGTATTGTAAAATGATGCAGGTAAGCAGCCGAAGCAGAAAAAGTAAAAGGATTGTAGTCTGAAGTATTAACCGTGTAGCCTTTTCTACCTAAGCCTGCATTAATTTCAATAGCTCCGGGCGTAGTAATAAATGTTTTGTAAGAAACAGAAACAAAATCGAAGTAGCTGGAGGGAGCTATGCGGATACCGAGTGCATTTTTGTAGTCGGCTTGTGAAAAACCGGCAACACTTATACCGGTTACGATTAAGGTTAAGCAAAAAAATCTTTTCATCATAACATTTTTTAATTTGATGCGGATCAAAGATACGGCATGAAAAGTGTTATCATCTACAAAGCCATTGTCTGCATGCAATTTAATCACCCATTAACATTTAAAAGAGTGGATAAGTTGGGTAGCATGCGGCTAATGTTGATGTTGATACAATCATTTTCTTACTATATTTGAAACCAATATGAATACCACAAAAAAGGCAAGCTGGTTGTTAACCATTTTTGCATTAATAACTATTTTATTTACCGCAGGTACCGTACAAGCGCAAACTTCTTCTAATGTAGAGAGAACGGAATATTACAAAACCATTGCTTCTGAAGATCTCAATGCTATCAATACAAAAATTGATGCAATAAGTAAAAGCGATGAAAAAAATAAGGAGGCTTTTGAAGGTGCGTTGATGATGAAAAGGGCAGGATTATTAAAGGGACCCGCGAAAAAATTAAAAGAGTTCAAGGCAGGCAGGGAAAAGCTGGAAAGCAAAATCAGCAGCGATGGCAACAATGCAGAATTAAGATTTTTGAGGTTGATTATACAGGAAAAAGCGCCCGGCATCCTGGGATATAACAAAGAATTGGAAAGTGATCATAAATATATAGTTGCCAATTTTAAAAGCTTACCTGAAGCCACCCAGAAAGTAGTTAAAGATTATAGTAAGTCATCTAAAGTATTATCACCATCAGATTTTTAACCCAGGGAGAGCATGAGCAAAAAAGTTTTAGCCGTTTACTTTACCCAGTCCGGCCAACAGGAAAATATCATAAAAAATTTTACGGCTCCTTTACAGTCAGCAGCTGACATCACAGTAGAAACACTGCGCATCTATCCATCAAAAAAATTTCCATTCCCGTGGACTACGCCCGTTTTTTTTGACGCGATGCCCGAAACAGTTAACAGCGTGCCTTTTGAACTGGAGCCTTTTGAACTGAAAGAGAAACAATACGATCTTATTATATTAGGGTATCAACCCTGGTTTTTATCGCCAAGTATTCCCATAAATTCATTGTTGCAGCATGCTGGTTTTACTGCTGTTTTAAAAAACACGCCGGTAGTTACCATAAGCGGGTGCCGCAATATGTGGATTAATGCGCAGGAAAAAATAAAGGTTAGGCTTAAAGATGCCGGCGCTAAGCTGGTAGGTAATATAGCCCTGGTTGACAGGCATAATAATTATGTAAGTCTTGTAACCATATTGTACTGGATGCTTACCGGTAAAAAAGACCGTAAGTGGGGTATCTTTCCAAAACCAGGAGTGTCAGACGAGGATATAACTAATTCCGCTATATTTGGTGAAACCGTAAAAGAACACCTGAATACCGGTGAATGGGGAGGATTACAAAACCGATTGCTTGAGCAAAAAGCATTGGAAGTGAAATATCATCTAATGTTTATTGAGAGGAAGGCAGGTAAAATTTTTAAAATCTGGGCGGGTATCATTAATAAAAAGAAGACCAACAGGCATTTTTGGGTAGCCGCATTTAAGTATTATCTTTTAATTGCGCTTTGCGTGGCGGCGCCGATTATTTTAACGGTTGATGCTATATTTTTTAAGCCATTTTTGGGTGGCCGTATAAAAAAACAAAAAGCTTATTACGCAGGCGTGGAGCTTAAGTAGTTCCAATTTCAAATAGTCGCAGGCGTGTGAGGCTGAATTATAGCGTCTGCTACCTGTTGGCTTCCCACAGACTGGAAACATGTTCGTAATCCGACGATCTGAAATGTACGCCTTAGGTAAATTTACGGTTGGCATAAGCTTTTAATCTATTAATTTTGCGGCGGAATTGATATACAGATAATACTTATTTTTGAATTTCTACATTTGTAAAGATGGCATTGAAAGAAGTATATATTACAAGAACATCCACTTTTTTTCCAAATAATCCTGTTTCTAACGATGAGATGGAAGAATATCTTGGCTACATTAATAACAAGCCTTCCAAATCGAAAAGAATAGTATTGCGTAATAACGGCATAGTAAACCGCTATTATGCGTTAGAAAAAGGCGGCAAAGTTACCCACACCAATGCACAGATGACCGCCAATGCAGTAAGAGCTTTATTTAACGGACATCCTGAAGATCTTACTTCTGTTCAATTACTTTCCTGCGGCACATCTTCACCCGATCAAATGATGCCTTCGCACGGCGTTATGGTGCATGGTTGGCTGCCGGAAACAAAAGCTATAGAAGTGGTATCTCCTTCAGGCGTTTGCTGCGCAGGTATGCATGCGCTGAAATATGCCTATATGGCTATTAAAACCGGCGATGTTCAAACCGCTATTGCCACCGGTTCAGAAAGGATGTCTGTTTCACTGCGTGCTGAACAGTTTGAAGATGAAGTACAAAAGCTGATTGAACTGGAAGAAAATCCTTATATCAGTTTTGAAAAGGAGTTTTTAAGATGGATGCTGTCTGACGGCGCTTCCGCTTTTTTGATGAGCGACAAAAAAAATGAAGAAGGAATTAGCCTGCGAGTAGAATGGCTGGAAGGCGTTTCTTATGCACAGGAAATGGAAGCCTGCATGTATATGGGCAGTGGTAAACTGGAAGACGGCACACTAAAAAGTTTTCATGAATATACTTCTCATGAATTGAATGAACAGTCTATATTCAGTATAAAGCAAGACGTAAAATTATTAAGTGAATATATAGTACCACTAGGTGGCGTAAAACTGAAGGAATTGTTTGAAACCAAAGGCATGAAACCGGAAGATATTGATTATTTCCTTCCACATATGTCGAGCAATTTTTTTAAGAGTAAGATTTATGAACGCCTGGAGTATAATGGTATCGGCATTCCTTACGAAAAATGGTTTGTAAACCTCAGCACAGTAGGTAACGTTGGCGCGGCATCTGTTTACATGATGATTGATGAACTCTTCCATAGCGGTAAATTAAAGAAGGGTGACAAGATTTTGCTGCTGGTTCCTGAAAGCTCAAGATTTTCGTATATGTATGGATTGCTAACTGTTTGCTAAACGCATGAAATACCCGTAAAACATTTGTCCTTCCAGGTACGCTGCAATATCATCATCCTGAAATCATTTTTAATAATATGAAAAAGAATGACATTCCACAGGATTCCAGTGCGCTTAATAAAGTAACTAAAGAACTTTCGTATGCGGTAGATGAAAACGGAAATTATACTACCGCTTTAAGTACCGGTTGGGAGATAAAAGCCAAAGCGCTTGATATAGCCTGGGAAGATGTAGAAAAAAGAATAGCCGATGCAAAACAAAAAGTATTGAATGGAGAAGCAAGTCCGCTACTTTATTATATGGAACTAAAATTGATGGATGTGGATATAGTGGCCGGGTATACCGGTTTCTGGAAATGGCAGGTAAAAAAACATTTAAGACCGGAAGTATTTAAAAAACTTTCCGACAGAAAATTAGAGCAATACGCGAAAGCATTCGATATACGGAAAGATGAGCTGCAGCGAATAGATTAAAGAGTAAATGGTGAATACTGAACCTGCCGGCAGGCGTTAGTCAATTCTGAATTTTATGAAATGCCTGGAGACCAATAAATACTATCATGAATACTGAATATATAGTAGAGAAGGAAATTGCGGCTACGCCCGGTTTTAATCATATTCAAACCGCCCATTGCGAAAATGGTGTTACCACCAGCTTATTGCAGCACTATGGTGTAAAACAAATTACAGAGCCACTTGCGTTTGGTATTGGTTCCGGGTTGTTTTACATCTACATACCTTTTATGAAGGTGAATAATGGTCCTGCTATATCTTTCCGCACAATGCCTGGAATGATTTTTAAAAGAACCTGTAAATCACTTGATATACCCGTATTCAGAAAAAAATTTTCGTCACACCAAAAAGCGCAACAGGAGTTAGATGAAAGGCTGCAACAGGGACATCCCGCTGCCTGCCAGGTTGGAGTATATTATCTTACTTATTTTCCTAAAGAATATCGCTTTCATTTTAATGCCCATAATATTATTGTTACGGGCAAACAGGGAGACAATTACGTTATCAGTGATCCGGTGATGGAAACACTGGCTACCTTAAGCACATACGAATTAGAAAGAGTACGTTTTGCCAGGGGGCCTTTAGCTCCGAGGGGGCAATTGTATTACCCCAAAGAAAAAAGACCCGTTACAGATGAACAGGTAAAGAAGGCAATTTATACGGGCATAAAAAGAAATGTGAGAGATATGCTGCATATTCCCGGCAACATTGCCGGCATTAGTGGTATAAAGTATACTGCCAACAAAATAAAAAAATGGAAAAACAAACTGGGTGATGAAAAATCCCGGAGCTACCTGGCGCAATTGGTGCGCATGCAGGAAGAAATAGGAACCGGCGGCGGTGGTTTCCGTTTTATATATGGCGCCTTTTTGCAACAGGCACATGCTTATCATTCCATTGATGAATTGATGGATATTTCCAAACAGTTTACCAATGCGGGAGATCTATGGCGAAACGCAGCTATTCAAGCCGCCGGCATTTATAAAGGGCGATTGACCACCCAGGCAGATTATGATACTATGGGTGATCACCTGCTCGAAATAGCCGATCTTGAAAAGAAAGCTTTTCTTAACCTGGCTGCCGTGCTTAAAAAAATGAAATAGTTCCCTGTACATTTCAGGTTACTTTTACGCAATTTTTGTTTGTTTCCTACATGGTTCCTGCAATTCATATCAACAACCTGCATTTTGGCTACAAGGGTAATCCTGAAAAATTGATTTCAGGGCTTAATCTTCAAATACAGCAGGGCGACCGATTTGGCATTTTTGGACCGAACGGAGCGGGCAAAACCACATTAATGAGTTTAATGACGGGGCTTCTGCCCTACTCCGGTTCTATTCAAATGCTGGGGAATGAAGTAAAGGAACATAAAAAAAAGACAAACAAACTGTTTGGTTTTGTGCCGCAGGATTATTCTTTTTATAACGAATTAAGCCCTGCGGAAAACATGGAATTCTTTGGTGCATGGGCGGGTCTGAGTAAACAACAGATCATCAATAAAACAAATGAACTATTATCTGTATTGGCATTGCATAATGTTCGCGATAAACCTGTAAAAAGTTTTTCAGGCGGAATGAAACGAAGAGTGAATCTGGCGATAGCATTAATGCACGACCCTTCCATTTTATTTTTAGATGAACCAACGGTGGGTGTTGATGTGCAAACACGGCACGCTATCATTAATTATTTAAAGGCGGTTAATGAAAGCGGTACAACACTGGTATATACTTCCCATCATTTAAAAGAGGCAGAAGATTTATGCAGGCACGTGGCTTTAATTGACCAGGGAAAAATTATAGAGAATGATGCAATTGAGGTGTTGCTGAGTCAACATAAGCAGGATGGACTGGAGGGATTATTCTTACACTTAACCGGCAGGGAATACAGGGACTGAAGAAATTTTTGATTTGAGATTTTTGATTTGAGATTTAATACTATGGCAGCAATAATATTTACAAACAAAGGGCAGAGGTCAATTATTCACAAGCGGTATATCCTATCAAAAATCATACGTCATACATCAAAAATTGCTTTTTGCCTTGTTTAAACTCTGGTCAACCATAAAAAAAGATCTGCGTATTTTAATCCGCGACCGCATTGGATTAACGCTGATGTTTATAATGCCGGTTGTATTGGCTATAGTAATTACGTCGGTACAAAACAGCACTTTTGAGCTGGTTAACGAAAATAAAATCCCGCTTTTATTATATAACAAAGATGGCAAACCGGTATCGCAGGAACTGGAGGCAGCGCTTGATAAAGTAGGCATGTTCAATCTTCACAAGCTCCCCGATATAAAAAACACAGATGATCTTAAAAGCCGCATCAATACTAAAGACGCGTTGGTCGCCATCGTTATCCCTGAACATTATTCAGCAGAAGTAGAACGAAAAGCAAAAGCCGTATCAAAAAAAGCGCTTAAAGATCTGAATGTTCCGGAAGACAGTTCCTTTCATTCAAATGATATGGACATGGGCATTACGGTTTATTATCATCCGGTTCTGCAGCAATCATTCCGCAAAAGTATTAATGGAGGCTTACAAAGCGCCTTACAGGTAGTGCAAAGCAAACATATTGTAAAAAGCCTGTATTACTATGTAAACGATGAAAGCATACCTGATTCACTTGAGAGTCAAATTGTGAACAACCAGACACCTGTAAACGAAGTTGCGGTATCAAAAAGTAAAGAACATGTTATTCCTAACGCAACGCAACATAACATTCCCGCATGGACGATATTTGCGATGTTCTTTATTGTGATATCGCTTGGCAGTAGTATAGTACGCGAAAAACAAAGTGGCAGTATAATTCGTTTGCGAACGCTGCCTACTAATTTCGGACTGGCTTTATTATCAAAACAAATCACTTATGTTATTGTAGCGGTGTTACAGGCTGTAGTAATATTTTCAATAGGCAAATGGCTCTTTCCGGTAATTGGTTTGCCGGCATTAAATATTCCACACTATATTGGGGCATTGTTGCTTGTTACCATTATTTGTGGTTGGTGTGCGGCGAGTTTTGCTATTTGTGTTGGCGTATTTGCAGATACCCAGGAGCAGGCGAATGGTTTTGGCGCTGTATCCATTGTACTGCTGGCAGCCATTGGTGGTTTAATTGTTCCTTCTTTTGCTATGCCTGCTTCGTTCAGAATTGTTATGCAGTTATCACCACTGCATTGGTGCCTCGAAGCGTACTATGGGCTTTTTTTGGAGGGAGGAAATTTGAAGGATATATTTATGAATATTTTACCTTTAGTAGCTATAACCGTATTGCTGCAACTGGTATCGTTTTACGGCTTGAAAAGAAAAAATTTAATTTGATTTGAATTATGGAAACAACGGATAAAGCACAATTAAAGCAAACGTTAAAAGAGCAGATCATCCAGTTTTTAAACCTTACCGACAAAAAACCAGAAGATATAAAAGATGATGAGCCATTATTTGGAGAGGGATTAGGGTTGGATTCCATTGATTCCATAGAATTGATTGTATTGCTTTCACGTGAATACGGCATTAGCATCCAGGACCCCAAGGAGGGAAGAAAAGTTTTGGTAGATATTAATACGATGGCAGATTATATTGAACAACACAGAACCAAATAAATAAAATTGATATTGGGCAGCATTTGTGTAACAGGCATCGGCATTATAAGCGCCATTGGCAACACTGTAGAAGAGAACAGGCAGGCGCTAATCAATGGCATTTGTGGTATTTCGTCACTTGAATTTTGCGACACTAAATATGCGGGATTACGTCCTTGTGGTGAAATAAAAAAAAGTACCCCTGAATTACAGGATATGTTAGATGCGCGTGAGCACGGTGTTACCCGAAGTTCTTTATTAGCAATACATGCATTTAAAGAAGCCTGTACTGATGCAGGATTATCTTTACCCGTTATTTCATCGAATGAAACTGCGCTTATAGGAGGCAGTACGGTTGGGGGCATGTGTCTTACAGATGAATTGTATCATGATGCCAATTCAACTACAAACGGATCTGAATACCTTTCTTCTTACGACTGTTCTTCTGTAATGCTGTATCTGCAGCAACGCTACCGAATGGCTGGTATTATTAATACGATTAACACGGCATGCTCTTCATCCGCCAATGCCATTATGTATGGCGCAAGGCTTATAAAAAACGGATTGGCAAAAAGAGCTATTGTAGGAGGGGCAGATAGCCTGGCAAAATTCACCATTAATGGTTTTAATGCCTTGCATATTCTTTCATCGGAAAAATGTACTCCCTTTGATAAAGATCGCAAAGGACTTAATTTAGGCGAAGGCGCGGCATTTTTAGTTTTAGAAAAAGAAGAAGACTGTAAAGCTAAAAAGATATATGCCACAATATCCGGCTATGGCAACAGTAACGATGCTTATCATCCTTCTTCTTTATCCGACAATGGAGATGGCCCATACCTATCTATGCGGATGGCATTAAAAGAAGCCAATCTTAAACAGGAAAATATCAGTTATATTAATGCCCATGGTACGGCTACTGAAAATAATGACGCGGTGGAAAGTGTTGCAATGGTAAGGCTCTTTCAAACTCCTCCCCTTTTTACCTCCACCAAAAGTAATACGGGTCATACATTGGGCGCTGCCGGTGCCATTGAGGCTGTGTATAGTGTGCTCAATCTTCATTATCAGGAAGTGTATCCCGCTTTACATTTTAATGAAGCTATGCCAACTACTCAGTTACAACCAGTACTCCAATACAAAAAAACACCATTGCAGCATGTAATGTCTAATTCTTTTGGATTTGGGGGTAATTGCAGTTCTCTTATTTTTTCTAAATTATAAAAGTATTTTTGTCAGCCAGCATACTGCTATATATTCATGTTTATTCATCAACATACCTGCATTTCGGCTCAGCAAACATTCGCTGACATTAATATTGATGCGTTAAAAGCGTCAACAGATAATAAACTGAAAGCCGTAGAACCTGCATATGAAGGTATACCAGCGGGTATTTTACGAAGAATGGGCAAGGCGGTAAGAATGGGTGTGGGAGCCGGCTTACCTATCATAAAAAATAATCCACAACTTGATGGTATAATAATAGGCACTGCAAACGGCGGGATGGAGGACTGCATTAAATTTCTTAACCAGATTATAGACTACGAAGAAGGCATGCTCACTCCGGGCAATTTTGTACAAAGTACCCCCAACGCCATTGCCGCTCAATTAGGTTTGATGGGTGCTAATAAATTATACAATGTTACACATGTACATAGAGGACTCGCATTTGAAAGCGCCCTGGTTGATGCGATGATGATGATAAACGAAAACCCATCATCTCAATACCTTGTTGGTGGTGTTGACGAAATTTCAGCATACAATTATAATATTGACTATTTAGAAGGATGGTATAAAAAAGAAGCAATTGCTAACACAGATTTATATAGCTCTCATACTGCCGGAAGCCTTGCAGGCGAAGGCGCTGCCATGTTCCTGGTGAATAATAACCCTTACAATGCGGTAGCGGAAATAAAAGCTGTTCAAACCATTCATACTACCAATGAAGAAATGGTGACGCAAAGCCTGAGTGATTTTTTAAAGCAACACGTTGCCCCGGGAGAAACTATAGACATGTTTTTAACGGGAGAAAATGGCGATGCCCGGCTTACACCATACTATACAGCAGCAGAAAGCCTGTTTAGTAATGAAACCACTATTGCCAGGTACAAGCACATGAGTGGGGAGTTTCCTACATCATCTGCTGTTGCACTTTGGCTTGGCTGTACTGATGCAAATTTTACCGGCGCATTTTTTAAGGAAAGACCTGAAACCGCGTTTCCGCTCCGTACCACACTTATATACAATAATTACAAAGGCTTACAGCATGCATTTTTACTTATACAAAAGGCGATAAACGTATACTGATCGCCTGATCTGTTAAAATGAAGCAATTAAAAAAATCAGGAAACGTTTGATGGGTAACAATTGTCAGTAAGCTTTTATTTAATCACTCTTAATCTTTAAAACTTAAAAAAATAGCAATGAAACATCAAAAGAACTTTATTCTCTTTTTGATCATGACCACCATTTCTTTAAATACGTTTGCTCAACGTGTTAAGGAAGTGGAAGGCAATATGCCCGATTTGAAAAATGAAAAATCAATAAATACTGAGTTTACTTACGGGAATATCAGTGTTGGGAAATATGATAAAGAAGAGGATTACATAAAAGCTAAAACCGAAGAATATAACAAAAAGGAACCTGGACGTGGCGATTCGTGGGCAAAAAAATGGATAGATGACAGAGCTAACAGGTATGAACCAAAATTTGACGAATTACTCACAAAATACAGTGATTTAACGCTAAATAAGAATGCGAAGTATACCATTATTTTTCACACAACTTTTATTGAACCTGGTTTTAATATTGGTATTACCCGCAAAAATGCTTACATAAACGGAGAAGTATTAATTGTGGAAACAGCTAATAAAAGTAAAGTTTTGGCTAAACTTACCATTGATAAAGCTCCTGGAAACTCATACTGGGGAAATGACTTTGATACAGGTGAGCGACTTTCTGAAACCTATGCAACTGCAGGTAAAGGGCTTGGAAAATTTTTAAAGAAACAGTAGTTCCATTCTAGAATAAATAAGCAGGTTTCCAATCTTCTAAAGGTTGGAAACCTTATCATAGGTTCCCCAACCCCATTGCAAAAACGCTGGCATGGCTTTAGCCCATGTTTTTACATCATGTCTTCCCTCTTTCAGTTCCAGGTATTGTATATCGTCCGGTAACTTATAGCCTTTGTTTTTGAGTTCTTCTATCAATCCTAAAGTATCATCAATCGAATCAATGATGCCGTTGTTGTTACGATCTTCGGTTTCGTCCATAGTGCCCGTTTCAAAGAAAAACTTCAACCAGGATGATAGGTTCCGTTTCGTACCTGTGCATGCATGATGCGATCTTTTTCTTCTACGTAACCATCATCAAGTCCTTTAGATCTCCACCACAACGAGCCACTAAAAACACCTGCTTTTATAAATTCCTGCGGATGGTTCCACACTATATCCAGCGCCGATAATCCCCCCAACGAAAAACCGGCAAAAGATTTATCCTTAAAAATTGTTATTCCTGTTTTCTTTCTTACAAAAGGCAGTAATTCCTGAAAAATAAATTGTGTGTAGGCTGTTGCTTTTGCTCCCCGCCCTTTAAAATCGGGTGTATTAGCTGTTCCGTATTCATTTTTACGGTCTTCACCGCAATGAATGCCAATACAGCATATAGGTTGTATAAGCTGCTGCCTGTATAAATCTGTAAGTATAGTTGCCAATCCTAATTCTTCCATATTCTGCCCATCATTAATCAATAGCAGGCTAATGGGTTCGGGAGAACTGTTTTCAAATGGCATGAAAAAATCCACGGTTACGTCTCTACCCAAAAAAACAGAAGTGAGGGTTGTGCTTTCTACAGGTATGATTGCTTTATTTACCATATACATACAACTCCAAATATAAAGGAAAAGTAAAGAAAATTTAACAATGAAACGACTTTAATACCCGCCCTATTGCCGGCAAACAGGGAACAAAAGGCTTATGCAGAGAAATAAATAGTTTTAGGTTGATAAATAATTATTTCGGTATCTTACTATGGTAATAATACTTATTGTAAAACAGCACCCGCAAAATGTGGGATAAATATAACTTGTGAAAAAAATCGGCATACTCCATGGAAAAGAAAGATCATTTCCTAAGGCATTTGTGGAAAGAATAAATCAAAAAAAAACAGACGGCATAATAGCAGAACCTGTAACTATAGATAAAGTTATGCAGGGAGAAAGCAGTGGTTATTCGGTAATTATTGACCGCATTTCGCAGGATGTACCTTTTTACAGGGCTTTTCTTAAAAATGCGGCCATCAGCGGCACCGCTGTTATTAATAATCCCTTCTGGTGGAGCGCAGATGAAAAGTTTTTCAACAACGCTTTAGCCACCAAAATAGGCGTACCGGTTCCCAAAACGGTTATTCTGCCTTCAAAAGAATTACCAACCGATACATCAGACGAGTCTTTTGCCAATCTTGCTTACCCTTTGGATTGGGAAGGCATTTTTAAATATGTTGGATTCCCTGCCTATATGAAGCCTTTTGCTGGCGGCGGGTGGAAAAACGTGTACAGGCTGAACAGTATGGAAGATTTTTTTGACAAGCATGGCGAAACTGCGCAGCTTGTAATGCTGCTGCAGGAAGAAATTGTATTTGACGAATACTACCGTTGTTATTGTATTGGTGGCAAACATGTGCGTATTATGCCTTACGAACCCCGCAATCCACATCATCTTAGATATGTAAGTGATTTTAAACCGTCGCCCGAAAGATATCAATTGATGGAAGACATTGTACTTCGTATTAATAAATATCTTGGTTATGATTTTAATACAGTTGAATTAGCTTTAAGAGATGGCGTTCCTTATGCTATTGACTTTTGCAATCCCGCGCCGGATGCAGACAAAGCAAGCGTGGGTGAAGAAAATTTTGAATGGGTAGTAGAAACTGCAGCCAGCTATGCTATTGAAAGAGCACAGCATAATATAGAAGGCGGAGACAACCTTACGTGGGGAGAATATGTAAAACGAAGCGTGAATAAAATACCATTAATATAATGTGAATAGTGAAGTGTCAATGGTTAATGAAGTACAATTCACCATTAACAAAAAACAAATGGTCTGACCTTCGGTACCGACCGCGTCATTCACCATTCACCAAATAAAAAACCAACTAAGCTCCATATGGCTAATCTCAATTACAAACAATTTACCCTGGGTATTGAGGAAGAATACATGGTAATTGACCCACACAGTTTTGAATTAAAAAGTCATGAACAAAAAATTGTTTCAGAAGGACAAAAAATAATAAGAGACAAAGTAAAAGCAGAATTGCACCAGGCAGTGGTAGAAGTAGGTACGGATATTTGCGAGGATATTGATGCTGCTTATAAAGATGTGGCACTCCTACGTAAAACCATCTCCGAAATAGCAGGCAGCCTTGACTTGGGAATGGGTGCCGCCGGCACACATCCTTTTAGTTCGTGGGAAAGTCAATTGATAACCGACAATATAAGATATCATGAAATTGTAAATGAAATGCAGGATGCTGCGAGAAGTAACCTCATTTTCGGGCTTCACGTGCATGTAGGTATGGAAAGTCGTAAAATGGCGATTCATATAGCTAACTCTGCACGTTATTTTTTGCCACACGTTTTTGCATTAAGTACCAACTCTCCTTTTTGGGAGGGAAGGTATACCGGCTTTAAATCCTTCCGCACAAAAGTGTTTGACAAATTTCCACGCACTGGCATACCCGATTTTTTTGAAAGCATAGAAGCGTATGACAACTATGTAAATCTGCTTATCAAAACAAACTGTATTGATAATGCGAAAAAAATATGGTGGGATCTGCGCGTACATCCTTTTTTTAATACAGTAGAATTCAGGATATGCGATGTGCCTTTAACGGCTGATGAAACTATCGCTCTTGCCGCATTATTTCAGGCCATTTGTGTTAAGTTGTATAAACTGCGCATGGAGAATATGAATTTTATTCAGTATTCAAGAGCATTGGTTAACGAAAATAAGTGGCGCGCCAGCCGTTATGGACTGGATGGGCACCTGATTGACTTTGGAAAAGAAGAAGAAGTGAACACAAGAGTATTGATTTATGAGTTGCTCGATTTTGTAGATGATATGATTGATCATCTCGGCTCGAGGCACAGACTTGCAAACGTGCAAAAGATTATTGAAAAAGGCACAGGAGCCGACCGGCAATTAGCGGTATACAACAATACGCAGGATTTTAAATCCGTAGCTGAATATATCCATCAGCAGTTCCTGGCTGATTTGTAATGATTGATACAGATTTCAAGACTATCTTTCCAATAAGGAATATCAACATGATACGTTGTAGCAATTTTTGTAGTATCTAACAAAGAAAATGCAGGACGCTTTGCGGGGGTAGGATACGCGCTGGCTGGAATGGGATGTATTACACAATGGCTTTTGATACTACTTTTTATAGCCAAAGCAAAATCATACCAACTGATCTCTCCTTTGTTGCAAAAGTGAAATATGCCCGGTAACCATTTAGGATTTTGTATAATGTGCATAACGACCTGAGCTAAATCACCAGCATAAGTAGGTGAGCCAACCTGGTCGTTTACCACATTTATTTCCTCCCGCTGCTCCATTAACTGGATCATGGTCTTCACAAAATTCTTTCCATATGCACTATACACCCATGCTGTGCGTATAATAATGCTATCCGGGTTATATTCCAGTGCCAGATTTTCCCCTCTTGCTTTTGATGCCCCATATATATTTAGTGGATCAATGAGATCATCTTCCTTGTATGCCACTTTTGAAATGCCGTTAAATACGTAATCGGTGGAAATATGTATAAATTTAGTTTGATGCTGCCGGCACAACTGCGCTAATATACCAACGGCTTCAGCATTTATCAAAAAAGCCTGCTGCGTTTCTGTTTCCGCTTTATCAACGGCAGTATAGGCGGCACAGTTAATACAAAACTGTGGTTGAACAGATTCAAATACTTCTTTTATTTTTTGTGGCTGATCAAGCGGCATCAAAAAACGGGACATGAAAACAAAATCAAATCCAGTATACAGCGGCGCAATTTGCTGTAACGATTTTCCTAACTGGCCTTCGGCTCCTGTTATCAATATGATGGGCTTATGCATGATTTATTTTATTGAAAAACAAATTCATTATTTGCCGCAGACAATGTTGGGCAAACAAGATCTTTAGGGGAAAGAACAACTTCGTGCGCGGGTATTTTCCAATCAATGTTTAAAACAGGATCATTGTAAATGATTGCGCCTTCAGCATTTTTATCGTACAAATAATCACATTTATATAAAACAGAAGCTTCTTTACTCAACACAGAAAACCCATGAGCAAAGCCATGCGGAATAAGCAATTGCAATTTATTTTCAGAAGATAATTCTATACCAAAACTTTTACCGAAAGTGGGAGACCCTTTGCGTATATCAACCGCTACATCCCATATACTGCCATGTAAAACCCTCACCAGTTTTGTTTGCGCCTTTGGTGGATTTTGAAAATGCAACCCTCTTATAACGCCATATTTTGAATACGATTGATTATCCTGGATCCAGGTATAATTCACTCCTTCAGCATGAAATGTTTTTTGATTAAAGCTTTCAAAAAAGTAACCACGTTCGTCTCCAAAAACTACCGGTTCATATACAAGTAAGCCAGTAAAATCAGTTGTAATAAAAGGCATCAGTTGGGATTATTGAATATGCAAAAAAACAAAACTAAAGGAAAGTAAGAAATGTTGGCTTACCGTTTTGTGTATTGATCAGCATAATATTGCTGGTATGCTCCCGAAGTAATATGATTTACCCATTCTTCATTCTGCAAATACCAGTCAACGGTTTTGCGAAGCCCTTCTTCAAATTGCAGCGAAGGCTGCCAGCCTAATTCTTTATTCAACTTGGAAGCATCTATAGCGTAGCGCATATCATGCCCGGAACGATCTTTCACATAGGTGATTAACTTTTCGGATTCGCCTTTTGGTTTCCCAAGCTTATCATCCATAATACTGCAGAGCAGTTTTACAAGATCAATATTCTTCCATTCGTTATAACCACCAATATTATATTTTTCGCCTACCCTGCCTTTATGAAAAATAACATCAATTGCTCTTGCATGGTCTTCAACCCACAACCAGTCTCTTACATTTTCTCCTTTACCATAAACAGGTAGTGGTTTATTGTGCCTGATATTGTTGATCATTAACGGAATCAACTTTTCGGGAAAATGATGCGAACCATAATTATTGGAGCAGTTGGATAAGATAACAGGCAATCCGTAAGTGTGATAATAAGCCATCACCATATGATCTGATGAAGCTTTGGAGGCGGAGTATGGAGAGCGTGGATCATAAGGCGTTTCTTCTGTAAAAAATCCTGTTTCGCCTAATGAACCATATACTTCGTCTGTAGATACGTGATAGAATTTTTTATTGCCAGGATTGTTGCTCCAATACCGGCGACATGTATTCAACAATACTCCTGTGCCCAGCACGTTGGTTTTAATAAAGGCAAGCGGATCCATAATAGAACGATCCACATGACTTTCCGCCGCAAGATGAATTACTGCATCAAACTTGTATTGAACAAACAGTCTATCTATTTTTTCCTCATCCTGTATATCGGCTTGTTCAAAAAAGTAATTGGCGCTACTATCAATGTCTTTCAGGTTCTCAAGGTTTCCTGCATAGGTAAGCGCATCTATATTTACAATGCGGTAATGAAGATATTTTTTTACAAACAACCGTAAAACATGAGAGCCGATAAAACCGGCTCCTCCTGTTATTGCAATAGTAGTATCGTATTGAGACATCAGAGACTCCAGTATTTCAATTTCGTAAACTTATTTCTGTATAACCCTTTCAGGTCAGCAAAAATAGCATTCGGATTGGTAATACCGAGCAAATATTCTTCAGTGAGGTTTTTATATTCATTATGCGGCACGCCTAATATAACGGCATCGTAATTTTTTCCTATTGCCGGTGAGAGAGGGAATCCATACTCGTGCTGCAACTCTTCACTATCCGCATGCGCATCTACTATATCAACGTTCAGCGAAAATGCGCGCAACTCTTTTATCATGTCTATGATTTTTGAATTGCGGATGTCACTCACATTTTCTTTAAAGGTAGCGCCCATAATAAGCACCCTGGCTCCGGTAGCTTCCTTAGCATTTTTGATGATATGTTGTACCACTTTTTTGGCTACGTATAATGGCATTTCATCATTAATAACCCTACCGGCAAGAATTACCCGGGAATCGTAGCCCAAAGAGCTTGACTTATAAGTAAGATAATAGGGGTCAACGCCTATACAATGTCCACCTACAAGACCTGGCTGAAATTTCAAAAAGTTCCATTTAGTACCGGCAGCTTCAAGTACCTCGTATGTATTAATGCCTATCATGTCAAAAATAATAGACAACTCATTCATTAAAGCGATGTTCAGATCACGTTGCGTATTTTCAATAATCTTAGCGGCTTCGGCCACTTTTATAGACGAAGCTCTGTGAATACCAGCTTTTACTACTACTTCATATGTTTTAGCTATTTCTTCAGCAGAAGCCGCGTCAGAGCCAGATACAACTTTTATAATTTTGGCGAGCGTATGTTCTTTATCGCCCGGGTTAATACGTTCAGGAGAATAACCCAGCTTAAAATCAACATTTAATTTTAAACCACTCAGCTCTTCAATTATAGGTAAACAATCTTCTTCTGTACAACCAGGATATACCGTTGACTCATATACAACGTAATCCCCTTTTTTAATCACTTTGCCAATTGTTTCCGATGCTTTTTTAACCGGGATAAGATCAGGCACATTATGATCATCAACAGGAGTAGGAACAGCCACAATAAAAAACTTAGCTTCTCTCAGCTCATCCAGTGAATTAGTAAACAAAATATCGGAGCCTTCAAATGCCGATGATTCCAGTTCATTACTTGGATCAATACCATTTTTCATCATATCAATGCGTTTTGCATTAATATCAAATCCTATCACACTTACTTTTTTGGCAAATTCCAATGCAATGGGTAATCCAACATAACCTAAACCTATAACAGCCAACTTGGCTTTTTTATCAATAATATCCTGGTAAATTAACATATGAGTTATTTTTTAAAATCTTTGGGTTGTTTGTATAGCTCTTCCTTAGGTAAAGATTTAAAATATTCGTAAGTGATCTTTAAGCCTTCTGACCGGCTTACTTTAGGTTCCCAGCCTAATATTTCTTTAGCTTTTGTAATATTAGGTTGGCGCTGTTTCGGGTCGTCTGTAGGTAACGGTTTATAAACGATTTTCTGATTTGTACCAGTCAATTTTATTATTTCTTCCGCAAATTCTTTCAGCGTAATCTCACTGGGGTTACCAATGTTTACGGGATAAGCATAATCGCTGTACAGCAAACGGCAAATTCCCTCAACCAGGTCGTCTACATAACAAAAAGAACGGGTTTGAGAACCATCTCCAAAAACGGTAAGGTCTTCTCCTCTCAATGCCTGGCCAATAAATGCTGGCAGCGCTCTTCCATCGTTAAGCCTCATACGCGGTCCATATGTATTGAAAATGCGAATAATTCTAGTTTCTACTCCGTGAAAAGTGTGATAAGCCATTGTAATGGCTTCCTGGAAGCGTTTAGCCTCATCGTATACCCCACGTGGACCTACCGGGTTTACGTTACCCCAATAATCTTCTGTTTGCGGGTGAACCAGCGGATCTCCATATACTTCTGAAGTGGAGGCGATTAACATTCTGGCCCCTTTTGCCTTTGCCAGGCCAAGACAGTTATGTGTACCCAATGACCCTACTTTTAAGGTTTGAATGGGAATTTTTAGGTAATCTATGGGGCTTGCAGGCGAAGCAAAATGAAGTATATAATGCAATTCACCCGGCACATGTATGTATTTGGAAACATCGTGATGATAGAATTCAAAATCTTCGAGGGGAAAAAGATTTTCAATATTCTTAAGATCGCCGGTTATGAGGTTGTCCATGCCAATAACATGGTAGCCATCTTTAATAAACCTGTTACAAAGGTGCGACCCTAAAAAGCCAGCGGCGCCTGTTATTAGTACTCTTTTTTTCATGGTAATGTTTATTTGTTGGGAACCGCAATATCGCGGCCGATACTTTCATAATAAAATCCGAGTTCCCGTATGGCAAGCACATCAAAGAGATTCCGCCCATCAAAAATCACTTTTTTTCTGAGATTACGCACCATTTTCAAAAAATCAGGTGTTCTGAACTCATTCCATTCTGTCGCGATAATAAGGGCATCGGTATCTTTTAAACAATCGTATTGATTATCGGCATAAACGATTTTATCGCCAATCAATTGTTTTACGTTATTCATTGCTTCCGGATCAAATGCAGTAACGGTTGCCCCTTCTTTTATTAATGCATCAATTATATATAAAGCAGGTGCTTCACGAATGTCATCTGTATTGGGTTTAAAAGCCAATCCCCATAAAGCAAACTTTTTTCCGGTTAGATCATTATTAAAATATCGCTTGATTTTTGGAATCAGATGCAGTTTCTGTTTTTCATTTACATCCATTACCGCATTCAATATCTGAAAATCGTAGTCAACTTCCTGCGAACTTTTTATTAATGCCTGAACATCTTTAGGAAAACAACTTCCGCCATAACCTATTCCTGGAAACAGGAAGCGTTTACCAATACGCTCGTCACTTCCTATCCCTCTTCTTACCATATCCACATCGGCGCCCAGCTTTTCGCATAATTGAGCTACCTCATTCATAAATGAAATTTTGGTAGCCAAAAAAGAATTGGCTGCATATTTAGTAAGCTCTGCCGAACGCAGATCCATAAATATAACAGGATTGCCCTGCCGCACAAAAGGTGCATACAAATCATTCATCACCTTTTTTGCTTTTTCGGAAGCCGCACCAATCACTACTCTGTCTGGCTTCATAAAATCATCAACGGCCACACCTTCACGCAAAAATTCAGGGTTAGATACTACATCAAAAGCGCCTAACTTTCCCAGATCATCGCCATTGCGCAGTGCCTGTTTTGAGCTTTCAATAATGGCGGCTTCTACTTTTTCCGCGGTTCCTACAGGTACAGTACTTTTATCAACAATAACTTTATATTGCCCTGGCTGAATTATTTTCCCCAGATCTTTCGCTACCCCTAATATATATTTTAAATCAGCCGATCCATCTTCACCCGGTGGTGTTGGTAATGCAAGAAAAATTACTTTTGCGTTTTCAATACCTTTTGCCAGGTCAGTAGTAAAATTCAGTCTTTCTTCTTTAAGATTTCTCAGGAAGATTTTTTCCAGCCCTGGCTCATAAATGGTGATTTCTCCTTTTGATAATTTATTCACCTTCTGCTCATCAATATCAATACAGGTAACAGTATTTCCTGTTTCTGCAAAACAGGTTCCGGTTACCAAACCAACATAGCCCGTACCTACAACTGCAATTTTCATGTATACTTCAAATTATTTGTTCACGAATGCTAAAACCTTAGATGTAATGAGGGCAAGCTGTTCGTTTGTCATTTCCGTATGAATAGGCAGTGATATTACTCTTTCTGTAAGCCAGTCTGTGGTGGGTAATTGATAGGCTGCACCACCAAATGCGGCAAACATTTTTTGTTTATGAGCTGGTACAGGATAATAAATCATGGAAGGTATATTATGTGCTGCAAGAAAAGTATGCAGTTCATCGCGATTAATACCATCAAGTACTAATGTATACTGATGAAAAACGTGATTGGTGTAGGAAGCAACAAAAGGCGTGGTAATTCCTGATACATCTTTAAATGCATTGTTATAATATGTGGCTGCTTTCTGTCTTGCTGCAATATAGTCATCGAGTTTTTTCAGTTTTACATTTAATATGGCAGCTTGTATAGTGTCAAGTCTTGAATTACACCCCACCATATCATGATAGTATTTTACCCGCTGACCGTGATTGGCTATCATTTTTAATTTATCAGCCAATCCATCATCATTAGTAAACATTGCACCTCCATCTCCATAACAACCTAAATTTTTAGAGGGGAAAAAAGAAGTACAGCCAATTGTACCAATAGTACCAGATTTCTTTTTTTCACCACTCGCAAAAGTGTAATCTGCTCCTATTGCCTGCGCATTATCTTCTACCACATATAAATTATGCTGAGCAGCTATCTTCATTATGGCCTCCATATTGGCGGTTTGACCATACAGGTGAACCGGAACGATAGCCCTGGTTTTTGATGTAATTGCCTTTTCTATTGCGGATGTATCTATGCAAAATGTTTTGGGATCAACCTCAACAAAAACCGGCTGTAACCTCAATAATGCCATAACTTCAGTTGTGGCAATGTAAGTGAAAGAGGGAGTAATCACTTCGTCGCCCGGTTGCAGATCCAACGCCATTAGCGCTATCTGTAAAGCATCGGTGCCATTAGCGCATGGTATAACATGTTTAACTTTTAAATAGTCTGCAAGGCTGCGTGCAAAATCCTGAACAGGTTTACCATTAATAAAAGCACAACTGTCTAATACACCTTGAATAGCGGTATCTACATCTGACTTAATATGCTGATACTGCGTTTTAAGATCAACCATTTGTATAGGTTCCATACAGGAGTAATAATTTAAAATGGTTGCAAAAATAGTAAAATATGTATAGGATACGCAATAGGTGTTAGTTTTGTAACATATTTTAATTCTTTCAGATAGTGATCACATTATTTTATAATTTATTTATCAGGCTCTATTCTTTTTCATTACAATTGGTAAGCCCTTGGAATACCAAGGCAAAATTGTGGCTGAGCGGCAGAAAAGATATTTTTGAGCGATTGCAGCAACGGGCAAGCAGTTTACCAAATGGTAATACGCCAAGAATATGGATGCACTGTGCATCTCTTGGCGAGTTTGAACAAGGGCGACCTTTAATTGAGAAAATAAAAAAAGAACATCCAGGTTGTATTATCATCATCAGTTTTTTTTCTCCTTCGGGATATGAAGTGAGAAAAGGCTATAATGGAGCGGATTTGGTATGTTATCTTCCGCTCGACACAGTAAAAAACGCGAAGACATTTATCAACCTTATAAATCCCACACTGGTTTTATGGATACGATATGAGTTCTGGATGCATTTCCTGGAGGAAATAAAAAGACGTAATATTCCATTAATACTTGTATCGGGGCTTTTAAGAAATCCGGGCTTTTTCGCAGGCTTTTATAATGCTTACAGGCAAAGACTATTCAATTGTTTTACTCATTTTTTTGTACAAACAGAAGCATCAGCAAAACAGTTTAATACCATGGGCTTCAGTAATGTAACAGTTTCGGGAGATACGCGTTTTGACAGGGTAATTGAAATTGCGGAGAAGTTTGAACCGATACCATTGATAGCATCGTTTTGCGCAGGACATAGAGTAATGGTTGCCGGAAGCACATGGACCGAAGATGAAGAAGAACTAACACACTATGTAAAGGTAAACCCTGGTATGCGTTTTATTATTGCGCCACACGAAATTGACAAAGAGAATATTCACGATCTGCAAAAAGAATTTCCATCGGCTATTCTTTTCTCTTCTTTAAGTAAAAACAATATGCTCATACCAGATAAAATTAACACGATAATTATTGACAATGTGGGTATGCTTTCCAGGTTATATTATTACGCGGATATAACCTACGTAGGCGGCGGGTTTGGTGATAACGGGCTGCACAATATTTTAGAAGCCGCGGTGTATGGAAAACCCGTTTTTTTTGGTCCCGTTTATGAACGGCATTTTGAAGCTATCGCCATGGAAGAATGTGGTGGCGCTATTAGTATTGAAAACGCGCTGGAGCTGGAAAAAAAATTAAATGACTTGTGGATTAACGAAAGTGAATTAATTAAAAGAGGAAACGCGGCAAAACAATATGTATACAGCAATGCAGGAGCTACCGGGCACATACTAAGCTATATCTATAAAAATCGCCTTCTCACCAGTTGATCAAACTGCCGTACAAAAGGATGATCTTCTTTCCAGCCTAACTTCAGTTTCAGCTCACGCTGAATCCAAAATTCCGCTTCCGGGTAAATAGTAAAGTGATTGATTGTTTTTAAAGAACGTTCATACATGGCTTCATCACCGCGAAAAAGTTCTGTAATAAATATATATCTATCGTTTACACCTATCGCCTTTTTAATATCTTTTAGTGGCTCCTCTTTTAGTTTCTCCCCAATTTCCGTTTTCTGTTCAAAAAGTTTATCGTTCAGCGAGAGTGCAACTTTCCCAATTGTTTCATTCAATTCTTTAGCCTTTGGTTGATGGGCCAACGTTGGCACTTCTTCAAAAACATTATAAGCTGATTTATTAACAGGTTGTGGCTGCGTTTCTGTAACTACTTCTTCAGTATTAACCGGTTCTTCAGTTTGAGTATGCAAAGGGTTGGCTACAATTGTTTGCACAGGTATAACCTGTTCAGTACTTGTTTTATTTAAAACTGCCTGCTCACTGGTAGCACCATTTACATTAGCGGGCATCACCACCGCAATTTTTCTTCGCTCACCTGCGCCGCTTTGTTGTTGTTTTAACAGAAACAATTCTGTTTGCAACATCTGCAACACATGAATAAGTTGATCAGGAGAAGCGTTTTGATGATGAAGTTCCTGTAATTTATTTATTAAAACGCCGATACGTTCCATTGAATATGGTATTTTTGAGCGTCTGTTTATTTAGAGCTAATTATACATTATTTTGAGTGAAGTTACAAACACCTTGCCATAAAATAATCACAAATGTTTATAGAACCACATATATGCGGCGAAAGAAGAGGATGGATTGAAGTAATATGCGGATCTATGTTTAGTGGAAAAACTGAAGAACTTATCCGCAGACTTAACCGTGCTAAGATTGCGAACATGAAGGTAGAAATATTCAAACCTTCTGTTGACAAGCGTTACCGAGAAAAAGAAATTGTTTCTCATAATGAAAATGCCATATTATCAACTCCGGTTGATAATGCTCATAATATACTATCATTAAGTAACGATGTAGAAGTAGTTGGCATTGATGAAGCACAGTTCTTTGATGAAAACATTTTAACAGTATGTAATCAACTTGCACTACGTGGAGTGAGAGTTATTGTGGCTGGGCTTGACATGGATTATCTTGGTAAACCATTTGGTCAAATTCCTGCATTGCTGGCTATTGCCGATTATATTACCAAATTACACGCTATTTGTATGAGGTGCGGCAATATAGCCAGTTATTCATACCGCAAAACCACCCATTCAGATCAGGTAGTGCTGGGTGAAAGAGACATATACGAACCCCGCTGCCGGGTTTGTTATAATTTAAAAGAATAAACACCTGCGCATAGTATATATTATTAGGCTACTTCTTTTCTAAAAGCATCCGCTACTTAAAATCATTCTAATGGGTACATTTAAACATGTTTTCACCTTACTAAAAAAAGATCTGTTGCTGGAACTAAGGCAGCAATATACTTTTTATGGTGTATTGTTATATGTTGC
>JBGALP010000299.1:0-5444 GCA_044223805.1 Agriterribacter sp.
ATCCCATGGCTTGCTTTGCTCTACCGGACCCAGGAACATTTCATACATGCGGAAAGTATCGGCGCCGTATTTCGCACATAATTCATCAGGATTCACAACATTCTGTTTAGACTTCGACATCTTCTCAGGAACTTTCACAGTTTTGAAGTTGGGTGCGGATATTTCCTGCTGTTCATAATTATACCATTTACCATTATAATAGAATCCTTCATTGCAAAGAAATACCCCATGTTTGTCTTTTAACCAACGCTTCTCCAATAGCTGTTCTACATTTAGATTACCATCCTCTACAACATCAATAGGTACATTAATTAAAGAATAATGTTCTTCATTTATATTTTCTTTCAAAACTTCAAAGCGATCAGCTGAATAATAATGAATTTCCGAAGTTGCTATGGTGAACGTTACAGGAGTTCCATTAACTTTTCCAAGTATCGTATTACTTTTAACCTTCGAGCCACCTTCGGCATTAGTGCCTTCTCTATAAATTTTATCAGAGATACCAGTTATCATTCCCTGGTTCACCAATCTTTTAAAAGGCTCATTAAAACCCACATGGCCCAGGTCGTATAATACTTTCGTCCACATGCGGCTGTACAATAAATGGCCTACTGCATGTTCCGTACCGCCTATATATAAGTCTACTTGATTCCAGTAATCAGATACTTTGCGGTCGCAGAATGCGGTATCATTTTGCGGATCCATATAGCGTAGAAAATACCAACTGCTACCGGCGTAACCGGGCATGGTGTTGGTTTCGCGGCGAAGTCCGGTCGGGTCACCATCTTCAGCAGGCAAATCAGCCCATGAATTGATATTGGCCAATGGTCCTTCTCCATCAGGACCCGGACCATAAGACTCCACATGTGGCAATTCCAGCGGCAGTTCGCTTTCTTTTAAGGGATAGGCAATACCGTCTTTCCAAATAATGGGAAATGGTTCACCCCAGTAACGCTGGCGGCTAAACGCCGCGTCACGCATTTTGTAGTTAACCTTACGCTCGCCAATTTCATTATCTTCCAGCCATTCAATTATTTTTTCAGCCGCTTCCTTTACTTTCAGTCCGGTTATAAAATCACTATTGTAAAGCGTTACATTTTTATCGGCAATGGCTTCATCACCTTTATATGCGTCCCCCAAAATATTGGTAATAGGTATATTGAAGAACTGAGCGAATTTATGATCGCGTTCATCACCGCTGGGCACGGCCATTATAGCGCCGGTACCATAACCAGCCAATACATACTCACTGATCCAGATGGGAATTTCTTTTCCGCTCAACGGGTTTACTGCATATGCTCCCGTAAAACAACCGGAGATCTTTTTTTCGGCCATGCGTTCCCGTTCGCTGCGGCTTTTTACATAGGCCACGTATTCTTCTACCGCTACTTTTTGACCAGCAGTAGTAATCTGTTCCACCAGTTCATGCTCAGGTGCCAGCACCATAAAGTCAACACCGAAGATGGTATCGGGGCGGGTGGTGTAGACCCTCACCGCGGGTGTAGCCTCATCCCCTAACCCCTTCTCCTTACTGAGAAGGGGAAGCCCTACTGTAGTATTACTACTTTGCTTTTGATCTTGTATTTCAGCTTTAATTTTTTCAATTACCATGTTGATATCATTCAACACTTCGTTGTTGCTAAATCTTATCAACTTTAAACCAAATTCACTTAAATACTTCGTTCGTGCATCATCATAAATTTTTTGTTGGGATTCGCCATGATACTCCCCATCTATTTCTATAACCAGTCTGGCTTCAAGCAAGGCAAAGTCAACAATATATCCCTGAATAGAATGTTGTCTTCTAACTTTAATACCCAATTTATTATTACGAATATTCTGCCATAATAAATCTTCGGCAAGAGTCGCGTCTTTCCTGTTTTCTCTTCCATATTCTTTTAATATATGCCAGCTACTGTCTGCTGTCTTAAAGAGCTTGTTCGAATCTGAAGCCTTCGCGTCACCCCTCTCCGCGAGGAGAGGGGCTGGGGGTGAGGCGAGGGGGAAATTAACCTCCGCACCACTGCTCTTTCCAATCCAATTCGTTTGCATTTCTTTCATCGCGTCACTCCATTCAAGGGTGTCAAGGTCACCCTGTAAGCGATCGGCATATTCGGTAATACGCAGGTACCACTGGCGTAATTTTTTCTTTACTACGGGGTAACCGCCTCGTTCACTTACACCATTAATCACTTCATCGTTTGCGAGTACAGTTCCTAATGCCTCGCACCAGTTTACTTCGCCATAACCGCAGTAAGCCAGGCGGTATTCCATTAATATGGCCTGCTGCGTAAATTCATCAAATGAGGACCAGTCTGCGGATGAGAATGTTGAAGATTCTAGTTCTTTGCCAGCAGGCAAGTTGGAAAGTTGGAATTTTGAGTCAGGAACAGGATGATTGATATTGCCTTCTGTTTCAAAAATCTTTACCAACTCATCTATACTTTCTGCTTTTGCTGTTTTGCGGTTATACCAGCTTTTAAACAATTGCAGAAAAATCCACTGTGTCCATTTATAATAGCTGGCATCGCTGGTGCGTACTTCGCGGCTCCAGTCGTAACAAAAACCAATATTGTCTAACTGTTTTCTGAAAGTATTGATATTATTTTCAGTTGATACCGCCGGATGAATACCATGATCAATAGCATATTGCTCCGCCGGTAAACCAAAGGCATCGTATCCCATAGGGTGCAATACATTAAACCCTTTCAGCCTCTTATAGCGTGCAAAAATATCACTGGCTATATACCCTAACGGATGCCCTACGTGCAGTCCCGCACCACTTGGATAAGGAAACATATCCAGCACGTAATACTTCGGCTTCGAAAAATCGTTAGGCACTTTATATGCATCTGTTTCTTTCCATCGCTTCTGCCATTCCTTTTCTATCGCTCTGAAATTATATTCCATAATGTTAAAGGGCTCTTATAGTCTGAAGAAAATATCTTAACGAAAAATATTCAACTAAAACTACCGTTAAGTGGGTGGCAAATTTACGGAATGGAGCTATAAAACCGTTATTTTTGCGCATACTCCTCGAGTGAATGTGGTGAACCTGCCTGCCGGCAGGCAGGTGGTGAAAGGTCAATCGTGAGGGTATGATGGGTGTGAGAGGTTTGTGTTGGTCGCCAACCCGGTGGCTTTTGTAAGATTAAAAATTCCGCAACATGATTGAAATCAGCAAGACCTCAATGAGAAGAAGCAAGCCTTCTTACTTTTTCAGCATTCTTGGCGTAGCTTCTTTACTTATACTGGTAGGCATTTTAGGTTGGTTTGTAATTAACGGCAGCAAACTGGAACGTTATTTTCGCGGCAGCGTGCAGGTACAGGTGTATTTAAGGGAAAATGCACCTCAAAAAGATATAGATACGCTGATGTCGTATATTAATTCAAAGCCATATACTACTTCAGCACAGCATATCACCAAAGAGATGGCGAAGGAAAAGTTCTTAAAAGAGAACAACGAAGATTGGGACAAAGTACTTGACTATAACCCCTTGCCTGCAAGTATCGACTTCAATCTAAAATCTGATTACGTAAATAATGATTTCAATCTCAAGTCAGATTACGTAAATAAAGACAGTCTTGCCAATATCACGGCAGATCTGTCTAAAGATATCATCGTGAGTGAAATCAGGTATCCCGACGAAGTAGTAAGTAACCTTAACAGCGTAGTAAAAAAAATCGGGTGGGTTTTACTGGCAGCGGTAACCTTGCTGGGGATAATTGTACTGGTATTAATTGACAATACCATTAAATTGGCAATGTTCAGTAACCGGTTTTTGATTAAAACCATGCAAATGGTGGGAGCGACCCGGTGGTTTATTTCAAAACCTTTTGATGCCAAAGCCGTTATTAATGGATTTATCAGCGCAGTTATAGCGATAGTAGTATTGCTTATTTTTATTTTTACGGTTGAAAAATGGCTTCCTGAAATAAAAGTGCTCCGCGACTACTGGCTCCTCGGACTTTTATTCCTTTCTATTATTCTTATAGGCATTGTGATTACTTTTTTCAGCACCCACAGAAGCGTAATGAAATACCTTAAGATGAAGCTGGACGATCTGTATTAAAGATTTTCCTTTCTTATCTTCGCGCCATGGAGCAATTGTTACAACAGCTTGAGGCCTACCGAAAAGAAATAGAAGCCTACAATACCCCAGGAGCAGAGGGTGCAGAACAGTTTCGTATAACCTACCTGGGAACCAAGGGTTTAGTAAAAAACCTGATGGGCGAAATGAAAAATGTGCCTGCCGATCGCAAAAAGGAATTTGGGCAGATTCTCAACGAATTCAAGCAGTTTACAGAAGCTAAATATGATGCTTTGAAAGAAGCTGGGTCAGATGCACAGACTTCTGCAGGGCCCGACTTTGATCTTAGTTTACCCGGTGACGTTATACCTGTGGGCAGCCGCCATCCTATCAGTATGATGCGCAACCGCATCGTTTCTATCTTTCAGCGTTTAGGCTTTTCCGTTGCCGAGGGCCCCGAAATTGAAGACGACTGGCACAATTTTACCGCGCTGAATTTACCAGAACATCACCCTGCACGCGATATGCAGGACACTTTTTATATTTCTACTAATCCTGCCTGGCTGTTGCGTACGCACACCAGTAATATTCAGATACGGGAAATGGAGAAAGGTAAGCTGCCTTTGCGTATTATTTGCCCGGGCAGAGTATACCGTAATGAGACTATCAGTGCAAGAAGCCATTGCTTTTTTCACCAGGTGGAAGGTTTATATATTGACGAAAATGTTTCCTTCGCCGATCTTAAGCAAACCTTATACTTCTTCGTTCAGGAAATGTATGGCGATGATGTGAAGGTTCGCTTCCGTCCGAGCTATTTTCCTTTTACTGAACCAAGCGCCGAAATGGACATTAGTTGCCAGTTATGTAAAGGCGCAGGCTGTAATGTTTGTAAATATACGGGCTGGCTCGAAATTCTGGGCTGTGGTATGGTACACCCTAAAGTGCTGGAACATTGTAATATTGACTCTGAAAAATATACCGGATTCGCCTTTGGTATGGGCGTTGAACGTCCGGCATTGCTTAAATATGGCATCAACGACATTCGCTTGTTCAGTGAAAATGATGTGCGGTTTTTGAAGCAGTTTACGGGAATAGTATAGACTGGGATAGTGGGATTGATGGGAAGAATGGGATAGGAAGAGGAGAATGAGTTTGTTAAAGTTTTTTCTGCGGTAAGAAAAATTTGTGTTTTACGTTTCAGGGTAAAAGCTACTAATGAAAATATACCTCTTGTGCATTTTTATAATAATGCAATTTATAACCAATGCTCAGCATCATGTAAATCGTATTCATTTTGGTTATAATAATGAACTAATTATTCCTTTTCCAAGCGCAAAGTATTACGAACAGAACATCTACTATAATGGGCTTTTTAAAAAAACTATTCGTGCTAAAATACAAAATAGTGGTTAC
>JBGALP010000300.1:0-5434 GCA_044223805.1 Agriterribacter sp.
GGTTATATTGGTAACTGCAACAGGTTTGCATTGGGTTCTTACACTTTTTATACTTTCCTTACCGCAAACGCCACAACTGCTGCTGGTATAAAAATTTCTTTTTAATCTTTCTGTATCAACAATAACATTTTCGTTTAAGTATACCCGTACGATGTTGTTTTTATTTTCGATGGTTTGCATATCTGTACAGTATCGTATCATATGCACATCATGCGGCGATTGTATAAATCCTTCAGTAAATAAAAATCCCAAAGCCAGTTCAAAATCATAACCTGGTGTGCGCATAGTAACGGAAATGGGCTGTGATTTTCTTTCTGATTTATTTCCGAAATCCAACCGTATTTCCATGGGCTCTTCTACTGCCAACAGGTCGGTATCTTTTTGTTGTACGCCATTCTTCAAACGTTCAATTTCAACGGAAGCCACACTTGCGCCCTGCATAATTATTCTTTTTTGAAAGTTAAAAAATCTTCAGGAGTATCGTGACTTTTTAACACGCTGTCATCTTTAGGGATGATCACTTTTGTGTTGATCTGCACCAGGAATTTTTGCAACGATTGACCGCCACCATCAAAATACTGTTTCATTTTGGCAAAGCATGATGGATGATATACAGCAATCAAAGGCTCCACGAATTTGCTTTTTGGATGTTGGAAACAAAAAGCTTCATGTTCGTCATCCAATGCATTGAATAATTGCAGCAGGTCTTTTCGTTGGAGATAAGGATAGTCGCAGCCTAAGGTGAATAAAGCAGTAACAGCATTTTTTTCAATTGCAGATAGTACGCCGCTGATAGGTCCTGCATGTTTATATTGGTCAGCATCAGGAATAACCGTATACCCGTTTGTGTTATCAAGATGCATATTAGCGGATAGATAAACGCTGTTACAAAAATGCGCTAACTGTTTTGCCACATGCAAAAATTGTGGATCGTTGTGGTACTGCAATAATGCTTTGGGTTGCTTCATCCTGCTGCTTTCTCCGCCACACAATACCAAACCATTAAGGGCGGGTAATTTTTGAGCGACAAAAAATGACGCCGGCAAAACTTTCGCCGATTGCAAACCATATTTTTCAATGGCTTCGTCTAACAAATAATCCCGTATAACCAGCAGCAATTTTCTATTGTGTTGTCGCGACTGAAAATTTTTGATCACTTCAGTAAGTATGGGTTCCCAACCGCTGTTTTCATTGATTTCAAGTCGCCCCACTTCATCTATCATTATCCAATCGTTTGTCGCCTGTAACGATCGTTGCAATATTTTTTTGCCCCATTCAAAAATCAATGGATCAAAAACAAACCGGCCTATTTTTATACCGTCCGCATCATCGGCTAATTGAAAGCAGCGCAGCTCGTTTGTGGAAATATTAAGCAAATGTCGCCTGCCATTGATGTCAGGGCTTAAAAAGCCTGCAACAGATACTGTTTGCGCTTTTAGCCAATCTTGTAACAAAGTGGTTTTTCCCGATTGTATGGGCAAACTCAATATATAAATACCGCTATTCATTTTTGGCGGGATGAAATAAAGAAAGGATCAGGAGGTTTGATACAAAACCTTTATAAATGCTCAGCCCTTTGTTATGCTGTCTGGAGATCTCCATGGCTGGCTGCACATATGATTTTAATTCGGGCAGCATCTGTAAAATTTCATTAACGCCTTTTTGCTGTTGTTGCTTTTTCCGGTTAATCCATTTTTGTACCAGGAATTTTACCAGTGGATTAATGATAAAAAACAAAATGATAATGGCAGCTATTGTTCTTAATACAGTATATAATGCTTTTCCGCCCATTCCCTGCATTACAAATACCAGGGTGGTAAACGATAATGTAATGATCACAAAAATCCATTTTACATAAGCATTGTTCTTTTTCTTCGCGGATGGCATTCCTGGTGTGTGTTGATGTTTATGATATTGTTCCACAACTCCGGGTGCCATTTGTTCCATGTTGTTTGAAATGCGAAAACCCCAAAGTGCAACAACAATGCCCCATATAGCATACAGCAACATATAAGCGCTGATGATCCAAATACTAAACGACACATGCTTGCCGATCCCGAAATCTTTTACAATCATTTCAAAAAAACTATCTAACGCAACCCATATATTTTTTCCGTAAATCAGCGTCATCACAATTATTTTTTGTGAAGCAGATTCAAGCATCGCCAATACTCCAAACAGTACAGCAGAAAAACGATTCATACTAAAGGGAGCATAAATACATGCGCCTGCCAATCCCTGGAAACCCACTGCAAAATAGGCTGGGGGAGGGGAGTGCGGGCTGGCAACAGCCTTTACCAATATTACCAGTAAGGTAGATTGCAAAATACTGCGCCATTTGTTGGTACTATACTTCGCTATGAGTGTTATGATGATCACCGCGAAACCTCCCAGGAAAATGCCGGTGAATGGAATTTTAAATGCAAACATCAGCCCTCCCAGTCCGCTTTCGCTCAGCGCCCAAAGGGCGGTAAGTCTTGTAATAAAGGCAGTGTTATCTGTTTGCATATTTGTTGCCGGTCAAAATAAAGAAGAAGTAAATTATGTTATCTACAGCAAAAAGAGGCAGCTCAATGTTGACTGCCTCTTTTATTAAGTGAGTTACGAAAAAACTAATTTGGTATCAAACCATGTGGATCAATCACATATTTTTTGGCGGCGCCTTTATCAAAGTCTTTATAGCCTGCGGGCGCATTTGCCAATGTAATTACCTGCACGTTTACAGCTTTTGCAATCTGTATCTTATCATACAATATAGCATTCATGAGTTGGCGATGGTATTTCATTACCGGGCATTGACCGGTATAAAAAGCATGCGATTTTGCCCAGCCTAAACCAATCCTGATACTGAGGCTACCTATTTTAGCAGCCTCATCTTTAGCGCCCGGATCACCCGTTACATACAACCCTGGTATGCCCAACGCACCACCTGCGCGGGTAACTTCCATAATGGCATTTAATACCGTAGCAGGCTGTTCAATTCCACTGTTCGATCCATGACCTCTCGCTTCAAATCCTACGCAGTCAACAGCGCAGTCTACTTCTGGTACACCCACTATCGCCGCAATAGCATCTCCCAGCGGAACATCTTTTTTAAGATCTATTACTTCACATCCAAAACTTTTTGCCTGCTGCAATCTTTCGTCAATCATATCACCCACTATTACAACCGCGGCGCCCAATAAATGACAGCTCGCAGCGCATGCCAGTCCTACAGGTCCGGCGCCTGCAACATATACAATAGAACCAGGGCCAACCCCGGCGCTTACTGCTCCATGATATCCTGTAGGAAATATATCAGATAATAAAGTGAGGTCTTTGATCTTAGCCATGCCCTGGTCTTTATCAGGAAATTTCAGCAGGTTAAAATCAGCATACGGCACCATTACATACTCCGCCTGGCCGCCAACCCAGCCGCCCATATCAACATAACCATATGCCGCGCCAGGCCTTGCAGGATTTACGTTTAAACAAATACCTGTTTGACCGGCTTTGCAGTTTCTGCATCTGCCGCAGGCAATATTGAATGGCACAGAAACCAGGTCGCCCACTTTTATAAATTCCACATCGGAACCTGCTTCCACAACAAGTCCCGTAATCTCATGACCCAATATCAATCCTTCCGGTGCGGTGGTTCTTCCGCGAACCATATGCTGGTCGCTGCCGCAAATGTTGGTTGATACAATCTGGAGAATAACACCGTGATTACACTTTCGGTTTCCTAATTGCAGTTTGGGATATTCAATTTCCTGTACCTGTACTTCGCCAGGTTTAATGTAAGCGACTCCGTGATTTTTACACATGGCAATTTTTATTTCGTTAATTTAAAAAAAGGATTGACAAATTTTACTGAACAGCCGCGGCTCCAGCCGTTGCCACTGCATGATCATTTTCCACGCTGCTGCCCGATACACCAATAGCACCAATAATATCTCCCTTGGCATTTTTGATCAATACGCCACCGGGAAAAGTGATCAGTCCGCCGTTGGAATGCTCTATATTATATAAAGATCCACCTGGCTGAGAAAGTTTTCCTATCTCACCCGTATCCATATTAAAATACCTGGCTGTTTTTGCTTTTTTAAAAGAAACATCAATCGAACCAATCCATGCACCATCCATGCGTGCAAAAGCGGTAAGCAGTGTGCCGCTGTCTACCACGCTAATATTCATTAGTGCGTTTAATTCCTGCGCTTTCTTTTTAGCTGCCGCTATTGCGGTTTCTGCCTGCTGTAGTGTAATGTTCATATGACCAATTTTAGTGAAAGAATACACTGAAAATACCTACGGCAAAATCATTTTAATAGCACAATCGTCATTTTAAGGCGTTGATAAATATACAGTTTATTTATAAAAAAAGCTTATTCAGATTTTTAAGGTTGAAATATTTTTATGGTGAGCTACGGAATATAAAAGCTGTGATCTGACATGTGATCAGTTTGCTGCCGATTCGCAGTATTAACTTTACCTACCTCATGCGATTAAAGCCATCATCGCCACCGTAATATCTATTAACTGAATTAATTTCACCTATATCCAACATCTTTTTTATTTGAGGTTTCAGGAAGATGAGTTCCTCCGACTGATCAAAATAGTCATCAACATTTAATTTATTAACAATCCGCGAATAAACGAGGTTATTATGATAAGCCATTATCGTATCGCCATCAACCCGTGTTAACCGAAGAAAATAATACGAGGTCTTACCATTTTCCTTTTTTCTGATTTTGTATACATCTCCAACCTTAGGATCATTCACAAAAGCCGCTTTCTCTTTTTGAGTTTTGTAGTTTGAGTTGATTATAAAACCTATTAGTACAGACCCAAGTATGGGCCAAGTAAACATGTAAAACGGTGTGCGTGCGCTCTGCTCATATTGTTGTGCAATAGTTTCAGATTTCACAGTGGTTCCACACTGGTTGCATTGAATGCTGGCTAATTTAATACCCACGGGAAATGCTGGGATATAGTATAAATGGTAATACTCTCTGTAGACATTAACGGTTAAATCAAATGCTTTACAATTGGGGCAAGTATGCTGATGATCGGTGTATTTTTTGATTCTGCCGGTTTTTCTGCCGTAAATAATAAACATGCAAAAGTTGTATTTAAATAATGCGTAAGGAGAATTCTCAAATCATTAACCGATCTAAACATTTTCTAACTATACATCTGGATGCTGTTTGTTCGGTTGAAACCACTCCTGAAAATGATTACAACATCATATATCCATTAACAAAGGCAGAATAACTCATAGAAATTCTCCCGTTATCATTACCTATTTAAGGCGTTTCTATAATGCGCTGATCCTTTTGATAATGTTCTATTTTTTTCTTCTTCGCAATATTTGTGGTGATTTACGATCATCAGTTATTTATAAAGCTTGTTTTACCAGTTTACTCCGGCTTTCGGTAAAAATCAACTTTTTCGGGTG
>JBGALP010000301.1:0-5428 GCA_044223805.1 Agriterribacter sp.
AATCCATCAGCGTATGATAGAAGTGATATCACAGATGGACGTACGGGCTACAAATTAACTGTCAATATTACTGTTGGGCAGGTTAGTAAAAGTTGTGCTGCATTGGCCGGAGCTATTGTGGATATATGGCATTGTGATGCAGAAGGAAATTATTCTGAATATAATAACTTTCCTTCTGTTCATTTTTTGCGCGGCCGACAAGTCACAGATTCGAATGGACTTGTAACTTTTACCACTGTATTTCCTGGTTGGTACCAGGGAAGGGCTACACATATTCATGTGCATATCTATGACGCTTCAGGTACATCGCTTAAAATTACCCAGATTGCTTTTCCTGAAGGAACGGGCAGTGCTCTGCTTGCTGTGGGTGGCTATAGCAAAGGCATGACCGGATATACTTATAATGCCCAGGATGGTATATTTAAAGATGATACGAAAGGGGTAGAAGTAGCTACTGTAACAGGTGACGTCACCAATGGCTTTTCTTTAGCAATACAGTTGAATGTAGCCTGATAAAGCATAAATGTACAGTATGAAAGAACAAATCATCACATTGTGTTACAGAAAAATAATTGATGCAAAATCACCAACTCCCTGGGAAAAATTGGTGTTTGAAGATACATATCTGGAGTTTAAGATGCAGGCTCAATTGTACAATACTGAAAAGAAGTACACAACCTTTAGTGAGTTGCTGCAATATGTTCCCCATGCGGAAAAGTTACATTTCCTGGTAAGCGCTGCCGCTGTTAATTATATAAAACAGTTACACGATCGAATTCCGGATGTTACCAATACTTTAGGCAAAACTTTTCTATCCTTTCAGCATTTTCAATTCGAGATCATCCAATCTCATATAAGTAATAAAGCTATGCATGCTATAGCTATTAATTTTTATAGCAATCCGCTTATATGGTACAGTACTATAGGTGATAAGCTTTTGCTATCTGAAAACAAAACCGATGATGCGGATCAAACACTTACCAATCTCTTTCAACTTCGCCCATTTGTAAATATTCATTCTATTCAAAAAGATTTTTCATGACGGATGCATCAGCAGGGAAAATATATTTATCTGCAGAAAGAGGCTATAATGAAACAGAACGGCTTCGCAGTTTCAGTACTTTTAATTTTGGCAATTTTTTTAATCCGCATAAAAGTGCATTAGGCGGTTTATATGTGTTGAATGATGATACTATAGCGGGTGGTCATTCGGTAAAAATGCATATAGACCAGGATAGCTTTGTTGTTTTTATACCGGTTGTTGGAACAATAGATTATGATGATAGTTTAGGAAACCACTCCCTGGTAAGCGCCGGAGAGATGAAGATCATACCTGTACCTGCCGGCACATTTATAAAAGTGGGTAATCCTTATGAACACCAATTGGTTAATTACCTGCATTTGCGTATAAAAATAAGCGGTCGTTCTTTAGCTTCTCCCTTAACCCTTTCTTTTGATATTGCACAAAATAAAAACAAACTTATTGATATAACCGGTAACAGTGAAGTGCAGTGTCAACTCCCCTTCAAAATGAGTATGGCAAAATTAGAAGGTAGAAAAGAAATAATATATGATATGGTTAAGGATAATAGCTTGTTTTATACTTATGTAATAGAAGGCGCATTTGAAGTAGCCGGAAGATTATTACATCCAAAGGATGGATTGGCTTTATGGAATATTAAGCAGGTGGATGCTGAAGCGTTGAGTAATGACGCAATATTGCTGCTGATGGAATTATATTAACCGCTTTAATTCCTGCATAAAATTATTTCTTGGTATCATTCTCGCCCCAAGACTTTCCAGATGGGCCGTATATACCTGGCAGTCTATTAATTGTACATGCTCCTGTTGTAACTGCTTAACATATTGTATAAATGCAAACTTACTCGCATTGCTTTCTTTACTGAACATGCTTTCTCCAAAAAAAACGTTACCCATGCGGATGCCGTATAATCCGCCTACCAGTTCATCATCCTTCCACGTCTCCGCACTATGCGCATAACCCTTATCGTGTAGTAATCCATATGCTTTTTCTACTTCATCAGTTATCCACGTGCCATGCTGATTATTGCGGGCTACACTTTTACAGTTATGTATTACCTGCCTGAATGAAGTATTAACCGTAAAGCGGAAAATATTTTTTTTAAATAATTGCTGCATGCTCTTGCTCACCTTCAGTTCTTCCGGGTACAATACAAACCGGGGGTTGGGGCTCCACCAAAGTGGTATTTCCCCATCGTACCATGGGAAAATGCCACTGCGGTAAGCCAACAGCAGCCGGTCTGCAGACAAATCTCCGCCCATAGCCAGTAATCCATCCGGCTCCGAAAGTTCAACAGGGGGAAATATCAGTTCATTTTGTAATGCAAAAAGGGCCATTGGTGCGAAGATAAACAGAGAATATATTTAGAAATGGTAAAATAAGTGCCATCAGTTTAAATGGTTATTTGTGGGAAATGATGGAATTTTGAAGGCGGTTTTCCATTCAACCCATTATTGTAACTGTTTAAAAAACATTAATAGTGGTGCAACGCTTTATAATGTAGCATTGTCAAAAATACCGTTACATCCGGATGACTGATTATCAACAATTAGTAAAAGACTGTCTTAAAGGAAAGGAGACTGCACAGCGAAAATTATACGAACTTTTCGCGGAGCAGATGCTTGCGGTATGCTACCGCTACACAAAGTCGTTAGCGGATGCTGAGGATGTATTACAGGATGGATTTGTAAAGGTGTTTAAATACTTACACCAATACCGCTCAGACGGGGAATTGGGGGCATGGATAAGACGTATAATGGTAAATACTGCTATTAATTATCTCAAACAAAGCAGTAAGTATCAATACGATATTTCGTTTACAGATATTACGCTGCACCCCATTTCAGAAGATAACCCTCAGCTTTATATGCAGGCAAAAGAATTAGCCAACCTGGTGAGGCAACTGCCTACCGGGTATCAAACCGTGTTTAATATGCATGCCATTGAAGGATATACACATGTAGAAATTGGAGAAATATTAGGAATTAATGAAGGAACATCCAGGTCGCAATATATGCGGGCAAGAAATTTATTGATCAACTGGATAGAAAAACATTCTGTAGAATCTAAACTGGGACATTATGCCGGCAAATGATTTTGAAAAACAGGTACAACAAATTTTTGAGGACTTAAGAATGAAGCCCTCACAGGAAGTTTGGCCTAAAGTGGAGGAAAGAATCAAGAAAGATAAGAGGAGAAGAAGATTTATTATTTGGCTTCCGCTGCTGGCGCTGTTATTGGGAGCTGGCGGGTATTGGCTGTTCCAAAACGATGCATCATTTAATCATCAATCTTCATTGGCTGAATCTCAGAATCAATTATCATCTTCTCATAATACTCCAAAAGAATCATCAAGACTTAACCAGGAAAACAAACCCGTTCTGAAGGAAAATGAACCTGCGAAACAAACCATAGCTTCTTCCTCATTTGATAAACAGGAAAATTCTACTAATGCCGTTGCTCCAAAGGAAAACACCAATACCAATAAAAGTGCTGCTTCAGTTATTAAACCCAAAGCCCAAACAGTTTTAAACACGGCGAGTGAACATGCGCCGGAACAAAGTGTCGCCAATGCAAATATTTCTGCAAAAAATAGCAGACCGGTTGCATTCAAAAATAAGCAGGCATTAATAAGAGAAAATAGCAGTAGGAATAAATTAGCAGTTAAATTGACGCAGGAAGATCATGCTTCAAACGCTACTAAAGATAGAGTGTTAGATAATGATATAAAAGAAATTGCATCAACATACCGGTTACCTCTGAAACCTGCATTGCAAACTATAGAAGAAACCAATTCGCTGCTTCCTGAAATCAATGCAGAAAAAACATTGCAGCCATCATCATCTACTACACCTGCCACATGGGTTGCCTTAAATGCACCACTGGAAAAATCCCCGGTAAAACTCGCTAAAAAGAAAACATGGGAGTGGGGTGTAGACGGAAGCGTTGGTATTTCAAAAGTAGGCAGTGGTTTGTCGGGTATTTTTAAAGGTTCAGAAGAAAAAGCAATGGTATACACCGACCTTCTTACTAACGGATCAAGTAACATTGGCAACCTGGTTTCTCAAAACAACAACTACCTGGCAGCAGTACGTCCGCCTGCATCAGATGTAAAACCAGGTATAGCATGGAATGCAGGCCTTTTTGGAAAATGGCACTTTAATAACAGGCTGGCATTAACAACAGGAATAGGGTATGCTTATTTTTCTACCAGCAGAAAGGTAGGATATATTACGCCAGACAGTTATTATAACGGAGTATACCAGGATGTAACAACCCGTTTTGCAGGATTATATGGTGGTGGTTACAGTAATGACTACACGAATAAATACCATATTATACAAATACCCGTTGGCATACAATGGCAGGTGAATAAAGGTATTAAACTTCCTTTACAGGTGGATGCAGGGGTAAACATCGGGTGGTTGGCAAATACGAATGCTTTGCATTATGATGAAACCTATGGCACTTATTACGAAGACAAATCGCTTTTTAATAAGATACAAGCAGGGTTATATGCAGGTATAAGCGCTAAACTTTTTCAACACAGCAAACGTCCTTTATATATAGGCCCTGTTTTTCAATATAATCTTTCAAATATTGTTAAGTCGCCTGCTGCCGGCGCACAAAACTTTATATATGGCGGCATAAAAGTAGCCTGGGTATTGCGGAAGAAGTAGGGCTGCTTTTTTCCTGTTAAGTAAATGTGTATTGGGTTTTATATTTCCTTGCGTTATTTTTTTATGCACGCAACGGTATGAATACATGCTATGTCAATTTTAACAAATCATAGCATATGCCAAAACAACTTAATCTTCGTTATGCTGCTTTGTTTTTGTTAGTTGTAGTGTTGTTGCAAAGTTGCGTTAAAGATCACTGCACGCAAACCTATAGTTATTTTAACCCGGTATATAAAACAACTGCCGAAGTAAGAGCCAATATTAAAAGTAATGCTGCGAAACAGGTAGAGCGTGTTGGCAAATTATACATCAAAGGAAAATATATTTTTTTGAATGAACTGGATAAAGGCATTCATATTATAGATAACGGAAATCCTTCTGCTCCAAAAAATGTCGCTTTTATTGATATACCGGGTAATATGGATATGGCTGTAAAAGGCAATACGCTGTATGCAGATGCTTATACAGATCTCATAACGCTTGATATCACCAATCCGCTCAGCGTAAAAACTACTTCTATCATTGAAAGCGCATTTCCCTTCAGGCAGTATTACGGCGCTTTTTACGCGGATACTTCCAAGGTAATTGTAGATTGGGTAAAGCGTGATACCACCGTAGATAATCTTTGTGGTAATGGAGGGTTCTTTGGAATTAATTTTGACAAGAACACCGCTATAATGTATAATGATGTAATGAGTTTGCAAAG
>JBGALP010000015.1:0-38072 GCA_044223805.1 Agriterribacter sp.
GGGATAATAGTATTTGTATATATAGCCATATGCCAGACCTGCAATAATCTTAATTACAAAAGCAAAAATGAGCCAGGATGGCTTAACCGGTGTGCCTTTTCTTTTATTAATCCATTTAAAAAAGCTGCTGCATAACAGCGCATATACAATTGCCAGCAGAATATGCAGAATAGTTTGCAAGATTTAGTGGTATATAGTGATAAACATTAGCATGTGCCGCTAAAATAATCTATTATAGGTTTTTTGAATAAATTTTAATGTTTTACTATGAACACTTATTTTTAAACATGCCAAAGATTGTATTAGGAGTTTCCAGTTCGTTTTGTGCTAATTTTTTAAAAGGGCAGGTTGATTTTTTAGTAAAAAAAGGATATAAAGTTATTATTATAAGCGGCCCGGGTGAAGAAATAAGTGCGCTGGCTAAAAAAGAAAACGCTACACTTATCGCTATACCATTTACAAAAAAAATATCTCCGCTTACTGACTTTGTGCAGCTCATAAAGCTTATCCGGATTATTAAAAAAGAAAAGCCTGATATAGTAAATGCAGGCAATCCTAAGTCGGGTTTTCTTATAATGCTTGCCTGTTTTTTTGCCGGGTGTAAAAACCGGATATTTACGCTGCATGGATTATTGTCAGACACCAAAACCGGTTTCGTACGGTGGATGATAACATTAACTGAAAAAGTATCATGCAGGGTAGCCAACACTGTTATAGTAGTAAGCCCATCATTACGGCAACACGCCGAACAAAGGAATATTTTACCTGCGGGAAAAGGCTTGGTAATAGAAAAAGGAAGTTGTAATGGAATAGATCTGGCTGTATTTTCAAGAACAACTACTGTGCTTGATCAGGCAAAGCAATTAAAAGAAAAGTCAGGGCTGAATCAACACCATGTAGTGATTGGTTTTGTGGGAAGGTTATCAAGAGACAAAGGCATAGATATTTTGTTTAATGCCTTTAATAAACTGGTTCATAAATTTCCAATGCTGAGAATGGTGCTGGCTGGCCCGGTTTTAGAAGAAAACCAGTTTTCGGCTTCAGCCATGCACCAATTATACCACGATAACCGGATTTTTTACCTGGGAAAAATAACTGACGTGCTGCCGGTATACGCCTCGATAGACATACTTGCGCTGTCTTCTTTACGGGAAGGATTTGGTAATGTATTGATTGAAGCTGCTGCTATGGAAGTGCCGGTAGTAGCACCCGATATTCCCGGATGCAGAGATGCAGTAGCACAGCACGTAAACGGCGAACTATTCAAAAAAGGCGAGGCGGACGATCTTGCTTTAAAATTAGAAAAGCTTATTCTTGATCCTGAGCTCAGGCATCACTACGGAAAAAAGGGCAGGCAATTTGTGGAAGAAAATTTCAGCAATTACAAAATATGGGACGGTCAGTGGAAATTATATGAGGCCATGCGGGTAACTTCAATGCCGTGATGTTGTTGTAATAAAAATATTTCTCTAACTTTTAGGTTTACCGGCATAATATGCAACAGCTTGCTCAAATTAATATTACACGTTCAACAGGAGATGCGGTTATACAGCTTTTGCAGGGTGATCTATCTGCCATGCCTGCCGAACATGCGGTAGATATATTGGTGGTTTCTGCTTTTCCTGACGATTATACGCCGTTAAAGGGTTCTTTATTTCTTGCGTTAAAAGAAAAAGGGCTTTCCGTAAAGGAACTTGCGGAAAATAAACAAACAGATCTTATTCCGCAATTAGGCTGCTGGATATCGCAAACACTTTCCAAAGAGCAACAGGATTTATTTCATTTTAAAAGGGTACTTTGTTTTGAACCCAGGCAACAGGTTGCAGAACCACAGTCGGTTGTAGGTAATATTTTCAGATGTATTAATACATTTGCTTTTGATGAAGAAAATGATGAAGTAGCCATGCCCATGCTGGCAACAGGTTACCAGCGCATAGCTTTGGAAAAAATGTTGCCTGCATTGTTAGATAATGCTGTATTCTGGCTGAATAACGGCTTACCGTTAAAGTCCATCAAGTTTGTTTTGCACAGTCAAGGGCAGGTTGATGCGGCGCTTGCTGTTTTTGATAAGTATGAAAACCCCGCAGGTAAAAAAACTTTTTTTGTACCTGTAGCTTCTTTTGTTACAACGCCGCATCCGGCTTCTTGCGTTGAAAACATAAAAGAAACCTTTGCAGGTGATGGGAAAAGTTCCATTATACCCAGATCGCCTGCCATGGAATTGCCTGCAGAAGCACCACCGCAGGTGACGCCACAACCTGGTGCGCAAATTGCCGAAAATAAAACCTACGATTATTTTATAAGCTACTCGCATAAGCAAAATGAAGAAGTGAAGACTTTTGTAAACGCTTTTCTTGATAAAAAGAAGGGGCTCAATATATTTTACGACAGAAGCAGTATACCCACCGGCGGATTGTGGATTAAACAAATTTCAGAAGCCATACAGCGTGCAAAAAATGTAGTTTGTGTATTAACGCCAGACTATATTGCTTCTGATGTTTGCTGGGATGAATTTCAATGCGCCAAAGTAATGGAGCTGAGAACAAAGAAAAGTATTATTAAAACCATTAACTTTATACAAGATGATAATTTGCCCCCCATGATGGCCATTTATAGTTATATAGATTGCACCGAAGCCAACCTGGAAAAGCTTACAAAAAGTGTGGAACAATTGCTCTGAGTAATATCCGGTTCCCCTGATCTCTCCAACCAATATCGCATTAATCCTCCCATCATACGCTCACCTTCATTACCATGTAATTACGGGTAATGGTAACATCATTTTATTTAAACGGTTTTACCAATAGAGGTAATTACAAAAAAGGTATTAATATGGCAGATGCACAAAAAAAATGTTTCGTTGTAATGGGTTTTGGTATTAAAACCGACCTGGCGACAGGCAGAAAACTTAATCTGGATAAATCTTACCAGGCACTTATAAAACCGGTGGTAGAAGGCAAGAATATAATCTGTGTGCGAGCTGACGAAATCAAACATTCCGGCTCCATTGATTTAATGATGTATCAGCAATTGCTTTCTGCAGATATAGTAATTGCAGATCTTTCTACATCAAATGTAAACGCGTTTTATGAACTGGGTATCCGCCATGCACTTAAGCCCCGCACCACAATCATTATGTCTGAAGAGTTGCTGGGTTATCCTTTTGATGTAAACCACATTGTAATTAATAAATACACACACCTGGGTGATAGTATTGATTATTTTGAAGTATTGCGTTTTCAAAAATTGCTTGGAGAGACTATTGATGCGGTTATTAATACCCAGGCGCCCGATAGTCCTGTATATACATTTATTGAAGGATTGATTCCTCCATCGCTCAGATCGAGAGCAAAGAAAGTAGTAGCACAAATAGGTGATGCTTTAACCGCGCAAACTGATGTGGCAGATGGTGGAGCAATAGACAATCAATCTTTATCTATTTTAGTAAAACAGGGGGAAGAAGCATTAAGAAAAAAAGAATTTGGAGCGGCTAAAACACTATTTGAAACCGCACTGCGTATTTCTAATAATGATAACGATCCCAATCACATTGGGTCAAACAATATTTATTTGGTACAGCGGCTTGCATTAACCACTTATCAGGTGAGGCAGCCAGATTATCTTACTTCGCTCAAAGACGCGTTGGCGCTATTAGAAAAAATTGATCTTGCCCGAACCAACGATCCTGAAACAGTAGCATTGGCAGGTTCCATTGAAAAACATTTATTTGAAGAGGGGCAGGGAAACGATCACCTTGATAATGCGATCCTTTTATACCAGCGCGGTTATTATCTTTTACATAACCGGCATAATGGTATTAACCTTGCCTACCTGCTGCACTTACGTTCTACTACTACACTTTTGCCGGATCGTGATGAAAAAATGGCCGACCTGGTTTGGGCAAATCGCATCCGCCGTGATGTACTTACATTATGTGATGCTGATATGCATAAGATTGAGAAAATGGAGCAGCAATCTGTTGATTCAAAAACTACTATTAGCCAGGAGCAGGAAAGCATTATTACCGAACAAAAATTCTGGATAACGGTAAACAGGGCAGAAGCCCATTTTGGGTTAGGTAATATGATGGAATATGAAAAAGCTGCAGCGGAGGCGAAATTATTACATTATGAAGACTGGATGATGGAAAGCTTTACCAGGCAATTAGAAAAACTCACCCAGCTCATGAGTGCAAAAAGAGCGCTCGCCTGATCATTTTATTTTTACAATCTGCACTATAATCAGTAATTTTTACATGATCATCTTAAAACATTGGTTATGAAAATTGCTGTATTGGTAATGGTTGCATGCATGCTTTGCTGTATGACTGTTTTTGTGCATGCTCAATCCGCTTCATATGATGCTGTACTTGCCAAAAAATTAGGTGCCGATCAATACGGGATGAAACAATATGTAATGGCCTTTTTAAAATCGGGCACAGTTAAAATAAAAGATTCTGCCGCCAGGATGGAATTGCAGATGGCACATCTTAAAAATATTACCCGCCTTGCAGATGAAGGCAAACTGGTAGTAGCCGGCCCATTTATGGATGATCAACCTATCCGGGGCATTTTTATTTTTAATGTATCTACTATTGAAGAAGCAAAAAAGCTTACAGAAACAGATCCTGCTATTAAAGCCGGCACGCTTGTTATGGAACTACATCCCTGGTATGGCTCAGCAGCGCTTATGCAGGTAGTAAGTATTCATAAGCAATTGCAGAAAAAAGGTATAACTGATTGATGTTGTCGCCATCGCAAACCCATTTCCTCCGCATGATAGCGAGCCGTAGCATGATGTAGTGAATTGAGTACTGATTCGCCGCGGGGAGTTCTCCTCGCGTCATCGTATGGGATTGCTTCGGCACCCCTTCGCACAAAGCTTGGCTTCAGTGCCATCGCAAAAACGTGAAGAACAGAGTGTGAGCATCACCGTACACAACCGTCAATTGCCGTTTTCTCAAAATCTTTTTTTGTATTCTATATAAGTATCAATAACTTGATTGCTGCTCTGTATTGTAAATTCGATTGCACATTCATTTATTACTATATGGGAAAAATTCAAATCAAGAAATCTTCTACGGTATACGATGTGGTTGTGGTAGGTTCTGGCGCAGGTGGTGGAATGGCTGCGCACTTTCTCGCTCAATCAGGTATAAAAGTTTTAATGCTGGAAGCCGGTCCTTTTTTTGATCCGGCAAAAGATTCGCACCAGTTTAAATGGCCGTGGGAATCGCCCCGCCGCGGAGCTTCGACTGTACGCGCCTTTGGTGATTTTGACGCAGCTTATGGCGGGTGGGAAATAGATGGAGAACCCTATACAAGAAAAGATGGAACACAGTTCGATTGGTTCAGGTCGCGTATGCTGGGTGGAAAAACCAACCACTGGGGAAGGATTTCTTTACGTATGGGCCCCGATGATTTTAAATGTAAGGATGGTTTAACAGATGACTGGCCAATAACTTATGATGAGGTAAAACCTTACTATGATAAGGTGGACCGGCTTATTGGTATTTATGGTACTGTGGAAGGACTACCCAATGAGCCAGATGGCATTTTTATGCCGCCACCTAAACCAAGGCTCACTGAACTTTTTATTAAGAAAGCCGCGGGAAAGGCCGGTGTAAAAGTAATAGCAGGCAGAGGGTCTGTTATTACACAACCCCTGGAAGGTAACCAGGATCGCAAGCCATGTTTTTATTGCGGTCAGTGTGGACGTAGCTGTAAGGTGTATGGTGATTTCTCGGCTTCATCCTGCCTGGTAATTCCGGCCATAAAATCGGGTAATCTTGAAGTAATTACCAATGCGATGGTAAGAGAAATTCTTACCGATAAGAATGGCCTGGCTACCGGTATATCTTACGTAAATAAAGAAGATATGCAGGAGTACCAGGTGAATGCAAAAATAGTAGTGCTTGGCGCAAGCGCCTGCGAATCTGCGCGCATACTGCTTAATTCTAAATCGGCAGCGCATCCTAACGGATTAGCCAACAACAGTAATGTAGTAGGAAAATATATTCATGACTCAACAGGCGCCAGCATGTCTGGATTTCTTCCGCAATTAATGGATAGAAAACGATATAATGAAGATGGTACCGGCAGTGTACATATCTATTCGCCCTGGATGGAAGACAATAAAAAACTGGATTTCCCCCGTGGCTACCATATTGAATATGGCGGTGGTATGGGAATGCCCGGTTATGGCTTTGGCGGCGGCATGCATAAAATGAACGGACTGGTGCCGGGACGGGATGGTAAGCCTAAAAAAGCAGGAGGCTTTGGTGCTTCATTAAAAGATGATTACCGCCGTTTTTATGGAACGCGGGTAGGTATGGCCGGTAGAGGAACTGCTATAGCAAGAAAAGAAAATTATTGCGAAATTGATCCTAATGTGGTTGATAAGTTTGGTATCCCCGTTTTACGGTTTAACTATACCTGGGCTAATGAAGAAATCAAACAGGCAAAACACATGCAGGATACGTTTGCATCTATCATGCATGAAATGGGCGCTATAGTTACATCAAAGCATGGACCCGAAGATAATTGGGGATTGGAAGCGCCAGGAAGAATTATTCATGAAGTAGGAACCATACGTATGGGTGATGATCCTAAAAAATCGGCGCTCAACAAATGGTGCCAGGCGCATGAATGCAAAAATCTTTTTGTGGTAGATGCCGCGCCTTTTGTGCAGCAGGGTGACAAGAACGCTACATGGACGATTCTCGCACTCTCATGGCGCACCGCGGAATATATACTGGAACAAAGAAAAAAAATGAACGTTTAACTTTCTAATATCATCATACTATGAACAGACGTGATTCACTCAAAGCACTTGGTTTAACTGCTGTATCTACAGGTGTTTTATTAGATGCCTGTAAAACCGATGACAAAAAAACAACGGAAGCAAAATCAACCGTTGCGGCTACCGGTAAAGAAGATGGGAGAGAGCCTTTTGAACTTGAACGGAACAAGCGATTGATGGGAGAGAAGTTCTTTACAGATGATGAAATGGCAACCATCACTATTCTTGCAGATATTATTATTCCTAAAGATGAAAAATCAGGCAGCGCTACAGATGCTAAAGTGCCGGAGTTTATTGAATTTATAGTGAAGGATATTCCCGAACATAAAGTGCCTATGCGTGGCGGATTAAGATGGCTTGATGTGCAATGCCTCAACAGGTATAATAATGCTTTTAAGGATGCCACAACCGAACAACAACTGGAAATGGTAAACGATATTGCCTATCCACAGGATGCAAAACCCGGAATGGAACAGGGCGTTGCCTTTTTTAACCGTATGCGCGATTTAACCGCAACAGGATTTTTTACAACTGAAATGGGATTTAAAGATTTGGGTTATGTTGGCAATATGCCAAACGTTTGGCAGGGAGTGCCAGAAGACGTGTTGAAACAATACGGAATGGAAAACGTATAAATGTGTATGGTTTAGCGTTTGAGGTTTATAGTTGAAAAACCATAAACCTCAAACTACAAACGTATCTTACACATCTGCCATTGCAGGTATTTCTGCTACTTTATAATTGCCTGCGTCTAATTTCTTTTTAGTTTCTTCAAATGCGGTTAATGTTTTTTCAATATCCGCCTGTGTATGACCTGCAGTAGGAATAAGCCTGTAAATGATATGTCCTTTCGGAATAACAGGATATACAACTATAGAACAGAAAATTCCATAATTCTCTCTCAGGTCCATCACCATAGCAGTAGCTTCTTCCACTCCACCTTTCATATACACTGGAGTTACTACAGTATCTGTTTTGCCAATATCAAACCCTTTGGCTTTTAAGCCATTTTGTAAAGCCATAGCATTTTGCCAAAGCCTTTCTTTGTATTCAGGATGAGAACGTAGCAGTTCAAGGCGTTTTAAGTTACCCAACACCAGCGGCATTGGTAAACTTTTGGCGAAGATCTGGCTACGGATATTATAGCGGATATAATCTATAATGGTTTTATCTCCGGCCACAAAAGCGCCAATAGATGCCATTGATTTAGCAAAGGTAGAAAAGTACAGGTCTATCTGATTTTGTACACCCTGTTCTTCACCAGCGCCGGCGCCGGTTTTACCCAGTGTTCCAAAACCATGCGCATCGTCTACCAGTAGCCGGAATTGGTATTTATTTTTTAGTGCTACAATCTCTTTTAGTCTTCCCTGGTCACCAGCCATACCAAATACACCTTCTGTAATTACCAGTATCCCACCTGCTTTTTGTTTCTCCGTTAAAACAGTTGCTCTTTGTAATTGTTTTTCAAAATCAGCCATGTCGTTATGCTTATATACAAAACGCTGCCCGGCATGTAAGCGTACACCGTCAATAATACAAGCATGGCTTTCGGCATCATATACAATCACGTCGTGGCGACTGCACAATACATCTATAATACTCACCATTCCCTGGTAACCGTAGTTCAATAAAATGGCATCTTCTTTTTGTTCAAAAGCTGCCAGTTCACTTTCCAGTTGTTCATGGTGATTGCTGTTGCCACTCATCATGCGTGCACCCATTGGCACAGCCAACCCATACTGTGCCGCAGCTTCAGCATCGGCCTTGCGTACTTCGGGGTGATTGGCTAACGCAAGATAATTATTAAGGCTCCATACAATCATAGGTTTTCCCCTGAATGTCATGTGGCTGCCAATTTCTCCTTCCAGTTTAGGAAACGCGAAGTATCCATGGGCGCGCTCACGGTGTTGTCCCAAAGGACCATAGTTCTTTACAAGTCTCTCAAAAATATCGGCCATATAAATAATAAGTTATTTACACACAAGATTAAGCCTGCGGCGCGCAAAAGTAAACATTTTCACAAAAAGTACACTGAGTGAAGTACGTAATAGAGGTGAATTAACAGCCGTAAAGGTATACTATCTTGACAATGATAGAAAAATGAACTGTTTCAGGAAGATAATTTTAACAGAACTGCCTTTAAACAGAAATGCACCGCGGCTTTGCCGCGGTGCATTTATAGATTCAATATCAGCTATTTATTTTTTCAGTTTGGCTATAAGATTGGTATTGATCGCCTCAAGAAATTCTTCAGTATATTGATAGTGTTCACCATGCTTTACTTTATTGCCGTGAATACATACTGCCAGGTCTTTTGTCATTTTACCGCTTTCTACTGTTTCTATACAAACAGCTTCCAATGCTTCGCTAAAATCAATTAAAGCCTGGTTGCCATCTAATTTACCACGGAAGGCTAAACCTCTTGTCCATGCAAAAATAGAAGCTATAGGATTAGTGGAGGTTGGCTTACCAGCCTGGTGATCACGATAGTGACGGGTTACCGTACCATGTGCGGCTTCGGCTTCCATAGTTTTACCATCTGGTGTTACCAATACAGATGTCATTAAGCCGAGTGAACCAAAACCTTGCGCAACAGTGTCGCTCTGTACATCACCATCATAATTTTTACAAGCCCAAACAAAGTTGCCATTCCACTTTAATGCGCTTGCCACCATATCGTCAATCAGGCGGTGTTCATACACAATACCTGCTGCATCAAACTGAGCTTTAAATTCCTTCTCATATATATCCTGGAAAATATCTTTAAATCTTCCATCGTATTTTTTAAGAATAGTATTTTTTGTAGAAAGATATAAAGGCCATTTTTTAGCGAGGGCCATATTAAAACAACTTCTGGCAAAACCAATAATACTTTCATCAGTGTTATACATACTCATCGCAACACCATCTCCTTTAAAGTTAAACACTTCAAAAGTTTGGGGTTCGCCGCCACCTTCCGGTGTAAAGGTCATGGTTAACTTCCCTTTGCCTTTTATCACAGTATCTGTAGCCCTGTACTGATCTCCAAAAGCATGACGACCTACAATGATAGGTGCTGTCCAGTTGGTAACCAGGCGGGGAACATTATTAATTACAATCGGTTCGCGAAAAACGGTACCGTCTAAAATGTTACGGATGGTTCCATTAGGGCTCTTCCACATCTGTTTCAAATTAAACTCTTTTACCCTTGCTTCGTCAGGCGTAATGGTAGCGCACTTTATTCCCACTCCATATTGCTTTATAGCGTTGGCAGCGTCAATCGTTACCTGGTCGTCTGTTTGGTCACGGTATTCTACACCAAGATCAAAGTATTTAATATCTACATCAACATAAGGCAGGATCAACTTATCCTTAATAAATTTCCAGATGATCCTTGTCATTTCATCGCCATCCAGTTCTACCACCGGGTTGGCTACTTTAATTTTTGCTGCCATGCCTTTGTTTTTAGGTTAAAAGTTTTTATTGATCGCAAATGTACAGCCTTGAAGCTGAAAAGGCAAATATAGTGAATGGTGAATGGTCAATAGTAAAAGGCGCAAGATGAATAGCCGGTATTCACTATTCACCATTTCTGGCATAGTGTTTTCAATACAAGCAGAAACGAAAGTGTATGATAGTAAAGATTGAAAATACGCCGGAAAATATGGTAGGCTTTCAGGCGGTAAACGAAATAACAAAAAGTGATTTTGAAAACCTGGTAATACCTGAAGTGGAAGCATTAATAAAAAGAACAGGTAAATTAAATTATTTGATGGTTATAGATACAGAATTATCCAGCTTTACCGCCGGAGCCTGGTTTCAAGATGCTTTGTTGGGAATAAAACATTTGGGTGCATGGAACCGAGCCGCTATACTCAGCGATTCAGAAGGCATAAAAACATTTACCAATATTTTCAGCCTGGTAGTGCCAGGAGAATTTAAGGGATTTTCAAAAGATCAACTGGAAGAAGCGGTGGTTTGGGTATCTGCAGAAGCATAAATATTATGCTGCCAGCAAATGATCAATCTTTTGTTTAACAATATGCGTGTTAAAAGGTTTTGTTACATAATCATCAGCGCCATATATGCCTGCTATATTTTCAAGATTATCATTACCGGAAATAAGTATTACAGGGATGGAAGCGGTTGCGTAATTAGATTTCAACAGGCGGCAAAGCTCTCTTCCATCTACCCCTTCCATAGTGATATCTAACAAAATAACATCGGGTTTTTCAACAGCCGCAAGCGAAATTATTTTTTCCCCGTTAAGGCACAGTTTAACATCAAAACCTTGTGAGGTTAATTTCATTTTAACGAGTTTTAATAAATCTTCGTCATCGTCTGCAAAAATTACTAAAGGGCGGCTATTATTCATTTCCCAGCGTTTATCCTTATGTGTTAGCTATGTTCGGGTATCATTTCAGGGGTTACTTCACCTGTATTTTTTTTGGTGATGTTATCAACGTCCTGCATAAATGCTTCCACCTTAGCGTCAGCATATGGGCCAAAAGCATCCACCAATGTTCCTTTAACGCCGTCAATGCATTCTATACCATATAAAATAGAATTATCTGCCGGGTCGCTGGCGCCTTCAAAACGATAAAAGTCAACTACCTTAATTTCGGTTGGTCCATACAATTTTTCAGATTGCAGCGATTGAAGTTTTCCTTCCTCAGTTACTTTAAAATCATTGTTGTAACCGTTCGCTAATAATTTATTCAAGCTTAAGGTTAAAGTCTTCATATCTTCTGTAGTGGCATTACGTAACATATGTTATAATATTTAAAAATTGTAAAAGAAAGGTTGTACCGCCCAGGCAGTACAACCCTTGAGGTTAGACATGCTGAGCATCTCTCAGCAATTTTATGCGATCATGCGATTTTTTTAGTTTCGCTTTTTGCTCACTGATTATATGGCTTACATCGGTAGACAATCTGTTGTCTGAATCTGATTCCAACGCCTGCTTATACGCTTTTTGCGCAGCGTCTTCGCCGTATTCACATGATTCTAATATTGATTTTCTATCCTTGCCGGTGAATGTTGCCTTTACGTCCATCCATGCCCTGTAAATTTTACCACTTGTAGTAGTGCTGTCTGTTGGTGTTCCTCCTGCCTGGTTTACATACCTGCTTAATTCATTGGCATAAGTACGGCTTTCGGCAGCAAGACTATTAAAAATTGATCTGAGATCTGCGTCAACAAATTCTGTTTCTTTTGCAGCTTTTTCGTATCCTGCAACGCGATCATTGTTTATTTGAATCAGATCATTTAGTACGTCTACATTTTTTTCGTTTGTTTTCATAATAATGTTTTTTCATTAAGAAATAATGCAGCATCATTTAAAAAGTATTGCTGCATACATATGAAAAGGTAAAAACAATGCCAGACTATTTATTCCCTTACAGGATGTACATCCGTTCTTTATTCTCCTTTTTCTGTGGATTTTCCGAGTAATTAATTCTACAAATAATAAACCGTGCATATTTCGACGAATATGTATTAAAACAGGAATATAAAGCTTGGCAGGGAACCAGAAATTCATTTACTTTGCATTTCAAAGCACTTTTAAATATATAGTTTATGCAAACACTTATTAAAAGGAGCATTCGTGCCTGGCTTATATTTTTTATACTGTCATTATTGTTTAGTGGAGTTACTGCTTTCGCCGTAGAAACAGAACTTAAATGGGTGCTGTCGTGGTGGCCATTTAAAGAAGGCATGTTATATCAATGGTTGATGACTTGTTATGATGCTATACAAACAACCAATGCACAATATCCTTATATAGCTTATGGATATGACTGGCTTGCTTTTGCGCACATAGTACTGGCGATAGTTTTTATTGGTCCCTATAAAGATCCTGTAAGAAATAAATGGGTAATTCAATTTGGTTGTATAGCCTGTGTAATGATCATTCCACTGGCATTTATTGCAGGAGCTGTAAGGCATATTCCCATCTTCTGGCGGCTGATTGATTGCTCCTTTGGCATTGTAGGCATCATACCCTTATGGATATGTTATAGAAAAATAAATCAATTGGAACAGCAGAGCCGACCTCATTATCAGTTTTGATGCTCTGATCTAAAGCAAAACCACAGATGGAATATTTTGTAGCACACGATTCAATCGTACGAAAAATATGGGGAAGGTCAGATACCGTGCTGTTTATTTTTGCAGGCGCTGCAGCACAATTTTCGGTAAATAAAGCGGTAGACTGGCTGTATTTCACAGGTAAATTACCCGCTGATCCAATAGGACGATTGTTTTCGACAGTAACATATGCAAAGCAAATTATTTTTTTGGAGAAAGAAAAAGCGCATGCCGCCATAACAAGAATAAAATCCATACACACTGCAGTGGAAAATGCCAGGGCTTCAGTTATACCGGACTGGGCTTATCGGGAAGTGCTTTTTATGCTTATACATTATTCCATATCATCATTTGAATTGTTGGAAAGGAAGTTAACACTATCAGAAAAAGATGAAGTAGTACATGTTTTTTGTGAAGTGGGAGAACGTATGGGCATACCACAGTTGCCGGAAGATTATAAAAGCTGGTTAGTGATGCATGAAAGGCAGTTAAAACATAATCTTGAAAAAAGCAGCTATTCGGTAGACCTGTATAAACAATATCATAAACACCTGGGAAGTTTCCGCTACGCCATTATGCTGCAGGTACAGGGTGCAGTGGCGCCACGGGAAGTAACTGCATTGCTGGAGTTGCGGTATTCATGGTTTTTTAAACCAATATTGAATGCCTATAAATGGTGCAGAAAAATGAAAACCGAAATTTTATTGCAATCCCTGTTATTGCCCCGGGCATACAAATACCAGGTATTGCAATTGAACTATCATGAAAATAATAGCAAAGAATAAGTACACATCGTATCTTTATCGGCATAGTTTATTTGTATGATAAAAGTTGGTTTGTACAACAAGCTTACAGTAGCTCGACTGGTAGAGATAGGGGCTTATCTTGATGATGGGGGAGAAGGGCTTTTGTTGCCTAAAAGATTTCTTCCTGAGCATACAAAGGTAGGTGATGAATTAAATGTATTCATTTATCATGATTCAGAAAGCCGGTTAATTGCAACTACGCAACATCCTTTAGGAGTGGTGGGTGATATTGTATTATTAAAAGTAGTATCAGTTACACCGCAGGGCGCATTTATGGATTGGGGACTGATGAAAGATATCTTTATTCCAAAATCCAAACAACGTTCAAGAATGTATGTGGATGAGAAATACCTGGTGAAAATTTATATTGATGAACAAACCGGCAGGGTAGCTGCATCCGAAAAGATTGAACATTTTCTCAGTAATACCACGCTTACTGTAAAAGAAATGGACCTGGTTGATCTTATGGTATATCGCAGGAGCGATATTGGTTATGTGGTAATTATTAATAACATGCATACCGGCATTATTCATTTCAACGAGGTATTCCGGAATATGGATATAGGGGATAAGTTTAAAGGATTTGTAAAACACATAAGTCCGGAAAATAAAATTGATGTAGTAGCAGGCAAACCGGGATATGAAAAAGTAAATGATGAAACATCGAGGGTACTGCAATTGCTCGAAGATAATAATGGTTATCTGCCTTACAACGATAAATCAGATCCTGATGCTATTTATGCTTTTTTTTCTATGAGCAAGAAAACATTCAAGATGACCACCGGTAGTTTGTTTAAACAGCATAAAATTATTTTCACTTCTACGGGTATTAAACTCGTATCTTAATGCTCTGTACTTTACTTCCACTTACACTGTAATTAAATCTTTTTATGTCATCATCATCCCGCAGAAAATTTCTGCGCCAGCTTGGTAACACGGGTTTGGCGCTTACTACAGGCGCTGTTCCGGCACTTGCAAACCGCCAGCATATTAAAGAAATTGTGTTGCCCCTGGAAAAGAAAATCAGCGCGAATGACCGGCTGCGGATAGCGGGAATAGGAATGGGTATAATGGGTAATAACGACGTAGACACCGCTTTAAAAGTGGCAGGTATAGAGCTGGTGGCTGCATGCGACCTGTATAATGGAAGGCTGGAGAGGGCAAAAGAAAAATATGGCAAACAGGTATACACCACACGCGATTACAGGGAATTGCTTGAGCGTAAAGATATTGATGCTGTTATTATCGCTACAGGCGATCACTGGCACTCACGTATAGCTATAGACGCTATGAATAAAGGCAAACACGTGTATTGCGAAAAACCAATGGTGCAAAAAATTACTGAAGGATTACCCGTGATTGCTACCCAGCAAAAAACAAAAAAGATAATGGAAGTGGGTAGCCAGGGTATTAGTGGTTCGGTATATAAAAAAGCAAAAGAATTATACAGCACGGGCGAAATTGGCAATTTGAATTGTATTGAAGCATCCTATGACAGGCATAGTGCGCTGGGTGCATGGGAATATACGATGCCTACAGATATATCAACAGATACTGTTGATTGGGACAGATATATTGCAGGCATGCCTAAAGAACCTTTTGATCCTAAAAAGTTTTTCTGGTGGAGGAACTACAAAGCATTTGGAACTGGAGTGGCAGGTGATCTTTTTGTACACTTACTAACGGAGATACATATGATCACCGGGTCAAAAGGTCCAGCCAGAATATTCGCATCAGGACAAACCGGTTATTGGAAGGATGGGAGGGATGTGCCTGATGTAATGACTGCTATCATGGAATATCCTGATACAAAAGAACATCCGGCTTTTCAATTAACCTTACGGGTAAATTTCTGCAGTGGCAGGGGAGAGAACTCAGTTATCCGTTTTATTGGCGACGAAGGCGTAATGGAATTGAACGATGGCGTAAGCATCACTCACGATATATTGCCCAAAGCGCCTGGTATTGGTGGATGGGATGCGCTTGCTACTTATCCTAAAGCTATGCAGGAAAACCTGTTGTCAGCATACGATAAGCGATATTCAAAACAGGATAAGGAACAGCCGGTAAAAGAACCCGTGAAATATATTGCTCCACAGGGCGAAGATGAGCATGTATTACACTTTACCAATTTTTTTGACGCCATCAGGAATAACGGAACTGTATTTGAAGATCCAACTTTTGGTTTTCGTGCGGCAGCGCCTTGTCTTGCCAGTAATGATAGTTATTTTTCAAAGAAAATTATTGAATGGGATCCTGTATTGATGAAGCTGAAATAAAGTCTTTTAATGAATGAGCGCAATGTATAGCACATGCAGTATTTCAATATTATGCTTCAGTTCCATTTTCGTATAAAGGCAATTCTACAAAAAAGGTGCTGCCTTTGCCGTCTTCTGTATTAAACCAAAGACTGCCACGCGATTGCTCAACAATACCTTTACATATAGCAAGCCCTAAACCGGTACCTGATGTTTTGGTAGTAAAATTGGGTGTAAATATATTGGTGCGGGCAGAGAGCGGAATTCCGGTTCCGTTATCTCTTATACTGATTACAACTGAATTGGTAGTGCGTTCTTCTGCTACATTAATATATCCTTTTTCTTCCTCAGGAATAGCTTCAATGGCATTTTGCAGCAGGTTCGTAAACAAGCGGTTTATTTGCGTTTTATCTGCATTTATCATTACTGGTTCTTCACCGGGAGACCAACTGATACTTACCTGCTCCTGCACATCGTGTAAGTATACCAGTGAGTTGATGAGGTTGTTGAGATCAAATACTTCGTTTTTGGCATTACCTATGTTGGCAAACTGCGAAAATTCTGAGGCTATACGTGAAAGGTGGTCAATTTGTTCTACCAGTGTTTGCGCTACGTTTGCTGATAATTCCTTTACATTCGGCGCGTTGTTGTGAATGGCTTTTTGCAGGTACTGTATACTCAGTTTCATGGGGGTGAGCGGATTCTTTATCTCATGCGCTACCTGTCTCGCCATTTCTCTCCATGCGCCTTCTCTTTCTGTTTTTGCTAATGCCACGGCGCTCTCGTCCAGCTTTTGCACCATTTTGTTGTATTCTTTCACTAATCCGCCAATCTCATCTTTTTTGGTCCAAACAATTTCAGCATTATGTTTACCAAGATTTACATCCTTCATCATGGCGCTGATGAGTGTAAATGACCCGGTTATTCTATTGGTTAAAAACAAGGCAATAATGCCTGATAATAAAAATATAAATGCATTAAGATTAATAATGGTAACCAAAAAGCTTGCTATCTCCTGCTTTAATCTGCTTTGCGAATTGAAGTAAGGAATATTGAGATAAGATACTGTTTTCTGATTATCACTAAGCACGGGCACATATATACTCAGGTATTTCATTTTTCCATAACTCTCCTCCTGTACATATTGAATTTTTCTAAGCCTTTGTAAATTATAAAATGCACGCGGATCCATCATTCGGCTTAATACACCTTTGTTGTAAACAAAAGGTTGAGAAGATATCTGGAGCGAACCATCAGAGTTGTACAGGTTTACATCCACGTTATGCAATTGCGCCAGGTCGGTAATCTGTTGTTTAAGTGCGGTGCTGTATGCAGAATCATATACCTGGGTCACATCATCTTTCATACGCATATCGCTTACCTTATTCTTTAATTCTTTAGAGATATCCTGTATGGATTTACTGAGTTTATCGCGATTGTTTTTATTGTACGACGCGGTGAAAAATACAATGGTAGCGCCTCCAACTACAATGAAAGAGAACACGCTCACAAAAATAACGGTACCGTATATTTGGGAACGGATATTAAATTCCGTGATCTCACGGAGCGAACGTACCCTGAAACCTGAGAGAATAATAATACTTGCCACCTGAAATAATGCTACCAGCAATAGAAACGCCACGAACAAATAAGAGAACAAAGCAATGGCTTCCATAATAAAATTACTCCTGCGGGTTATAATAATAACCTTTGTGCCTGATTTATACCATAGCTCACTGTATCCGTTTACATTTCGTTCATAAAAATCCTGTTTGGGTATATCTTTATCGTTTATTACAGTTGGAAAGCTATAATCGTTTACATATACCTGCAGGTTATTGTTATCGTAAATAGCGTAAGCATAATCCGGTGCGTATTCAAATGAATAATCTTCCGCCTGCTTAAACAGTTCAGGATACAACGCATCACTGCGGTAGCGTTTGGGATTAGCCAGCATAAAGAAATGCGCCTTTAGATTATTAGCGCTGTCTTTTATATCTTTAAGATACACATAGCTGAACTTGTCGAAAGCTGTTTCGTAATACCTTAGTCCTGGAATTTTCGTTCCTTTTCCCTGCACAGAATAAATACTGTTTAATTTCTCATAACTTAACCTGCTGTTTCCTATCGGTTGTTCGTGTGCGTTATAAAAGAATAGTTCTGTATCGTATTTATTCAGGTAGGGTGTAAAGTTGGCATTCACAAGGCTGTCTTTAAACCTGCCTCCATTTGATGGGTCACTTATTCTACTGAGATTGGTTAGAAAAAAATTATTGCTGAAGCTTTGTATAGCTATATTCAAAAGCCGCTCGCTTGAAGGATCAGTTTGTATTACCAGTTTTTCCGCTGTACGTTTTCTTAATTCAATTTCGCGGGAGCGGTTCTGGAAAATAATAATAGCGGAAATAGAAACCGAAAAAATAAACAGCCAGAACAATGCATTACCTACTAAAAAGTTGTGCCCTATAAAATTTAGTTCTATTGAATTCATCAGGTATACATACAGCAGCAGCCATCCAAGCATCAGCAACTCAAACATGATATATGGGCTGTTCATGCGTACGCTCAATACCAATAGTCCAAGAAAAGCAATCAATACAATCTGCAGGTACTTCGCTCTTTTTATTAAAGCCGTAATCATCTTTAATATACTCTGCGAAAAAATAAAATAACTTAAGGAAACACAGCATAATACTATAAAGCCGAAAACACTGTATGTGTTGAGCGTAAAGAAATTGGTAACATCAAAAGAAATCTGGGAATCGGCTACAAGGCTCCTTATAACATGACCACATATAAAAGTTGTTATAAGCAATACTATTGATAAAACTACAATGATGATGCGTTTCCAGGTTGTGTTATATATGTTAAAGCTGATAGCCTTCTTATAAATCTGAACCCTCGCAAAAATGACCAGCCAAAAGAAAATCAGGCTGTTAATAAGAAGATCGCCAAGCGAGGGAGAAATAAAGCTTGAGCCATATATTCCGGGGTCAAATAATTCAAATTGCCGGAGGTTGGCGGGAATAGGATAATAATAGCTGATTGTTCTTAGCCCTATCAGCAGTATTACCATAAACGATACTCCCGCTACCGCGCCGAGACTTTTTGATACAGCTACTGCAACATTATGTAGAAAGAAAAGGGTAAGTAATGCACCTAAAATTCTAAGTAATAATGTTACCCAATCGTTGGTGCCAGTATCAATGAATGATTTTGGTTGCAGGTAAAAAAGCGTTGTACCGGTTATGCTTTGTATTGGAAAATTTGTTGGACTAAATACCAGTGTGTAACTCTCTTCCAGGTTAGGCTGATTAACAAAACCATTGTGCAGGTATTCACTTTCAAGTACATATTGCCGTCGTATAGGCAGCAGGTATAAGGCAATAATATTTTTATTATCCGAAGTAACTTTTTTTCTTATGGTTTCGTACTGTCCGTTGGCTAACGAAATAATGTAGCCTGATTGTTCTTTGCTGATCAGGTCAATATCCGGCAAAATGGATTGCGTATTCCAGAATAGTAATTCATAGTTGCCTTCAGGCGTTTCTTCGTACAAAAAAATTTTATAGTCTTTATCTGTAATCTGCTGTACTTCGGGTTCGCTTTCTTCTTTGTTTAAGAATTGCCGGAGTAAAACAGTGTCTCTCAAAAAAGCATCAAAATCCTGCTCATTACGCCATATATACTTCTCCATGGATTTTTTTACTCCTCTTGGAGATGAAGTATACGACCAATAGTTGCCAAAAATAAATGATAAAGTAAAAAGCCATGCCGCGCCAATCAGCAGGTAACCGTTATTGTAAAATATATCGCCCCAGAATTTTTTCAAATTAGCTTTTTTGACGTTTAACTTCATTCCATATCCCATCCATTTCTTCCAAACTCATTTCAGCAAGATTTTTTCCCCGCGAAATTGCTTCACTTTCCATTTGAGTAAACCGCTTAATGAATTTTTTATTGGTTCGTTCCAGCGCGGTTTCGGCATCAATCTGCAAAAATCGTGCGTAGTTAATTAATGAAAAAACAAGGTCGCCATATTCTTCTTCTATATTATCTGCATCGTTTTTCGCAATAGCTTCCTGCAATTCATTCATTTCTTCTTTTACTTTATCCCATACCTGCGAAGTATCATCCCATTCAAAACCAACCTGTTTGGCTTTTTCCTGCAGGCGTATAGCCTTTACTGTGGCCGGTAGCGAGCGTGGTACACCCCCCAATACAGACTTTTTACCTTCTTTTAGTTTTAGTTTTTCCCAATTCCTTTTTACATCTTCATCATCATTTACTTTAACGTCTCCATAAATATGCGGATGGCGGGCTATCAGTTTTTCGCAAACACCGTCTATAACTTCATCTAATGTAAATTGTTTTTGTTCATCTGCAATTTTCGCGTAAAAAACAATGTGAAGCAGTACGTCGCCAAGCTCTTCTTTTATGCCTTTCCAGTCTTCATCGGTGATAGCGTCAGCCAGTTCGTAAGTTTCTTCTATAGTAAGCGTGCGCAAGGTATGTATGGTTTGTTTTCTATCCCATGGGCATTGAGCTCTCAATTCATTCATGATTTTTACCAGTCTTAAAAAAGTTTCACCTTTTGCTTCCATATATCAATTTTGCAGTTGGTATCAGTTGGATATGTTATTATAAAGCCATTCCTTTATGCAATGTTATTTATGACCGGCTATATATTTCTGCGGATACCAGGTAATATAAATTTTGATAAAAATAATAATTTTGTCACCTATGAAGGATTTTAGGCGCTTCTTTATAAAAAAACTTATTCTGTCTGCCATAACGCTTATAGCGTTAAAGCAATCCCATGCACAGTATTATTATCGTGATATTGTATTGCCAGATCAAAATGCAAAACAACAGCAGTTATATAAAAAGGTAAAAGTAGCTGAAATAAAATTGCTTGGATATGAGGCAGATGGTTCACCATCAGAAGATTTTACATGCGAGGTGATGCCCAACAGCAGTTATACGCAAATAAGAACTGTTACTCATGCCGAAGCAACTGGGAGCGCTTCTATTACCGCTTTTTATAATTTTAAAGGGCAGTTATACAAATCAGTAGACAGTACAAATGAAACGGTAACTACTTACAATTACTCATACGACTCTGTTGGAAGATTGGTAAATGCTGTAAGCAGTGCATATACACCCGCGGATAAACGCAAACAGGCTGAAACACATATATGGTCATATACTGAACAGGGTTTGCCTGCTGCAATGTTATACATTAAGGATGGTAGTGATACTACCACGGTGAAATTTGTTACAGATGGTAGAGGAAATGTTATAGAAGAAGAACAATGGTGGCGAAATACATCAAAGGGTAAAACATATTATTATTATGATTCTTCCAGCCGCTTAACAGATATAGTGCGGTACAACGAAAGGTTGAAAAAATTAATGCCGGATTATTTGTTTGAGTATAATGTAACCGGCGCACTTAGTAAAGCTATCAATGTACAACCTGGAAACAATGATTATATTACCTGGCTGTATGATTATAATGAGAAAGGACTTCGGAACAGGGAGCGTTGTTATAATAAGCAAAAACGACTTGTTGGACGCATAGAGTATGAATATATGTTCAAATAACCCACTAAATACTAGTGATATAACATAAGGAATGTATTATTTGTTCAGCTCCTCCAGCGCTTTTTTCACCATAGCATCCTGCGTATTATTCACTTCGTAAAAGCCTTCGTTTCTCCATTGCTGGCGTGCAAATAAACTTTTTAACCGCTGGGTAAGGTAGGATTTATCTGTTTGAGATATATCCTTAAGAGAAATGCTGTCTTTAGCAGCAAATGATGTAAAAGCATTCCAAACAGTATTGTCTACATCAAATCCCTTTTCAAAATCAACGGGACTCGTAAATAATTTGAACTCGTTGATATGATTTACATAATATTCATATACAAAATTGCTTACCGTGTTTTTATAATACAGGTGGGTTATTTTAGTACTTGTGCCGGTTGTATCAATAGCCACAAAAACATCAGGTGTAATACCGCCACCACCGTATACTTCTTTTCCAACGGGTGTTTTATATGCCTGCCCGGTTACTTTCCTGTTGCTATCTGCATTAAGCAGGCCGCCATTATGATAACGGTCCAGCAGTTCGTCATTATAACTTTTTATACCGTGGTCGTATGGTTTTTGTATAGATCTCCCCAGTGGAGTGTAATAACGTGCCACTGTAAGCCGTAATGCGGAACCATCGGTAAGATCGTATTGTTCCTGCACCAGCCCTTTGCCAAATGTACGTCTGCCTACTACTTCGGCTCTGTCCCAGTCCTGCAAAGCGCCGGTTAACACTTCGCTCGCAGAGGCTGAACCTTCATCAACCAGTACAACCAGTTTCCCTTTTTCAAAAATACCTTCCCGCTTCGCCCTGAACTCTTGCTTGTTAGTGTGCCCGCCTTGTGTATACACGATAAGTTTATTATCATCCAAAAATTCATCAGCTATTTCTACGGCTTCCTGTAAAATACCACCACCATTACCGCGTAAGTCGAGTAATAATTTCTGAATGCCCTGCTCTTTCATTTTTTGTAAGGCCTCCATAAACTCTTCGTAAGTAGTTTGTGAAAACTTGTTAAGCTTTATATATCCTGTAGCAGGCGCTATCATATACGCAGCATCTAAAGAAAATAAAGGAATTGTACCCCTTGTAATGGTATACATTTTCTTTTCGGCACCACGCAAAACAGATACATTTATTTTTGAGCCTCTTAATCCTCTTAATAATTGTCTTACTTTATCGCCATCAATGCGGTTTCCCGCTACTGCTGAATCTCCTATCTTCAGAAATTTATCGCCTACCTGCAAACCCGCTTGTTCTGAAGGTCCGCCCTTTAATACACTCAATACATTAATAGTATCGCTGAATATATTAAACTCAATGCCTATGCCTTCAAACTTACCCGCAAGATCTTCGTTTACCTGCTGAAGATCTGAGGCGGGAATAAAAATAGAATGCGGATCGAGGTGCGTAAGCATTTCTTCTATTGCAGCGTTAGAAAGCGTATCGGTTTTAACGGGGTCTACATAACGGTTTGTGATCAGGTCAAGCACTTCCTGTACGGTGCCTTTTTTGGCTGTATAGAAAAAGTTGGTGTTTGCAGGCATCTTTTCCTTCATTTTATAGCCGAGCACCATACCCAAAATCATCACCAATGAAAAGATCAGCGGTAACCAAATCCTGAATTTATTATTACTCATTCGTCTGTATTTGTATATTATCTTTGAGAGCACGAATTTCACAAAATAAGTTCAATTAATATAATGTCGTCTGTAAAATTGATAGCCGATAGCGGGGCAACCAAAGCGGAATGGTGTTTAATAAAGGGGAAAAAGAAAATTAATGTATTTACGCAGGGCATAAGCCCTTATTTTTTAACAGCAGCACAAATAGTAGCTATTCTTAAACAGGAACTGGTACCTGCACTCAAAAACGCTGAGGTAGGGGAAATATATTATTATGGAACAGGCTGCATTAATGTAAATAACGTAAGTATTGTTAAAAAAGCCTTACGCACTGTTTTTACTGAGGCTGAAAAAGTAGAAGTTACCCATGATGTAATGGGAGCTGCAAGAGCCTTATATGGAGATGAGAAAGGTGTGGCCTGCATTTTAGGTACGGGGTCAAGCGCATGTTTTTATAACGGTAAAAAGATAACCATCAATAAACCGGGGTTGGGGTATGTATTGGGCGATGAAGGAAGCGGCGCCTACCTTGGTAAAAAAGTATTACAGTATTATCTATACAAAACTTTTGATGAAGAGCTTAATGGCCGCTTTGAATTAAAGTATAAGCTTACGCCATCTGAAGTGTTGGATAATATTTACAAAAAGCCGATGGCCAACAGATACCTGGCTTCCTTTGCCCCTTTTTTGTCGGAGAATCGTGGGCATTACATGGTGGAAAACATTATAGAAGACAGCATTAATGATTTCTTCTTTCAGCATATTTGTAAGTTTCGCGAAAGTTGGACGCAGCCGGTGAGTTTTGTAGGAGGCATCTCTTTTTATTTTAAGGATGTGTTAGAAGAGTTGTGCCGGTCATACGAATTTACACTTGGCAAAATTTTAAAAAACCCAATGGAAGGGTTATCGGTATATCATAGTAAATAGCATACTGCATCTCATTCGCCGTGTTATTTTTAATCAATAATCGTTCATGACAAATTTTGTTAAGATTACAGAGCAACCTTCAAACTATCGTCATTTAGAAAAAATGTCTGTTGCTGAAATTCTTATCAATATCAATAAAGAAGATCAAACTGTTCCGCAGGCGATAGCAAAAATAATTCCGCAAATAGAAGTTTTGGTAACCGCGGCTGTAGACAAAATGCTGGCCGGCGGCAGACTTTTTTATATAGGAGCGGGAACAAGCGGCAGACTGGCGATCGTAGACGCAAGCGAATGTCCACCTACTTTTGGCGTATCACCCGACTTGGTTATTGGCATTATTGCCGGTGGAAAAAAAGCGATGACGCAGCCTGTTGAATTTGCTGAAGATAGTGCTACGCAGGGCTGGGAAGATCTTAGCAAACATAGCATCAATAGCAAGGATGTAGTGATTGGCATAGCGGCAAGTGGTACCACGCCTTATGTAATTGCAGCATTGCAAAAATGCAGAGAGCAACATATTATTACTGGCTGCATTACCAATAACCCAGGATCACCATTAACCCACGCGGCAGACTATCCTATTGAAATAGCTGTAGGGCCTGAGTTTGTAACGGGTAGTACCCGTATGAAAAGTGGTACTGCTCAAAAGCTTATTCTCAATATGATCTCAACTGCTATTATGATTCAGTTAGGCAGGGTAGAAGATAATAAAATGGTGAATATGCTGCTGAGCAATAAAAAGCTGGTGGAACGCGGCACACAAATGCTGATGGAAAAATCGGGGATTACCGATTATAATAAAGCAAAAGCATTATTGATTAAATACGGAAGTGTAAAAAAGGCAATGGAGAGTGAATAGTGAATGGTCAATACTGTTTATCGTTTATAGTTTTTTGTTTGTTGTTTAGCGTTTTTCTCACATTTATCGTCTCTCTTCTCACGTTTATTTTGTATTCATTCACCATTCACAATTGCCTATTCACTACATCAGAATTTTGAAAACATCTCCATAAATTCCTGTCTGCGGCTTCGCGAAATATTAATAGTGGCATCATTATCCATAATAATATATCCACCATCTACGCGAACAAACTTTTTTATATGATTTAGATTGATGAGAAAGGAACTATGCACGCGGTAAAAGTCTGGCCCAGCAAGCGCTTCATCTATTTCTTTCAGCACTTTTGATACTACCACTTTTTTGCCGCCAGCCAATACTACTGTGGTATAATTACTTTCCGCTTCGCAATAAATTATATCGTTGGTTGGTATAAAAATCAATCCGTCACCGGTTGAAAGGGCTATACGTTGTGGTGTTGTTTTGGGTGGATGCTGGATGTTCTGCAACAGCAAAGCAAACTGTTCCTTGGTGGGAACACTTTTTTTTTCTTCAATGCGCCTAATGGTCGCTTTCAGATCGTCGGGATCAACCGGTTTTAATAAATAGTTTAAAGCGCTATAATGAAATGCTTTAATAGCAAACTGATCGTAAGCGGTACAGAATACCACATCAAAAAACAATTTGTCAAACTGTTCCAGCATATCAAAGCCATTCATCTTTGGCATTTCAATATCAAGAAACACCACATCTGGTCTGTATTTTTTAATAGCCTCAATTCCTGATTCCGCTGAATTGCACATCTCGAGTATCTGCACCTGGGGGCAATACGTTTTTAACAACCACTCCATCATTTCGAGTGCGTTTCGCTCATCGTCAACTAAAATGCATTGTATCATAAACTACATTTTTTAATAGGCGTCAACGGGTATTTTTAAAACTACTTTAGTACCTGTTGCTTCACCTTCTCTATTTTTAAGATCAAGCACTTCTACTGTAGCATCCATAAATGTTTGCCTGTTTAGTAGGGATAGCCTGTCTACTGTTAATTTCATACCAAGCGACTTTTTGGTGGAGGTGGATTTGCTTTTTAATTCTTTCGCTTTTTCTCTTCCCACACCATCATCTTCAATAACACATTCCAGTATATTTGGTATTCTCCTGCTGAAATGAATATTCAAATGTCCTGCCGTTTCTTTATGCAGTAGCCCATGCCAGATAGCATTTTCAACAAAAGGCTGAATGATCAGCGGAGGTACGTTTATATAATCTGGTTGTACATCCTTATCTACCGAAATGGAATAAGTAAATTGTTTTTCAAATCGTATGCTTTCCATTTCTATATAAAGCTTCAACGCTTCCAGCTCGCTGTTAAGAGAAACGGATTTGTTGTTGGAGTTATCCAGGATAAGGCGAATGAGTTTGGCAAATCTTGTAAGATATAGAGAGGCTGTTGCCTGATCGCTCTTTACAATATACCTGTTAATGGAATTGAGGCAGTTAAAAATAAAATGGGGATTCATCTGCGCCCTCAATGCCTGCATTTCTATTTCCGCCATTTTTTGCTGGGTATCTCTCAATATTCTCTCCGCTTCCTGTTTCTGACTTTCAACCTTCGCTTTTGCTATCTTGCTGGCGCAAAGAGAAGCAATTGTAGTGAGAATAAAGAGGTGTCTTTGAGTAAAGAACCCTTTTTTTGAGTGTTCGCAATCTATTATGCCTAAAACAGTTTCATCAGCTATAATTGGTACCGTAATTTCCGAATGTCTAACAGCATCATCTACAATATATCTTGGGTCGGCAGAAGTATCATTTACAATTTCAGCTTTTCCTGTTAAAGCCACATTTCCTGTAATTCCTTTTCCTAGTGGAATTTCGAGCGGATCTTCAATTACATGCAGTTGGGACGTTTTAGGACCATATGCCGCTTTTTGAACCAACATTTTTCGTTCTTCGTCTAATAAATAAATTACACAGTCCTCAAAGTACAAACGGCTGATACAATTTTTGGCAACGTCCCATAATATGGTATCTACAGACTGATAAGCATACATACTGGCAGAAAAATAATTGATAGCTTGTTCCGCTTCAAGCTCTTCCTGTTTTTCCAGTATTTTTTTACGATGATTGCGTAATATTAAAACGATAATGGCAAGTATGGCTAAAACACATAGTCCTAAAAACCACCATGTAAGCCAGAATGGAGCTAAAATCTGGAACGACAACTCATTTTTTGCATCCTTCCAGTTAACCTGGTTTAGGCTTGCCTGTACCTTTAAAGTATATTTTCCAGGTGATAGCGATGTAAACCGTACAAGATTACCGCTTCCGATTTCTTTCCAGTCAAGATCAACACCTTCCAGCTTATACCGGTATTTAACTTTTGCCTGATTATTAAAATAAGCAGCGCCAAACAATACATCAATTGAGCGTTCAGAATATTTTACGGGCTGAATTTTGCTGAAAGAAAATGATTCGTAATCAATATTTCCAACTCTTACTTTTCTTATATACGCTTCAAATAGCTCAGACGGAGCCGAAAAAGTTTCGGGTTGCCAATAGTTGAGCCCATTTGTGCCACCAAAATAAACGGTGCCTTCCTTATCTCTGAAAAAGCTATTCCCATTAAATGTATAGCCTTGTATATTATCCCCGTAGTCAAAAGTATTGAGCATAGAAGAAACAGGATCATACCGTATGATACCGCTATCTGAACACGCCCATAATATGCCTTTATGATCCTTGAAAATGGCGGCAAGAACCATGTTATCAAAAATGTCTGTTTGTTTTTCTATCTCTACACTGTCATTTTTAAACCGTGCACTAAAAAGCCCTTTCGAGCAGAAAAAAAGCAATGAATTATCGTCAGTCATAAAACTACATTGCACCGGCGGGTAGTCTTTAGGCAATGGAGCCCGTGTAATGGCTGTCAGTTCTGAATCTATGTAATACAATCCGCTGGGCGCTCCAACCCATACTTTGCCGTCGGAGCCACTAACACAAAATGTTCTGTATTCATTTGCCTGCAATAAATGAGTAAGTCTTTTTAATTGGTAGCTTTTTCCATTCAATTCATAAAATCCATCTCTTGCTGCAATTAAATGATTGCCATTTTGCAATGTTATAATATCATTGATATAATCCTTTTCAATCCATTCTTTTGTTTCTTCGCTATTATAAGATGGGCGACTGTATTTCTCGGTTTCCGTATTAAAAAGCCATACGCCGGTGTTTGTTGGTCCTAATATCAGATATTTACCATCATATGCTATTCCTCTTATAGATTCATGTGTAAGTTGGTCTTTACTACCCTTAACCGGAGGAAATAGTTTCCATTTGTTGGTCTTTTTATCCCAACGTGCAAAACCATAGCCTGTAGCGGTCCATAGGTTTCCATATTTATCTTCCGTAACACGTCTTACATCATCAATGTTCGCTGATATCTCGTCATTCAGTTGTTTTATTTTCACAAATCCTATGGGCTGATTTCTAACTGCAAAGCGGGCAATTCCTTCTGTTGTTGATATCCGGGCATATCCCTCTACCTGATCGTAAAAAAGAGAAGTAGCAAATTCGTTGGTAGCTACTTTTCTTCCACTAATAAAAAAATTACGTTTTTTAAAAACGCTTTTTAGCTTTGATCGTATTCCAGTATGCCTTCAGATGAAGCCAGTAAAAAACGATTAGACGTAACTGATGCTACACTTCTCAGGCTGAATGTTGAATTTGTATTATTCGATCTTACAATAGCAGTTGTAATTTTTTTATCTTTGAAATCAAACCATTCAACAATGTCACCACATAGTAGACACTAAAACACTATCACTACTACAGTAACAGGGTAAATACCATATGATTCAAAACAAGGCAGACTGTCTAACTGATCATTAGAAAAATTATACCGGTAAATATATACATCGTTGTGCACGAATAGGTAATTGTTGTACACGAATACCGCATTAGCGTTTGTGCCCAGTTTACGCTGTAAATGAGGGTTTTTTACACCATTGAAGCTATGTATGCTTGAGTCATATTCATATAAACCGTTGCTGGTGATCAGCAAAATATTATGTTGCGGAATATCCACCAGGGAGCCGACTGTAAGATCAGCCTGTTGTTTATTTATTGATACTTTGTCAAAAGCCCCTTTCTTTTCAGAATAGATATATATGTCATTTTCTGTACTTACCCATACTCTCCCGGCGTTATCACAGTAAATGTGTTGGAGTTGCAAAAAAGGAGCAGGTCTGTAGGTTTGTATTTGCTGCCCGTCAAAACGTTGTACCTGGTTATCAGATAAAATCCATAGTACACTCTTTTTGTCTTTGATGAGCGCCGCTATGCCGCCGGGTAAAATGCCTGATGTGTAATCAAATAATTGCAAATGATAGTCTGGTAACTGAGCTTTTGCAGAAGAAAGCACCCCACAAAAGACAATTACCAACAAACATTGTATAGTATAGCGTTTATTGAACAATATCACAATATATTAAACCAAAAAATAAATAATAGTACAATTGAGTAATCAAACAAAAAATTGAGTAGTTGGATTATAGTAAATCAAAGGTTCTTTTTAGTTTTTATTTTTTGCAGATAATCTTCTATTTCATTAAGGCTAAAACTACTCAGGTTATTATTTTTTGTAACACCTGCTTTTTGAGCGGCTAATACGCCAAACCTGGTGTCTTTAAATCCATCAACCGCATGCGCATCCGGATCAATAGATATCATTGCTCCTTTTGCTAACGCATAGTCAATCCATGTCCAGTCAATATCAAGGCGCCGTGGATGCGCATTTAATTCTATTACTACATTATTGCTTACGCAGGCATCAATCATTTTTTTGTGGTCAACAGGGTATCCTTCGCGGCTTAATAACAGTCTGCCGGTTGGATGCCCCAGTATAGTAGTGTAAGGATTTTGAATGGCTCCTAATATACGCATCATGGCTTTTTCTTCCGTCATTTTGAGATTGGAATGAACAGAAGCGATTACAAGATCGAAAGTTGCCAAAACATCATTGCTGTAATCGAGATTGCCATCATTCAGAATATCCGCTTCAATACTCTTGAATATTTTAAACGGTTTTAATTTTTCGTTCAGTTCATCAATGTGGAGATGCTGTTCCTTTATGCGATCTTCTTTCAATCCATTGGCATAAAAAGCAGATTTACTGTGATCGCTCAGCACCAGGTACTCGTATCCCATTTTTATAGCGCCGTTTGCCATTTCTTCAACCGTATGCACGCCATCACTCCAGTTACTATGGCTGTGAATAATGCCTTTTATATCGGATGGCTGAATAAGTTCGGGAAGTTTATTTTGTTTGGCGATTTGTATAATGTTTTCTTTTTCTCTAAGACAAGGGAGTATATAAGGAATAGAAACAGCTTCAAAAACCTGTGCCTCATTTTCATAAACAGTTGATCCGGGATAAATACTTTCCCATTCATTTAAAAATGCCGCGGAACATCCTGTATGAAAAAGTATGCTCCCGAAGTTTTCTTTTTGAGAGAAATAGAATCGTATATGGGTGTTATCGGGAGATGTAAATGTTATTTTCAAAGCATCTTCATCTGCCGCGGTAAAAGATTGTGCAGTGAAATATTCTTTAAGCATTTGTATGTTAGCCGTAGTAACCCATTCCAACACATCAATGGTTATAGCCTGGCGTTTAAAGGCTCCTGTAATTTCAAAACGATGTTCAGGAAATTGTTTTTGTAACTGCTGTTGCATGTCTGCTGCATAGGGTTCAATTTCTGCATAGAGATAACTACCCTTGCTTCGGAGATAAAATTCGATATACGACTTTACATTAGATTGCGTTTTTTCGCCAAAGCCTTTATAAAGCAATAACCTGTTCTCATTGCAGGCATACAGCAATTCTCCAACAGATTCAATGCTCATTTCTTTCCATATCACAGCAATTTTTTTAGGTCCCAATCCTTTTATATTGAGCATTTCAACCAGTCCCTGGGGTGTTTTCTGAAGATATTCTTCAAGCGCCTGCAGCTTACCGGTTTCAATAATTTCCAGTATTTTTTTGCCAATGGCGTCTCCTATACCCTTTATGCCAAATATCTTATCAGCGGGCAAACCACTCAATGGAGCAGGCAATTTCTCAATATTAAATGCGGCTACAGCGTACGATTTAGACTTGAAACTGTTTTCACCGTGTATATCTATCAGTTTAGAAAGCAGCGAAAAATTATCAGCAATCTGAAAGTTATCCATAATAAAATATAGCGTTCAGGCACTAAGTTACAGAATAAGCGCGTGGTAGTTACAGGTTGCAGGGAAAGGTAAAAGGCAGTAGTAAGCAGGCAGAGAAAAGAATGTTACAGGTGTCGGGTTGAAAGTTTATTGTTTTTGGTTTGTAGTCATTGCGATGGCACTGAAGCAAAGACAGGTATGAAGCTGCGTAATCTCCAGCCACAAATAGACATACTCCTGAAGGCTGAAAGCTCATAGCTGACATCTGCCAATAAAAAAAAGTCCCCGTTAAGGGACTTTGTATTTTTGCTTTTAAAAATAGCGTAAGCTTATTTTTTCTTAGCAGCTTTCTTAGCGGCTTTTTTAGGAGCAGCTTTCTTTGCAGCTTTTTTAGGAGCAGCTTTCTTAGCGGCTTTTTTAGGAGCAGCTTTTTTTGCAGCTTTCTTTGCAGTTGCCATTGTTTTTAGAATTTAATGGTTAGATAATAAATGGATTAACGCCATAAAAGTAAAAACATTTTTCTAACTGCAAAATTTTTTTTTATACAGTGGCTTCAACCGGGGCTACCGAAACGAATGTTTTATCGTTTCTTCCCTTCCTGAATTCAACAACTCCATCAGATAATGCGAACAATGTAAAGTCTCTTCCTACACCAACATTCTTACCTGGATGATAAGAAGTACCACGCTGGCGAACAAGAATGTTGCCTGCAATAGCTGGCTGACCACCGAATATTTTAACGCCAAGCCTTTTGCTTTGCGAATCACGGCCGTTTTTTACACTGCCTTCACCTTTTTTATGTGCCATTATATCAAAATTTAAAAATCAATATTATTAATCCCGTACTTCTGTAACCGAAGTTTACTATGCTATATCAGTTACTTTTATCTGGGTATATAAAGTACGATGTCCATGTTTTTTACGAAAACCTTTTCTTCTTTTCATTTTAAAGGCAATTACTTTATCGCCTTGCACTTCTTTTACTATTTCCGCTTTCACTTTTAACTTTACATCTGCTCCTACAGAAAGAGCGCTGCCGCCATCTGCAAGTAATACATCTGTAAATTCAACTGCATCTCCTGCGTTCCCTGCTATGTGAGGTACGTAAAGATTTTGTCCTTGTTGAACTTTAAATTGCTGACCGGCTATTTTAACTATTGCAAACATGAGGCAAATTTTAAGGAGTGCAAAGGTATGGTTAATTTTGATTTCATCAAATAATTGAGGGAAAAAAACTTCCCCGCTTTAACGTGCCTCTTTGCAGTGGTAAGGCTATCTTTGCCCTCTCAACTATTCTTGCGATAAACAAATGAAGATCAAATCTCTTTTGGCAAAGCCATTTGCCTCCTATATACATAAACAAATTAAAAAATCTATGCATACAGCCCTGGAAGACCAGGAGCGTATATTAAAAGATCTGGTAAAAACCGGTAGAAAAACCAGCTTTGGAACAGAACATAGATTTGACCGCATAAATACCCACGAAGAATTTACCGCCGCAGTTCCGTTAAGGGATTATGAAGGATTTAAGCCTTATATTGACCAGATAAAGCAGGGAAAGCATAATATATTATGGAAGGGATTGCCACTTTATCTTGCTAAAACATCGGGAACAACCAGCGGCGCTAAATATATTCCCATCACCAAAGATTCCGTAGATAATCATTTTGAGACGGCACGTAATGCTTTTTTCTGTTATATGAGCGAAACGGGCAATTATGCATGTGCCGACGGTAAAATGATTTTTTTGAGCGGAAGTCCTGAGTTAGAGAGAGTAGGCGGTATTCCTACAGGGCGTTTGAGTGGTATATCTAACCATCTTATACCACGTTATCTGCGTACCAACCAGCTGCCCAGTTACGAAACCAATTGTATTGAAGATTGGGAAACCAAACTAGATAAAATTGTAGCGGAAACGATTGACCAGGATATGCGGTTGATCAGTGGTATTCCACCGTGGATGCAAATGTATTTTGACCGGCTGATTGAAAAGAGCGGCAAAAAAATAAAAGATTTATTCCCTAATTTCAACGTTATGGTGCAGGGGGGGGTAAATTTTGAACCCTACAAAGCCAAGTTGTTTGAAAGTATAGGCAAGCAAATAGATACGATAGAAACGTTTCCGGCTTCCGAAGGATTTTTTGCATTCCAGGATTCGCAGAAAGCAGAGGGATTATTGCTGAATACCAACTTCGGCATTTTCTTCGAATTTGTTCCTGTTAGTGAAATGCAACAGGCTAATCCCCGCAGACTATCTTTAAAAGAGGTGCGATTGGGAGAAAACTATGCGCTTATCATAAACAGCAATGCGGGTTTGTGGGGATATAATCTTGGTGATACGGTAAAGTTTGTTTCCCTTGATCCTTACCGGATTATAGTTACTGGGCGCATTAAACATTTTATTTCCGCTTTTGGTGAGCATGTTATTGGTGAAGAGGTGGAATACAGCCTGATGAAAGCTGCCCAAAAAGAAGGATTGAAAATAACAGAATTTACGGTAGCGCCAATGGTTGAACAGGGTAAGGGTAAAAGCTACCATGAATGGTTTGTGGAATTTGAAAACACACCACAAAGTGTTAATGAATTTTCGTTACAGGTAGATAACAACCTCAGGCAAAAAAATATCTATTACGACGACCTGATAAATGGCAATATATTGCAAACCCTAAGAATACGCACAGTAAGAAAAAATGGGTTTATTGATTACATGAAGAGCATAGGTAAACTGGGCGGGCAAAACAAAGTTCCCCGTCTTAGTAATAACCGTGATATTGCGGATGAATTGAAAAAATATGTTCAGGAAGTATAATAATAATTGATGAAAAAAAGAATCGCCATATTTGGTTCAACAGGCTCTATTGGTACCCAGGCTCTTGAAGTAATCGCGGCTAATCCTGACAAATTTGAGGTAGAAATACTTACTGCACATTCCAACGACACATTGTTGATACAACAGGCAAAAAAATTTAACCCTAATGCGGTTGTAATTGTAAATGCAGCAAAATACACTATTGTAAAAGAGGCTTTAGCCAATACTGATATCAAAGTATTTTCCGGAGAAAAATCGTTGGAAGAAGTAGCGCTGTTTGATACTTATGATATGATGATAGCCGCCATTGTGGGCTTTGCTGGTTTAAAATCTACGCTTAAAGCTATTGAGGCAGGCAAAGCTATAGCGTTGGCCAATAAAGAAACATTGGTAGTAGCAGGCGACATAGTAATGCAAAAGGCGGTGGAGAAAAGAGTGCCTGTTATACCGGTTGATTCAGAACATTCTGCCATCTTTCAGTGTTTAGTAGGCGAAACAAGAAATAAAATTGAAAAAATAGTACTTACTGCTTCCGGTGGGCCCTTCCTTGGTAAAAAGCCGAATTTTTTGGTGAATGTAAAAAAGGAACATGCGCTGCAACATCCCAACTGGAATATGGGCGCTAAAATTTCTGTTGATTCGGCCACACTTATGAACAAAGGGCTGGAAATGATTGAAGCAAAATGGTTATTTAACCTGCAGCCCGAACAGATCCAGGTAATTGTTCATCCGCAAAGCATCATTCACTCCATGGTACAGTTTGAAGATGGCAGCATAAAAGCGCAGATGGGATTGCCCGACATGAAATTGCCTATTCAATATGCTTTATCATTTCCTCAACGCATTTCCAACAAATTTCCGCGTTACGACTTTTCAAGATCATCTTCCCTGCATTTTGAACAACCCGATATTAAAACCTTTCGCAATCTTGCTTTGGCAGGTGAGGCGTTAAACAAAAGCGGTAATATGCCTTGTATAATGAATGCCGCCAATGAAATAGCGGTATACGGTTTTTTAAGAAACCGCATTGGGTTTCTTGATATGACGGAACTGGTTGAACGGGCCATGGACAAAATCAAGCACATTCCAAAACCTACGCTGGAAGAATATTTTGAGAGCGATGCGGAGGCACGTAATTTTGCGGCGTCGTTAATAAACCTGTAAAGCTTATATTTATTATGATAAGCGGCGGGTACAAAGCAAGAAAATTTCTATATAAACGTTTACTTTGATCTTTACATTAAATACAAACCATGTAAATAGCATGGTCTATATTATTCCATATGACATTATTAGCAATTAACTGGGCGCAGGTGGGTTTGCAGGCAGTGCAATTAATTCTGTCTCTTTCAATTTTAGTTATCGTACATGAGTTTGGTCATTATATTACCGCTAAATGGTTTAAATGCCGCGTTGAAAAATTTTATTTGTTTTTTGATCCTTGGTTTTCACTTTTTAAGAAAAAAGTAGGTGAAACGGAATATGGTGTGGGCTGGTTGCCTTTGGGCGGATATGTAAAAATATCAGGAATGATAGATGAGAGTATGGACAAGGAGCAAATGAATAAGCCACCACAACCGTGGGAGTTCAGAAGCAAACCGGCCTGGCAGCGTTTGATTATTATGATTGGTGGTGTTACCATGAATGTGCTGCTGGCTTTCCTAATATACAGCATGATATTGTTTACATGGGGAGAGACAAAAACACCTAACGCATCATTAAAAAACGGGCTTTGGATAACGGACTCGTTAATGCTTGATATTGGTTTTAAATCAGGTGATAAAATTGTTGCTGTTAATGGAGAGAACGTTCCTTACTTTGATGATCTTGGTAAAAAAATATTATTAGGTGGTGGAACTACTGTGCAAATAATGAGAGATGGTAAAGAGCAAACGATCAGTATACCGGTTGATGTTATTGGTTCATTGGTAAAACATAAAAAAACAAAGATTCCTCCTTTTATGGAAAGGCTCCCTTCCATTGTAGGGAAATATGGAGCTAAGGATACCACGAACGGGCAAAAGGCGGGATTGCAGAATTGGGACAGAATAGTTGCTGTAGATGATGCTCCTGTACAATTTATGGATGAGATTGTTGCTTACACCACAACTAAAAAAAATAAACCTGTAACGGTTAAAGTACTCAGGGGTAATGATACGTTGGCCCTGGCTGCACAGGTACCAGAATCAGGACGTTTAGGGATTCCATTTTTGTCAGAAGAACAGTATGATAGCCTGGGTGTTTTTAAATTAGAAAAAAAGGAATATTCTTTTTTTCAATCTTTTCCTGCTGGCATTCGTCTCGGTATTTCATCACTGAAAGATTATATTGATCAGTTCAAGCTCATTTTAAAACCTTCTACAGGAGCGTATAAAGGTGTTGGTGGATTTGGATCTATGGGTTCTATTTTCTCTTCTGTTGAATGGAACTGGGAAAGTTTCTGGAAGATCACTGCTTTTTTTAGTGTAGCCCTTGCGTTTATGAACCTGTTGCCTATACCTGCGCTGGATGGCGGGCACGTAATGTTTACCCTGGTTGAAATGATTACCGGGCGTAAACCAAGCGATAAGTTCCTCGAATATGCGCAAATAGTTGGTATGGTTATACTTTTTAGTTTATTGATCTATGCAAACGGTAATGATATTTTTGGGTGGGGAAAGAAATGATAAATAAGAGATTTGAAATTTGAGATTTGAAAACTACGGCTTCCTGGCTGATGAATATATAATTAATGATCTTGACATATCTTTGATTTTATTTCGAGTTGATGAATTGATTTAAATATCTAATTTCAAATCTCAAATTTGTACATCCGGGGGCTGACCGGTTTTGACAGCAAAGTTCTTTGTACGTGTAAGCATGCGGTGCGTTGAATAATTAGCACCTTAATCTGAATACTCAACAATTTAAATGGCAATACTCAGTATGCCATGGCTGCCTAATCAGTGATTAGATAGTCATTAGGGCCGCCGTCCAGGTCTGTCTGTTACCGAGGGCCGCCGCCGACATCAAAAGAAAATGGAATGCTGTTATACAAGGCTGTGCGTATAACTTAAGACCATCCAGCTAAGGGATAGATTGGTATGTTGATGTCCGGTTTATCTCCGACAATTAATCATTAAATAAGCATGTAGAAAGCGTATGGCTTCCTCGTTTGGACCAGGGTTCGACTCCCTGCAGCTCCACAAAGCGGAGATTGGTGATTCAATCTTCGCTTTTTTTGTTATCAGCAGGGTTCATCATTATGGAATCAAAATCCTGAATATACTTTCCGCCTACTGCTGCGGCAATACTGGCTCCTAAGGCTGCGTCTTCATCATGTGCTGATTTAACAACGGGTAAATTGAAAGTGCGTTCAAGCGTTTTGCAAAGCAGCTTATTCTTTTTTAAAGCGTTGCCAGAACCAATTAATATATGCTTATCTTTTTTCAGTTCATCAGGAATCGCGTTATAAAAATTAAATACTTCATTACAAATTCCCCTGATAAACCCAAGAATTACATCTGCAGCAGTAAAGTTGGTGGTGGAGATATTCGAAATACTACCTCTGTCAAAAGGATTAGAGCGGCTGCCATTAAACAATGTAGTGACAGCAAGCGCTGTTGGTCCATTTTCTTTATATTCAATAGCATTGATCATTTCATAAAAACCGGCAACGTTACTACCATTGTTGCTGCTTAATTGTATAACGCTATCAAAAAAAGATTGTAAAACAGAGAGCGATTGTCCTCCTGAGAGCGCTGCTCCCACCAATATGTAACCACCTCCGGGGAAAGGCCTGGTATCTAAAGCCGGTAACTGGAGTAGTTTTTTTGAATATACAGATAACTGGCTGCTGGTGCCTATTGTTACATGTATGGATTTTCCCCTGTCTCTCACGGAGCCGATAAAGCTTGCCTGGTTATCTCCAATGGCGGAATACACAGGAATCTTTGAATTGTAATACCCCGCAAACGCAGCGGATTCACCTGTTTCGGGTAATATAGAAGCATCAATACCAATACCGGTTAAGGATGTAATATCAAATTTGTTTTCCCTGATTTTAAAAAAACCAAGTCCTGCAGCATTAGTGTAATCCATCAATGGTGTTGTTCGACCTGATAGTTTCATTACCGCATAGTCCATAATGG
>JBGALP010000302.1:0-5279 GCA_044223805.1 Agriterribacter sp.
GCGATACCGTGGAAGTGTACCATTTTTCATGTAAGGGTTAGTAATGATCCATACTTCGCCTCTTCTCGTGGATACTGCCAGCGCATCATCAGGTAAAAAAGTCATACCCCCTACTTCCAGTATAATATTATCGGGAATAGGTACTGTAAGAATATTATAAAAGTCTTCTTCTTTCTGAACATGCACAGTAGTATCATTTTGCGCAGACAACCTGAGCAATGCCGCCATGCATACTATAATGCCAAAAGCCCGTTTTGATAATATATGGAATGATGTATATAATGTAGTCATGATTTTAAAGATTACCAGGTAAGAGAATAAGAAACAGCGTCGCCGGCTTTGATAACAGGGATCAGTAATTCCATGTTGTTGCCAATAGTGCGGATAACAGGTTTAAATTTTTCCTCAACAGTAACATAATACTGCCTGTCGCCTACCAGGTACATTGTTTTACTAAGCGCCACTATCTTTTTTGATACGGCTGCACGAACGTACAAACCCGCCGGAGGATTAGCCACGGTTATCGTTCTTGTAATTCCTGTTGCATCTGGTACAGTAACCTTGTCCGTTACATTCATATCATTAAGGGTATAGCGAAATGTTGGAGCTCTTGTTGCATCAAGCGCATATCCTTTATTGCGCATATCGTCAAATGGAACCGGCTCAGGCCATACTGTTGTGGCAACATCCGCCAAAACAGCTATTGCAGGCGCGTCAGATAAAACAATTACGCTGCCCAGCGGAACAATACGCTGGTAAGGTTCACCTCTCTCATACCATAAATCTGTTGCATCTGCAAATTGTCCACGCCAAACCTGGAACAGGGCTCCCTGTTTCATATCATAGGAATAATTTACCTGGTTGGGGTTGCCCACAGACATGCCATGCGTAAGCAATTTATTTTCGTAATTTATAAAACTACGCAACAGGTAAGGACGATTTTCTGCGTTTACAATAATAGGTGTGGCAAAATCAGTTTTAGGGGGAGTGCTGTTATCGCCGCTTAATGCGCGGTATACAATATTTCTGAAAGCCACATTGCCATGATCTCCCTGTAACATCAATGGGCCGGTTGGTTTTTCATCTTCAAACATCGCAGACCTTGTAGGACCGGTTACTTCAGCCTGCTGTTGTACCAATACACCGTTCAGGTATACTTCTTCAAAACGGGCATTGGTTATTTTGATGCCGTTAGCATCAAACCTTGGTGCACGGAATTTTATTTTAAAGTGTTGCCACAAACCGGGCGCCTTTGCCACATTCTCTAAAGGTGCAATGCCTTCATATCCTTTACTTGCACCTGGGCGTTTATCATCCCAACGTTGGTATATGCCACCACAATCAATAAAACCAGGGTTAAGCTTTCCCCAGCTATCATATAATTGCACTTCATATCTGCCCTGCAGGTATATACCGGAGTTAGACTGTTTTGCCATCATGAAATCCAGTTCCAGTTCTATATCGCCAAAGCTTTCTTTTGTTATAAGATGAGTATTGTCTTTTTTAGAGATAATATTAACCGCGGTTCCCGTGCCGGGAATAGCCTTCATAATGCCTTCATTATTCAGATCGGCTTCAGCATCGCCGGCAACCAACCAGTTAGAGCCAGGGCTGCTGAAAGCGTCAAGATTGGCCAGAGAGACAGGAGTGTAATCTTTCTGCGCTTGCGCGTAACCGTATGAAGCATACACGGCGCATAAGAAGATCAAGGAAATCGTTCTTTTGATCATTTCACTGTTGAATTTATGATTGATTTAAAGTTGACAAGGTAGTGAAGATATGTTTTCGACCCCTATTTACAAAAACCAATCAAATGTTTTAATAGCCAATAACATTCAGGCATAAAAATCCCGGCAACACAATGCTACCGGGATATATAAGTCGCCATTATGATAAGCTATTATTCGTGAAACGAGAAAAGTGAAACGACAAACGTAAAACCATACCATACCTTCGGGAATCGTAACCACTCACGTCTGTCATCTCACCATTCACAAAAAACAATAAACTTTAAACAACAAACCTCTATTTCCTGCTTCGTACGGCGCCTTTAAAACGCCTTACATCCAGTTTGGTATTGCCTGATTCTGTTTTACTGTCATCCTGCGTTTTTGCAGAAATTCTTGAGAATGCCCCATCCGTGATATAATGTAACGCGCTGGCAAGACAGTTTTCCTGTACATCGCCCCATTGTTTGTCAAGCCCATCGCTTACATTGGCATCTGGCTGTAAGCCATTAAAATAATTTCCTTCCCCGTTTTTGTTTACACTTCTGAACGATACGGGGAAGATATACCAATCGCCCACACCGATATTAAAAAAGCCTACGGGTTTTCCGTGTGATGGTTTCCCTACCAGTTTCACATCGGTGTATGGTTTTAAACTATTAATAAGCAGTTCACTTGCCGAAGCGGTATTTTTTGTGGTAATAAAAAACAGTCGCGATAAATTAAGACTTCCTTTTTTTGAATAATTGATTGTTGTATCTTCTGTTGCGCTTAGTTTATCATTAAATTTTTCCTGCAACATTACGCCTCCATTGCCAGCGGCAGGAACCAGGTAATTAGCCAGTTCATTCTGCAGTTCTACATAGCCACCGCCATTGTATCTTAAATCAATCACCATATCGGTAATGCCTGCACTGCTAAATTTACTAAACAGCGTACTGAATTTTGATTTTATAGTTGTAACATTTCCCAGGAAGGAATTGTATACAAAGTATCCGATTTTGTTTCCACCAATGGTATATACACTATCCAATAAGATCGGTAGCTCCTGGTAAGTGGCTGCTGTAAGCGTAATAGCCGTGTCGGTATTATCAGGTCGTTTAAAAACAAAGCTGGTTGACGAGCTGCTGAATACAGCCGTTGAAATACGGGTTATCGTTGCATCATCTGTATTGATGGTAGTATCGTTATTTACGGAGGTTATGCGCCAGCTTCTTGTTATACCTGCGGCTCCTGCAGGAGAAGCAGGTTCTACATACGACACACGTAAGTCATTTGTTGAATTAAAAAAGATACCCAGTCCAAAATCACCGCTTATGCCGGAACTCACATTATCCCACTCTGCCTTTTTTATACCAAAGCTCCAGCGGTCAACAGGATCGGTAAACCCTGGTTCAATGCTATATGCTCTTATGGCTTCCATTATGGCATTAGGGTCACTATAACTGCGTGGGTTAAACGATCTGGGTAAAGTTTTATACCATAGATAAATATCCTGCGTATAGTTCCATACAGTGTCTTTCACCAGGTCATCGGTGGTAGTGCTGCTGCCTCCGCTGTTATTATCTTTTTTACATGCCGCTGCTAACAGTGTTACAAAACAAACAAAATACAGTGTTGACTTTTTACAATTCATATTGGTTAAGTTAGATATCCAAATAGCTATTTCTTAAATACGCAAAAAATGATCCTTAAGACGGTAAAGTAAAATTATTAACCAATAGTTTAGATTTTCAATTAAAAATAGCGATTCGGGAGTTTTATAAACAAGTGGAGGGTGTTGTTAACATTGCCTTATGCAAAACATTAACGCATATTAACCATACGAAGCATCATGTAAAAAGGTTGGGAATTTATACATCTATAGCGCAATTCACCCATTCGGCATCAAAAGCCGCATTGTATTTTTTATAAAACTGAATAGCAGGTTCATTCCATTCCAACACCTGCCAAATAATCCTTTTTAATTGTTTCTCCTTAGCTTCTATAATCAGGCGGTCAAACAATAATTTGCCAATTCCTTTTCCTCTCATCGCATGGGTAACTAAAATATCTTCCAGGTACATCGCTTTTCCTTTCCAGGTAGAATAGCGGATATAATATAACGCAAATCCTGCGATGGTTTCTTTCATTTCGCCTGTTTCATTTGTTTCCTGTGTAGTAGCAACAAATGCCCACCAGACAGGAGCGCTACCAAAACCGCTTTCAATAAAATGTTCCAATGTAACCGTTACTTCCTGTGGCGCTTTTTCATACGCTGCCAACTCATTTACGAGTTCCATTAATCTTGGGCAATCTTCTTTTACAGCTCTTCTTACAGTTATATTCATATTTTACAAATGAGGGTTTCAAAAATAATATATTTCGGTGAGGTGTTTATCCAATCATCAAAAGAAGATACATGTTGTTATGTTACCGTTGGAGTGATACTAACCAATAAGAGCATTCGACTTTTTAAAATTAGAATAGCTCAACCTTATAACCTTCATAACAAAGCCAAACTTAAGTTTCCCACCTTATTACCTTCTGTGCATACAAATAATGTAATAAGGTGAGCCATGTGAAGCTTCTGTTGCTAAGGTTATGAGCTTGTTTTTTGCGACAGCCTTAACACTATAAGGCAACTCCTCTCCGTTTGTTAAATTGTGAATCACCCTCATGCAAAATAGTATTAAGGAAGCGCAAACGCCATAACATAATCTCCTTGTTTGGTGTGCAACTTCCCATGACCACCGGCTGCGATAACAATGTACTGTTTGCCTTTCCATTCATACGTCATTGGGGTAGCCTGCCCACCAGCAGGTAAAGCAGCTTCCCATAATTTTTTTCCGGTTCTTGCATCAAAGGCACGCAGATGATCATCCAGCGTAGCTGCCACAAAAACCAGGTTGCCTTTTGTAACAATGGCGCCGCCGAAGTTTAAGGAACCCCAGGTTTCTGCTTCCTTATGCTCTTTTGGATTAAGCATATAGCCAAGAGGCACTTCCCATTTTTTTTGCCCGTTGCTCAAATCAATTGCCAGCAGCGTTCCCCAGGGTGGTGCGGTCTGCATAGTAAATCCGTTGTTGCCGGTTTTAAAAAGATAAGAGCGTTTCATCACATAAGGTGTTCCTGTTTGCCTGCCCGTTTCAGCCCGCAATACAGCTTCATCCTCTTTTTCCAGCGCTTGTATTTTTTCACGTGGTATTATTCTTATCACGGCTGCTAACCTGTTAATGTTGGTGATCAGTAATTTTTTTTCAGGATCATAACACATACCGCCCCAGTGTATTCCTCCTGCATTGCCTGGCGTCATGATAGAGCCTTCATAACTGGGTGGTGTGAATATGCCATTGTTGTGGTATAAGGCAATTTTTTTTGTTGCTTCATCTTTAGCTTCAGGCGTTAAACCCCATGCATCGGCAGTGGTTACCTTTTGCAAACCAACCGGTGCGGGCAATACGGGAAAAGGTTGTGTAGGTGAAGATTGTTCACCATCAATAACCGAAGCTTCAACAGGGTGTTCTTCTACTGGAAACAATGGTTCTCCGGTTTCACGGTTCAGAATGAATA
>JBGALP010000303.1:0-5189 GCA_044223805.1 Agriterribacter sp.
CTACCGTAGGCATATCGCCATTAGTTATTTCTTTCAATTTTTCTACAGCATCTTCTTTTGAAGGATTGATGGTAAAAGGAACCTGTATATTATCCCGGCAAAAAGACAAGCGCTCGTCATTAATATCCATTGCTATTACGTTGGCTCCGGCAATGCGGGCAAACTCCATAGTGCCTAAACCAATAGGACCTGCACCAATAATCAATACATATTCTCCCTTTTGTACCCCTGCACGGCGTATACCATGCGCACCTATTGCCAAAGGTTCTACCAATGCCAGCTCATCAAAACTTAATCCTTCACCATGTACTAATGTGTAGGATGGAACAGATAAATATTCAACCATTCCGCCATCGCAATGCACGCCACACACCTGTATGGTAACACAGCAATTGGGCTTACCCATGCGGCATGCAATACAATGCCCGCAATTGAAATAGGGAATTAATGTTACTGCTTCGCCTTTAGTAAAACCTTCCGCATCTCCTGCTTCATATTCCGCTGCCAGCTCGTGCCCCAATATGCGCGGATATTGTAAAAATGGTTGTGTTCCCTCAAAAGCATGTAGATCGGTACCACAAATACCAACGCGTTTTATTTTTAGTATTGAATTTCCTTTGGTAAGCTGTGGTATTTCCGCTTGTTTATATTCAAAAGTTCCCGGTGTGGTGCAAACTAAAGTCTTCATTTGTTTTATTTTGAAACAACAACAAAGCGGAAAGATAACATCATCAACAGAGTTTTAAAAAATAAAAGAATAGAGAAGGTTAATGATTATTTTTTAGAAAAAATTGATGAAAGAACAACAATTGGTATTGAACCGAATTTGTCCAATACTCCCAATTATGCGATCCAGGTCTTTCAATATAATCGTGAGGTATATTACGCATCAGTAGTTGTTCGTGCAGCGCATGATTTACTTTGTAAAAGAAGTCATCGGTACCGCAGTCAATAATTAAAGCAAGTGAGTCAGGAGTAAGTAGATTCAGCATATTAATTACGGTATTTTTTTCCCACCGCTCAGGATTTGCAGCATAGGTTCCCAGTCGTTTTGCCATATCCCAATTATTGGGAAAAGGACGGATATCTACACCGCCACTCATACTACCTGCAGCACCAAAAACATCCTGGTGTTTAAGTGCTATATACAATGCTCCATGGCCACCCATGCTCAAACCTGCTACAGCTCTTGCTTTCGGGCCTTTAATTGTCTTGTATTTACTATCTATCCATTTTACTAATTCAGTTGATATATACGTTTCATATTTAAAGGATGAATCAACAGGACTATCCCAGTACCAGCTTCCGTACGCACCGTCGGGGCAAACAATGATTACTTCGTACAAGTCAGCCAGTTTTTCTACACCTTTTGCTTTTGTGGTCCAATCTGCATAATTGCCACTATACCCATGCAACAGGTAAACTACAGGTAAGGCTTCCCGTTTGGCATAATCGCCAGGCGTTATAATAACCGCTTTAATTTTTTTATGCATAGATGTGCTGTAAGTTTCAACAGTATCTACAACCGCTGCATGTAATTCAGGACTGATACAAAACAACAAACAAACAATAAGCAGCTTATTTATTTTCCTTATAATCATCCAGAGTAGTTTAAAAATTTTTGAAAATTATTTGGTTGACTTCAATATAAAATCAACAATAGGTTGAGGGTTAGCCAGGCTATGTGGATGGTGCCCAATACCTGGTTTATGAATCACTTTAATATCACCTCCCGCGGCTAATATCATTTTTTCAAAAGGGGCGGTATTTTCATCCACAGGCACCACTTCGTCGGCATCGCCCACTACATGCAGCATTGGATATTTTCCTTTTACAATCTCAGCTATTTTATCCATAGGATTGTTTTTGAAATCAGCCGTTTCTTCTTCGGTACTGTAGCCGTAATCTTTTTTAAATATTTCCCAGTCTGCTTTACTGCCGGGGCCTTTACCTTTTCCTCCGGGCCAGCTTTTCAAATCAAGAACAGGAGCATCAGCGTAAATGCAACTCACTTTGCCTGGGTTAACCGCAGCCCAATTGTATATATACACTCCACCACGGCTCATACCTTCCATGGCAACCCGCTTGGCTAAGCCCGCTTTATGTAAAAAAGTATAAAAGGCGTTCCAAAGGTTTACTGCTTCTGCATTTCCAAACAATTCGGAAGCATCGCAGTATACTAGGTGAAAACCTCTGTCTAATAAAGCGATATCGGTTTGAGGTTCGTGCCCCCAGAATCTTGCCCTCCATATCCATGGATGTCCGGGAGCAGCAAAGCGGGGTTTTACAATTTTTGCTTCGCGATCTTTAAATAAAAAGTCAGCGCAATCATATCCATAAAATGAAGAGGTTTTATAAGACGCTTCTATTTTTTCGAATATATCAAATTTGCGATCTGTTTTTAACATTACGGCTTCGTATAAACGCTTTGCTATAATGGTGGCACCGTTTACCGAAGGATGCAGAGAGTCTGGGAATAATTCTGGTTTAGTGGCGGTGATGGAATGAAGATCAATCAATTCCAGCTTTTCTTTAAATGCAACTTCTCTTATATGCGGAAGAACCCATTCTACAATAGCGGCATCGGTTTGCCGGCTGGTATCGGTTAGATAGGAACTTACCGGCAAAAGAAGAATAATTCTTGGTTTAGAAGTTAATGATCTGAAGGAATTAATAATATTTGTATAGTCTGATTCAAAGTGTTGGGCTATATCTGATCTATATGGAAGCCTGCTATCATTCGTTCCCAATTTAATAAATACAATATTGGGATTGCTTAATAAAGCCTGTTTGTATTTATCAGTCGCAGTGTAAGCATTGCCGGTATGCACAACAGTTTTTGCGCTTACGCCAAAGTTCATTACCTCGTAATTGGTTCCAAGCAATTGTTGTAATTGCGCAGGATAAGCCTCTGTTTCAGGATGCTGTAACCTGGAACCGGCTGTAATACTGTTGCCTATACATGCAATGCGGATTTTTTGTTGTGCAGGTAAGATGGTGTTAGATGAAATGAGGCATACCATCAATAGGATTGAAACAATTTTTTGCAGCGATCTTTGTTTGCCGGAACACTTATTAATCCAAAGATTCAAAAACATATTTTTCTTTGTATTCAAGGTTGATTTTTTTTAGAAAATTATGGTATTATTCTGTGAAACTTGTTTTTATAATGCAGCCTGGTGTTCTTACTGGAATAAGTTAATCTGGCTTTACCTGTGAAAATTAAAATATATTGCATTATGCAGTTAAATATTTTTGAAGATAACGACGCACTTTCGCGTGAGGCCGCCAGTGAAATAGTAAATACAATACAAAAAAAACCCAATGCGGTTATATGCCTCGCTTCAGGCAGTACTCCAATACTGACTTATAAATATGTTGTTGAAATTATTCAGCGGGATAAAATTGATATTGCTGACGTTACATTTATTGGACTTGACGAATGGCTTGGCATTCCGCGGGATAATGAAGGAAGCTGTCATTATTTTTTTCAGCAACATCTTTTTCAACACCTTCGTTTTTCGCCTTCAAATATTTACCTGTTCAGGGCGATGGCTGAACATCCTATAAGCGAGTGCGAAAGAATTGACAAAGTTATCCGGCGTTTAAACGGGATTGACCTGATGTTGGTAGGTATTGGTATGAACGGGCATATTGGTTTTAATGAACCGGGAGTTCCATTTAATAATTACTCGCATATAGTAGATCTTGATGAAACTACTAGGTAATGAATGTTGGGCGGGAGTTCCATTTAATAAATAAAAGTAGATTTTGAAACTACTACTGTTTTAAACCAAGGCATTACACTCGGACTACAACACTTAATGGAAACCGGCAAGGTATTGCTGCTGGCAAACGGAGAGAAAAAAGCACCTATCATTAAACAGACTATTGAAGGAGAAATAAGTAATAAGGTTCCTGCCAGTATTATGCGGCAACATCCAAATGGAATAATAATGCTGGATAAGGAAGCTGCTTCTCTTATTGCGCACTAATACTACTTTAACAGTTCATCTACCCGCACCAGGTTGTATTGCTTCTTTTTTAAATAACCGATCAACTCTGGTAAGTGATAATACATTTTGTCCGTTCGCTTTTTATCTGTGCCGATATGCAGCAATAAGATAAAACCATTCATTCCACTTTTATGTGTTTGCTCATATTGTAGAATTGATTTCATTATTTCGTCTGACGAGCGGTAGTTTTTCATATCAGGTGTAGTATAGTCAGCATTGCTGAGGGTGCCTGGTGAGAAATTAACCAGTTGTAATGCCAGGTTATCAGTCCACGTGGAAATACTATCATTATACCATTCATAGGCTGGCAGAAAATAACGGGCATCGCTTTTAGAAATTCCGAAACGTTTCATTTCTTCATAGTTATCCAGAATATCTTTTTTAAAATCAGCTTTATTAACCAACAGGCTGTCGCGCTTGTTCCAGTCGTTATATAACACATGTTTGTCGGAATGTGCCCCAATATAATTACCGGAGGTTTTTAGTTTTCTAACAAGATTTTTAAATGTAGGATTACGATAAAAATTCCCGGTAAAGAAAAAAGAAGCGTTTACTTTTTCTTTGTTTAATGTTTCGTTAATATAATCTCCACCTTCGCCAAATTCATCGCCCGTAAAAACAAGTGCTATATTTTTTTGTATTGTATCTCCACGGATAATGCCACCATAACTGTACGTAACATTTTTTACAACAGGTTGAGCAACTGCAGGTAGTCCAGTGGATTTTCGAATGTTATTGCCAACACTTTCTTTGGATGCCAGCAGATAGATCAACGTAGCAGTTCCATCCATGGTTGGTTCATTGGTACTGAAATCTCCGGAATCATCATGATATACAGCAAGACCGCTTTGAAACTGCGCATATTCATCGGGTTTAGTGAGTGTAATCCCCAGCAGATTATTAAATATACTTCCCTTAACAGGTCCGTCAACCAATCCTCCGTCAATAGGGTAATGCCCAATTTTTAAAAATGAAGCATGCGGATCAACAGGCGTATCGCCCCAGGCAGGCAACCCATATACCATACTTGTACCCCATGGATTGCAGCCAAACAGCCAATCGAAATTTGCCTGCTCCAGTTCGGTGTACAATGCATCCCCGCTCATTTGCCTGTACCAATAACATTGAATGGCAAAAGCCGTAGTAAAATTATTGCTGCACCATATAAACGGT
>JBGALP010000304.1:0-5299 GCA_044223805.1 Agriterribacter sp.
TAGGGGGCGCTGTTGAACCAGATCCAGGTTTTACCACAATTGTTGTTCCACCGGTTTTTGACTGACCTCTACTATCTGTAACAGTTAAACTGTATATATAGGTTCCCGCAACTAATCCTGTTATAGTTGTTTTAGCACTTGCTGGACTGGCGATTATTCCTCCTCCAGCAGCAGGGCCAGAATATTTAACCCATTTGTAAGATTTGATTGTATTACCGGTTGAGGCTTTTGAGGCAGAACCATCCAGTGTAAACGTATTAGCAGGTAAAGTAATTGTTCCTCCGGTACCCGCATTAACAGTTGGAGGAGCTGTTGACGTTGCTCCCGGTTTTACAACAATGGTTGTTCCCCCCGTTTTAGACTGTCCTTTGTTATCCTTAACAGTTAAACTATAAACATAAGTACCTGCCACAAGTCCGGTTATAATAGTTTTTGCGCTGGTTGGATTTGTTATAGTACCACCCGTTGGGCTTGATGTAGACTTGATCCATTGATAAGACACTATAGTATTTCCGGTTGAGGCCTTTGATGCAGAACCATCCAACGTAAATGTATTTACAGGCAGCGTAACAGTACCACCAGTGCCTGCATTAACAGTAGGAGGAGCAGTGGAAGTTGTACTGGCGTTTACTGTTACAGTTACTGTAGCGGTAGCCGTGCTTCCATTATTGTCTTTTACGGTTAGTTGATATTTATATACCCCTGCAATCAGTCCTGTTAACTTAGCTTGCAAACCATTCAAAAGTGAAGAAAGTAACCCTGTTGAAGGGCCAGACACCTTTGTCCATGTATAGGAAGTTATGGAACCTGCAGTAACCTTTGAGCCGCTTGCGTCTAACGTTACACTATTTGCAGGCAAGGTAATAACCTGGTTTGCACCGGCATTGGCTGTAAGTACAGGAGTAGCAGGCGCGGGTTGCGGTTGTGAAGAACCTCTGGATTTAGACAGCATCCATTCATACACATTTAACCCATTTTGTCTGAAAGATGGATCATATGTAGCCGTCCAGGCATCGTGTCCTGATTTATTAAAAATAGTTAAAAGCGCTTTGGGGGGAGCAGGTGCCGCAGCATTGATGGCGTTAACCAAACCCTTTGCCTGACTGGCCGGATTATATGGATCACCACTGTTATTAGTTACCCATATAGGCAATTGCGAACTACCAAGATTTTTTAATTGAGCGGCAGTTGCCGAAGCACCAGGACATACCAATAAAGCCGCGGCTAATTGCTGTCCGTGGGCTACTGTTCCGGCACCATAAACCCAACCCATTATACCGCCTAAACTTAAACCGGTAAGATAAATCCGCTGCTCATCTACTCTATATGTTTTTTTTGCATAATCAATTATGGCCTGAATATCATTTATCCAATTTGTAGAATTCTGAAATTGAGGAGAAAGCACTATAAATGAATAAGTTTTGCCCCCTACGGTATGATTAGCTGGAAATGTTTTTAATTTAAGCAATTTCGGAATTCCAACATTCGCTACCTTTTCTACCGAACCGGCGGCTCCGTTCCCTCTTTCGCCAACGCCATGCATAAAAATGAGTAAGGGATACTTTTTTGTTGGATTGTTAGCATAATCATTGGGCAGCGATTCAAGATACCCCCCAACATTAGCATCAATCCTTTTATAAACGGATTTTTGAGTAGTCTGCATTTGTGCCGATGCAGAGAAGCTAAATGTAAACGAGAAAAATAAAGTAAAAATTAAAACTGGTGACAAAAGGATCTGGATTAAAGAAGTTGGATTTGAACTTCTTTTGTTAATTCGATTCATGATTTTTCAGGAAATTAAAGGTTTAATAATTTAATTCGATAGAGCTTGCACGGTGTTTAAGATGATAGTTAAATAATAAGTCATCTGGAAAAATTTCAAACACATATCAAATTAGAATAACTCCTAAGGCTATACGTAGCCCTTTCCTGTGAATAACCCCTGGGTAGATTTCACACATAGTTCTTGGATTTAGATTTTTTGAAAAATGGTAAAAATACCATGCAAGTACCATACCAAATACCCGGTTTGCGGTATAAAAGTGGGAAACTCGAGCATCTATGGCAGAAAAAAACAAAAGATTTTGCGAATAAAACAAATCGTAGAAATACGGTAAAAAAAATTAATAATTGCTAAAAATCAACGCGTTATGTAATTCTTGACAAATCTTAAAATCCTTTATTACTGCGTATGCCAATTACCTGATGGGATAATAGTGGTGCAAGAAAATATCAAATGATAAATTCCTGCTAAAGACTATGCAGATTACAGAGATTAATATATGCTTCTTGTTGAAAATCAATATACTGATAATTCATCAGCTATAATTTATCAAACGCATAGTGCCGGCATTGTAAAGCATGTTTATTTTTAGGCTACTTTAGTCTCTGGAAAATATCTGTTAGTCCATTTCCAAATCCTCTGATAAATTGCAGACTCACCCGGGTCGGATTAAATCCTTTATTTCTCAATGCTTATCAAATCAATAACTAAGAGAAATAATTATGGTACAAGAAAAGACATACATATCAATTAAGGCAAAGCCCTTAATATCAATAATTACTTTAAATTGGAATCAAACAGAAACTACCTGCCAATTCCTGGAATCTACAAAGAAACTCACTTATAAAAATTACGAAATACTGGTATGTGATATGGGATCAACCGTAGATCCAGGCCCAAGAATTTATAATGGAAATTATCCTAATACCAGGCTTTTAAGAACGGATAATAACAGTAAAACTACCAGTGGTGTAAACTGGGCCGTTAAACAGGCAAGCGGAGATTTTATTCTGTTGATTAATAATCATACTGAAGTAACAGAAAATTTATTAGAAGATCTGCTGGCTCCACTGCTGGCAGATAATGTACTTGGAGTCACATGTCCTAAAATACGTTCGTTCTATAACAAAGATGTGATTGAATATGCGGGATATAAACCCGTAAATAAGGTAACCGGGGGCAATACAATTATTGGGAACAAACAAAAAGATAAAGGGCAATACGATAAAAGAGCTTATACCCACGGCGCATATACCGGCGCAATGATGCTGAGAAAAAGCGTAATTGAAAAAGCAGGAATGCTGCCACAAAATTTTTTCATTTATTTTGATGATTCTGATGTAAGCGCAAGAATTATTAAAAACGGATATAAAATTCTTTATCAGCCTCAGGCTGTTGTGTATAACAAATCATCTATGGCATTGGGTACACATAAAACCGCCATGCAGGTATACTATACTACCCGTAACAGAATAATGTACATGCGCAAAAACAGTAACCTGGCTCAGTTTACGTCATTTATGCTTTTTTTTACGCTCTTTTTTACGCCTTATAATATTTTACAATTCGCAGTCAGGCGTCAATTCAATCATGTAAAAGCATTTATAAAAGCCATTATCTGGCATATAAAGACAGGGAAAAAGTCTAATGGCTACAATTAATGAAAATTTTTAACCGGCATTACTATAACTGCGTCCATACTTCTTTTGCAAAATGCTCTAAAGAAGGGTCTCTGGCTCCCATAAGCAACAGCACGCAATTATGTGTAAAGTGGCTACGCGCATGATTCACAAAATCGTTACGGTTATCTATAAAAAAAGCTGCTTTATTTAAAGTCTGCAAATCTTTTATAAGATCATGGGCAGAGATATTTTTTTCAGCAGTACCTCCCGCATAAAAAATTTCGCTCATCCATATTTCGTCTTCAGATCGTAACACAGCAGCAATTTCCTGTACAAAATCATTGCGTAAAAATCTTGTAGGCCCATACCCATGTGGCTGAAACCATGCTATTACTTTTGGAGCTATGTATTGACATGCCGCTATTGACGCAGCGCACTTTGCAGGGTTATGCGCATAATCATCTATTAATAAAACACCATTTTTATTGCCAATAACCTGGTGCCGCCTGTAAATACCTTCATAATTTCTTAGCGCGGCAGCGCATACTTGCAGCGGAACACCTAACTGCGCGGCAACCGTAGTAGCAGCCAGTGCATTTTCCATATTGTGCTTTCCTACGGTATGTAACGAAAACGGAACATCATTAATATTGAAACTGATGTTCAGCCCCTGTTGTTCAAAATCAGTTGCCACAAATCCCGCGGCTGATGCTGAATCTATAGCAAAATCATTAACTGCCTTTTGAGAAAGTTTCGCTGCCAGCGCATGAGATTGGTTCACAATGAAAGTGCTTTTTGTATTTCTTTTGAAAATATCAAAAATGTCCATCAGCACATCAATCTCTTTATGATCTTTATCAATATTGAGCAATACGCCTATTTCAGCTTCATACCCCACAATTGAACCATCGCTTTCATCTGCTTCAATAACCAACCACTCCCCTTCACCAGTTTCGGCATTTCCAATTTTACCTTCCTTTATAAGACTTATTAAACCCGCGCCGCTAATAATACCGGGCTTTAGTCCGGCAAATTTTAATATATCAAACAACATGGCGCTGGTAGTGCTTTTACCAGAAGTGCCTCCTATTGCTATTGTTTTCCGGCTTTTCGCAATAAGTGCAAGCAGTTCTGAACGCTTAATGATAGGTATATTCAGTTCCCTTGCTTTTTTTACTTCAATCACCGTTTCTTCGATAGCAGTAGATACTACCACAACGTCTGTTTTACCGGTTATGCCTTCTCCATCCTGCAAAAAACAATGTATGCCCGCCTCTTCCAATTTTACTTTTATATCATCTAATGTATTGCCTGCAAATCCCCTGTCGGAGCCTGATACTGTTTTACCAACCCCTGCCATATATTGCGCTAAAGCGCTCATGCCGGTACCGCCTACTCCTATAAAAAAGAAATTATTTTGTTGAAGAATATCTATGCTCATTGTATTACCTCTTTGTAATTAAACGACTATAAAACGCGGGCGTTTGCATAACGCCAAAAGTGTGACAAAATTCTATTCTTAAACTCATTTACACACAAAAGAAAGATTTCTTTTTAAACAAACACGCCTTAACCTGGTTTCTTTATAATTATAATACCCGCACACGATCCATTATACTATATTTAAAGTTTATTTTCCCTTGTTACTTGTTTATTACATGAAATCAAAAACAAGATTCGAAAAAGTTTTTACCAATTTAACGTTCTGGGTATTGCTGGCCATTATAGCTGCTGTACTGCTTGGTCATTTATATCCTGGCACAGCTATTAAAGCAGAGTGGATGGGTAAAACATTTATAAACATCATTAAAGTATTTATCGCTCCTATCATCTTTTTTACAATCGTTTTAGGCATTGTCGGGATGGGTGATCTGAAAAAAGTTGGACGTATTGG
>JBGALP010000305.1:0-5273 GCA_044223805.1 Agriterribacter sp.
TGCTTTCCGTCAGGAGAATAAGAACCATATTCCGCATAGGCAAGTGGTAATTTTGTTGCCGGGCCGCCGGTTGCCGGAACAGTATAAAATTGATTAAAGCGATACTTACCGCTTTCTCTGATAGAAGCAAAAAGTACATTCTTCCCGTCGTTAGTCCAGTCAACAATTCTATCTCCGCCACTATAAGATGTTATACGTGTTGGAATACCGCCAGCAACAGGAATGGTATACACATCTCTGTTACCGTCGTAGTTGCCGGTAAATGCTATCATAGATCCATCCGGTGAAAACTTTGGATATATTTCCACCCCGGCAGGTGAGCTCAGTTTTGTAGCTGTACCCCCTTCTTTTGGCACTACCCACAAATCGTTGGCATAAGTAAAAACAATCTGTGTTTTTGATACATCCGGAAACCGGAACAAGCCCGCATTTGATTGTGCATAGGTATGGCTGATGCACAAAAGCAGGATAAAGAAGTATACAATTTTCTTCATGTTGTATATGTTTAGATATTTTTATAAAGATTAAATAGAACAGGCAAGATGATACATAAAGATATTGGAAGTGTACAACGAAAGGAAGATAAAGAATGGCTGATTTGTAAATGAAATACCAGCCCGATCACAGTCAGCTCAAAATCTCACACCTCCTGCCCTCTGCCTTATACCTCATGTGTTCCTTTTCTAATACCAACCACGTTTTCTGAAGATGTACAACATCAACAAAGGAATAAATAACATGGCTGTAACAGAAATGTAAAATCCCCATTTGTTGTGCAACAGCGGTATCGCTTCAAAATTCATCCCGAAAATACCACCTATTACGGTAGCAGGTGCCATAAGACAGGTAACAATGGCCATAACCTTCATCACTTCGTTCATGCGAAGGTTTACATTGTTAATATAAATATCCTGCATACTCATCATCATATCACGATAGTTCTCCGTAAAATCATACGCCTGAACAATGTGATCGTAAACGTCTTTAAAATATTTAGTAGTGCGGTCTTCCAGTAAGTCGCTTTCACTGCGGATAAAACCATTTACCAACTCACGAACAGGAGCTATATTTCTTTTAAGTACAATCAATTCTTTTCGCAATTGATTAATGCGTGCAAGCGAACGCGTGTTGCTGCGACGGATGACTTCTTCTTCCAGCAATTCAATTTGTTCCCCCAGTTTTTCCATCACTACAAAATAATTATCTACAATCATATCAAGCATGGTATAACATAAATAATCAGCTCCTCTTTGCCTTACCTTGCTGTTTGCCATTTTTAATTTATGGCGCAAAGGGTCAAATACATCACGTGAGCCATCTTCCTGGAACGAGATGACAAAATCTCTACCTAAAGCAATACTGATCTGCTCGGTTTCTACTGTTTTGCTGCTATCGTTAAAGTACAGCATATTCAGCAGGCAAAATAAAATGCCTTCTACGTCATCCATTTTTGGCCGTTGGCCAATGCTTAAAATATCTTCAATAAGCAATTGGTGAATACTAAACTGGTTACTTACATTTTCAACATCCGATTTCCGGAGTCCGTCAATATTTATCCAGGTGATGTGGTGATTGTCTTTGTAGTGTAAGCAATCGCTGATGTGTTCCAGTTTAGTTTCCCTGGAGGAGTTAGCGTCATAATCAAAAACATAAATTTTTACATCCTGTGCTTCCTCACGCTGCGGCGCAATGGTAGGATTTACCTTAAATAATTCGCGGGTACGTTGCGTGCCAAATAAAGCGGCAAGCGGCGATGCCAAAGGAATATAACGGAGATATTTGTTTTTTACCATCAGGAAACAGATTATGAAAATACTCCAGTGAACTATCGGCTGTTTATCTTGCTCCTTTACCTGTGCCTAAGGAAACTTCAATAGACATAATGTCTCTGTCGAATAAGTAGAAGCCGCCTTTATCATCACCAATCAACTTCAATTTGTCAATTATTCTTCTCGCCAAAGCTTCTTCTTCTATTTGTTCGCTTACATACCACTGTAAGAAGTTATGAGTGGTATAATCTTTTTCTTTTAAACAGATGTCTACCAGTTTATTGATCTCTTCACTAACATGTATTTCGTGGTTCAGTACCTGCTCAAACAAAGGTTTTACGCCTTTATATTTTTGCGCTGGTTGAGGCAAAGCGGGGATAATGCCGTGTCCGCCCCTTTCATTAATAAATTTTACCAGTTTAAGCATATGTACCCGCTCTTCATCGGAGTGTTTAAACAAAAAGTCGCTTACGCCGTTATATCCTTCTACTTCGGCCCAACTAGCCATTGCCAGGTATATCTGGGAGGACTCCGCTTCTAATTGCACCTGCTGGTTTAGCGCCTTTTCAATTTTTGGAGAAATCATAGCATTACGTTTTTAGCTGTTGTTTAATTGGGTTATTTTAAGAAAGATAGAACTAATTATTACCCGAAAGTACGGAATCATTGATTGTTTATAGAATGCTGTAGACCGGAATCTGTGTTAAAGAGTGCTTATTGGTTCTTGTTGGTTACCGGGATGATCAATTCCTGTGCAAATCCCATTAATAGAAAACAATAAGCAATGCGCCAGCCACGGATTTTCTTTATATTTGTACACTAAATTTGACGAGTATGATCAGGACTGGTAATCCCGTAATTAGCATTTATACGGAAATGACGCCGAATCCGGAAACAATGAAGTTTGTTGCGAACAAACTTTTATATCCAGGTAAAAGCATTGATTTTCCAGATATAGAATCTGCAAAACCCTCGCCATTAGCGCAGGAACTATTTGGTTTTCCTTTTATAAAGGCCGTATTTATAGCCAGCAACTTTGTAACCCTTACCAAAACCAACGATACCGATTGGCAGGATGTAATTGCTACCATCCGCCAGTTTTTAAAGGAATACCTGGAAGAAGGCAAAGCGGTAATTAACGAAGATGAAATAGTGGTATTAAAAACAGAAGCCTCAAATACCATTGCTGCCGATGACGATGATGTGGTGAAACGCATTAAGGAAATTCTGGATAATTATGTAAAACCCGCTGTTGAAATGGATGGCGGCGCTATACAGTTTAAAAGCTACGATGATGGCGTGGTAAACCTGATGCTGCAGGGTTCCTGCTCTGGCTGCCCATCTTCCATGATCACCCTTAAAACCGGCATTGAAGGCATGATGAAGCGCATGGTGCCTGAAGTAAAAGAGGTAGTGGCAGAAGCAGAATAATTTTTCACGTGTAGGTGAAACGAGAGAAGTGAAACTATATTAAGAAAAGGCGTTTTTATGACGCCTTTTTTGTTTTGTTGCTAAACATGATTGTGGTATTTTATGATTTCAAGATTAGTCCACAAGAAATCCTACCATTCTAAAATCCCACAATCCTAGTCCGTCTTTTTCTTCCAGTTTACATTTCTATCTTTCAGATACTGTATTACAAAATCGAAGCACGCTTTGTGGTTACCCACTTTTTCCGGCGGGAAAACACCTTTTTCTGTAAATAAATTTTTAGCTAACAGATGAACCGCGGCTGTGCACGTATAACCTGTAGATCTTGCCATAGAACTGGTTTTAGTAGCTGCATCATAACGATCAAGTAAACTGTATTCAACTCTTTTTTTCTTACCATCTTTTTCTCCTTCCACAATAACCTTCATTACAGTAAATTCTTCCTCTTCAGGTTGTAATTTCCATTCTTTAAAAAGAATGGCAGAAGTAAAATCAATAGGTGAAACAGTAATTCCTTTAAACAAAACAGGAGCTGTTTCAAAAAAACCGCTATTCTTTAAAGCAATAATAAGTTCACAATGACCAGGGTAGCGTAAGGTTTTTTCCTTGAGATTAGGTATATGGCTCATGGTGTGAAGTATGGAACGCAGCCCATCTGTATTAAATACTTCAAGCGTACCTATCTCTTCAAACTCCATTAATTCAATTTCGGTAAGGGCAGGTTTGGTAATGATATGCCCATTTTCTTTTAGTCGCGCAGGGCGGGTATATTCTTCAATAACATCTACGGGAGAGAACGGCGCCTTATACTCGAAAGGTTTCTTTCTCACTTTGGGCAATCCGCCTACATAACATTCAAAGTTATGTACGGTCATTTCTTCATTATATCTTCCCAACACAAAATTACTAACGCCAGGGGCTACCCCGCAATCAACAATAGCAGTTACATTTTTTTGTTTGGCCAGTGCATCTAACTCCAACATATTTTCAGGCGAAAAAGAAATGTCTACTACATTTTTACCTGATGCTATAACCTGTTGCAGCGTTTTATATCCCATAAAACCTGGAACAGCCGTTACCACTAAATCGAAAGCCTTAAGCAGGGTATCGTAACCTGCCGTATCAGTGAGGTCGTACTGCTGTGTTTTTATACCGCTGTTTATTGCAGAAAGAACGTCCAGCGATTGCTGGCTTTTATCTATAGAAGTAACATCAAAAGCAGTGGCAAGATCAATAGCCATTGCACGGCCTACCATACCTGCACCTAAAACAGCAACTTTCATATAGTGTTTTTAACGATAAAGATATTTATTTCACCATTGCCGGAATATTATTCTTGGCGCTTTCATACCCATCCAATAATTTCCATTTCTATTAGTATTAAATGGCAGCGCTCAAAAAAATAGTGATTATCGGGCCGGAATCAACCGGCAAAAGTTCGCTGTGCGATCAGTTGGCAGAACACTATGATACCATTTGGTGTAAAGAATATGCACGGGAATATCTGCTGGAAAATGGAACGGATTATACGTATGACGATCTGCTTACTGTAGCAAAAGGTCAAGTAAGGCTGGAAGAAAAAGCGACTGAAACGGTTCGTTCGATGGGGCAACAGTACAACAATGCTTCTTCACTTTTATTTATTGATACCGACATGTATGTAATGAAGGTATGGTGCGAGTTTGTATTTGATAAATGCCATCAATGGATATTAGACCAGGTTGTTGCACGCAAATATGATCTGTACCTGCTGTGTAATGTTGACTTACCGTGGGTTAAAGACGAATTGCGGGAATACCCTGATCTGGAAAACAGGTTGAAGCTCTATCATATTTATAAAGATATTATGATTAACCAAATCACTCCCTGGGTTGATATTTCGGGGGATTATGAAGAAAGGTTTGAAATAGCGAAAAAGGCGGTTGATAAATTAAGATAGATAGGCAGTCTTGAAATGCATTCTAATGCATCAATGCATGCGCGACTATTTCTTTTTTGCTTTTTGATATAGGGATCTCATTTCCATTAAGCAATATTAAATAACCACCATCTCCTTTTACCCAACTTTTGATA
>JBGALP010000306.1:0-5267 GCA_044223805.1 Agriterribacter sp.
TGATGGAAAGTTTTCCATTGAGGCAAAAAATGGAGATTTTATTGTTTTCTCAGGAGTTGGATTTAAAAATCAGGAAGCCAAAGTAGCCGGCTCTTCCATATCAATACAATTATCAGAAGAATCAAGAGACCTCAATGAAGTTGTGGTAACAGCATTGGGTGTAAAAAGAGAAACCAAGCGTTTAGGTTATGCCGTGCAGGAAGTGAAGGGTTCTGATATGGATAAAGCAAGAGAAACCAATTTTGTAAGCGGCTTAGCCGGAAAGGTAGCCGGCGTGCAGGTAATGACTTCTCCCAGCGGAGTTGGTGGTTCGGCCCGTGTAACCATCCGTGGTGATAAATCTCTTAATATTAATAAAAACCAACCTTTATTTGTAATAGATGGTGTTCCTATCACTAACGAACTAACGGGGTCAAGTGGCCGCAGTTTTCAGGAACTGGATTATGGTAACGGAGCATCTATGGTTAACCCGGACGATATTGAAACCATGACCGTATTGAAAGGTGCTAATGCATCAGCATTATACGGTTCCCGCGCTGCCAATGGCGTTATTGTAATTACAACAAAATCAGGCAAAAACAGTAAAGGAATAGGAGTTACAGTAAACACTGGCGTTACTTTTGAAAGCCCACTGGTGCTGCCTAAATTTCAAAAAGTTTATGGACAGGGAAATAACGGGCAATTCAGTTTCCAGGATGGAAAAGGCGGTGGAGCCAGCGATGGTGTTGACGAAAGCTGGGGACCTAAAATGGACGGAAGCCTGGTACCGCAACATAATTCTCCTACCTCTAACGGTTACAGGGGTGGCGATATTTCATTGGTTGACGATGGTGTGTTAGGTTCTGCGGCAGATTTTGCGGCCCGCGGAACGGTTACAGGCACTCCATTTTTACCTGGTAACGATCTGAGAGATTTTTATGAAACGGGCATAACCAATAACACGAATGTATCGCTTACCGGCGCTAATGATAAAGGTGATTTCCGCTTATCTTATACGTTATTAGATCAAAAAGGCATTATTCCTAATACAGATCTTAAAAGAAACACCTTTGCTTTCAATGCGGGTTACAATTTTACGCCAAAATTGTCTGCCAGAATTACGGCTAACTATGTAAATACCAACAGCGATAACCGTCCTAATCTTACATATGGCACAGAAAGTATTACTTACCTGTTGCATTGCTGGATGGGGCAGCATGTGGATCTGAACAGTTTAAAAAACTACTGGATACCAGGAATGGAAAACCGCCAGCAATTCAACTTCAATTATAATTATCACGATAATCCTTATTTCAATTTGTATGAAAATACGAATGGACAAAACGCAGGCAGACTATTTGGAAATATTACTTTAAAATATGACGTAGCGAGCTGGTTGAATATTCAATTGCGCGGAGGTACAGATTTTAATAGTGAATTAAGAAAGCGTCAGCGTGCGTTCAGCACACAGCGTTTCAGATTCGGAAGCTATCGTGAGGAAAGAGTGCGCAACAGCGAAACCAATATGGATTTCCTGGTATCTGTAAACAAAAACATCTCCGACAAATTTAGCTTTGGGCTTAATGTGGGAGGTAACAGGCAGATCAGTAAGTTTAATAACTATGAAGTTACAGCTCCGCAATTACTGATACCCGGCATTTACAGTTTGTATAACAATAAGGTAGCATTGGTTAGTTCTGTTTACGATGGGCAAAAACAAATCAACAGTTTATACGGAGCGTTACAACTGGCCTATAACAATTATCTTTTCTTAGATGTTACAGCACGTAACGACTGGTCAAGCGCACTAACACTTCCAAGGTCAGCGGATACTTTGGGTAAAACCGTAAACTCCTATTTCTACCCTTCCGCATCCTTAAGTGCCATCATCAGCGATATAGTACGGTTGCCTTCATGGGTAAGTTTTGCCAAAGTTAGAGCTAGCCTTGCACAGGTAGGTAACGATACGGATCCTTACGCCTTTTCTTTTAGCTATGGTGTTGCTGAACCTTGGTCGGGACTACCTGCATATTATTCGCCCAGCAATCTGTTAAACTATAATCTTAAGCCTGAAATCAGTACTTCTTTTGAAGCAGGTATTGACTGGCGCTTTTTTAATAACAGGTTAGGTATTGATTTCTCGCACTACAATATCCTTACCCGCAACCAGATTTTACCAAGCGTGCCTATCAGTGAAACATCCGGCTCCACCAGCCGTGTGGTGAATGCAGGTAAAATTAAAAACTATGGCTATGAATTATTATTAACAGGCAGACCTATAGATGGACGGAACTTTAAATGGGATGTTACTATTAACTGGTCTGCCAACCGCAGTAAAGTAATTGAGTTTGATGGTAATGTAAATACATATTCTATGGCAAGCCGCCATGGTATTTATATTAATGCCACTGTTGGTCAGCAAATGGGCGATATGTATGCAATTGGATTTAAAACCGTGGATGACCCATCGAGCCCTTATTATGGCGAAAAAGTATTTAATAGTGAAGGCCGCTTTGTGGGTACAAATGATATTGTAAAAGTGGGTAACTATAATCCAAAATGGTTGGCAGGCATCAGAAACTCTTTCACTTACAAAAATTTCAATTTCAGCTTTTTGTTAGATGCGCGTTATGGTGGTCAGTTGTTTTCAGAAACCTGGGTTGTTGGCCTTGAGGGCGGTCAGTTGTTTGAAACTTTGGAAGGAAGAGCTGATGGCTATGATTTAAGTAAGGCAGGCAATGGTGTGATTGGGAAAGGTGTGATACAGAATGATGATGGTACTTACAGAGTAAACGATGTTAAATTAACCGCCCGCGAATACCACCAGTCTCGTACCGGTAATCGCGATATAGAGCAGGGTGGTGTTTTTGATGCCGATTTCGTAAAATTGAGAGAAGTGCGTTTGGGGTATTCATTCGCACCAAAAGTGCTTTCCAAAATCAAGGTTAAAGCTTTGAACATTTCATTGGTTGGACGTAACCTGGCCGTGTGGAGCGATGTTCCTCATATTGATCCTGAAACCAGTTCACTGGCGGGTGGAACTATTATACCCGGTGTAGAATCGGTTGGTATGCCTACTACACGTAGTTGGGGATTTAATCTGGGCTTAAACTTTTAAACCTATTAAAATCAAAGTATGAAAAAATTTAAAACGTATATATACGCAATAGCAATAGGCTGCTCCATGGCAACATCCTGTACAAAAGATTTCCAGGAAAAAAATGCCAATCCCAATGCCATTAATGATGTAACACCGGATTTGCTGCTACCTACTATTATCCGGAACACCTGCAATGAAATGGTGAATCAATCCTGGGGCATTGGAAATATTGTGATACAACACACAGCAAAAATTCAGTTTGTGTCGGAAGATCGTTATACCTGGGGTGACAGAAGCGGGCTTTTTAGTACTATGTACAATAACATGCGGGATGTTGAGCGCCTGATAGCATTGGGTGAAGCGAAAAATGTGCCCAATTACAAGGCAGTTGGTTTGGTTATGAAAGCATGGATGTATTCGCTTGTAACAGATGCTTATGGCGATATTCCATATTCAGAAGCAATGAGTGGTGTAAGTGGTGTTTTAATGCCAAAATATGATTCGCAGGAGTCGGTATATGCGGGCATATTAAGTGGGCTTGAAACAGCCAATGAAACTTTTAACAGTAATGCCGGCACATTGGTTGGCGATATCTTGTTTAGTGGGGATTTAAATAAATGGAAAAAATTAGCCAATTCTCTCCGGCTTCGTTACCTCATGCGCATTTCGGATAAGCAAGATGTAAGTTCAGCCATGCAGGCAATCATTGATGATGCGGATGCTCCGATTTTTGAAAGTAATGTTGATAATGGAGCGCTTACGTATTTAACAGTAGCGCCTAATCAATTTCCTTTGCATACATCACGTTCAGGTTCATTTGATGAATTCCGTTTAAGTAAAACTCTCGGCGACAAATTGCTTGCATTTGGTGATACAAGAATTGCTGTATTTGCACAAAAAACCGATGCAACAGGAACTTATGTAGGTGTACCCAATGGATTAAATGAGGTGGATGCACTTGCCTATAATGGCGGGCCTAACAACGTATCAAGAGTTGGTGCTTACTTCTTTCTTGATGCTATTACTGAAACAGGTTTAAAAGTGGCGAAAGGATATATCATGGGCTATCCTGAATTACAATTCATTTTGGCAGAAGCTGTTCAAAAGGGTATGGTAAATACCGGTAACACTGCACAATGGCATTATGAAGAGGGTATTAAAGCTTCTTTCAACTATTTCCAAAGTACCATGCCTGGCAATTACCTTACGCAAACCGGCGTGGCTTACAACAATACTGATGCGCTTACGCTGATCGGCACTCAAAAATGGATTGCCTTATTTTTTGGCGGTCTGGAAGCGTGGTTCGATTGGAGAAGAACAAATATTCCCGCATTGATACCTGGTCGTGATAATGTAAACAACGACAGAATTCCCGTTCGCTTTGCGTATCCAAGAAGTGAACAAACATTAAATCCTGCCAGCCGCACTGCCGCGGTTTCTGCACAAGGCTGGTCAGATGATACATATAATCAGAAGGTTTGGTGGGATGAATAAAAGAAAATAATACGTTTAAAATATTTCATAAAAAGTCATTCTTTAACGGATGACTTTTTTATTTTGTACCAATGTAATGATTATACAAAATTGACGATTCAAAAGGTTTTTATTTTGCCACGTTTTGTTTACATCCATTTGTCAACTTTCAAAATTGTTACATGAAAAAATACTTCCAATAATAACTTTTCAGTATTGTTGCCGATTTCCAGAAGCAAAAGCAAAGGCAATCTATTAATAGTTCTGTTACGAGAAGTTGGGCTATACCGGAGTTGACGGTTCATTTTACTATTGGATGAGCAATGAAAACTTGAAATGAGCAAATGGGATATTGCTTTAATACGCATTATGAAATGCTTTATGATTCTATCATATCTTATTCACAAGAGTCCAATACAGAGCCTTGCAGACAAGCCAACTACTACGCCACGTTACTCGCTTAGATTATACTCATTGCCAGCTTTTCAATGATGAGTCGTGGCGACTAAGAAAGCTATTAACTTTTTTAACTTTATATAAAAACTATAGCTGCAATTATTGGAAAATAAGTAATGCACAGGCAGCAGGTCGGCTATCCCCACAACGCCATCGCCTCAGACCTGCCAGTGCGGGTCGCCTGCTACCGCACATGGCTAACCGCAGGCAGACACTGCAAGGAAGAAAAAGGTAAAAATTCATTCACTATTGCATCAGT
>JBGALP010000016.1:0-37160 GCA_044223805.1 Agriterribacter sp.
TTAATGGCGTAAACAAAAAACATGAACTGAATGTTATCATAGTTAAGTGCTTTTGCGGCTACCAACCTGCCTGCCGGCAGGCAGGTTTCGCCACTTGGGCATTGTCCTTAACGGCGGGGTGCAAATATAAGAGGAATAATTGTTTTGGATTTAATTTTTGGCATTTTTCCAACCGGTAAGTAAAACGCCCGCTATTACCAGCGCGGTTCCGGCAATCTGCAAAGCAAAAATGGGCTCGCCTAAAACAAAATGTGCCTGCAAAATGGTGGATACAGGGCCAATGGCTGAAATAATAGCCACATTGTTGGCGCCTATCATTTTCATGCCATTCGACATCATGAACGTTGGTAACACAGTGGCAAATATGGCCAGCGTTAATCCATACCACCAATGTGTACCCGAAAATTCAATAGCTGAAGCATGCCCTGCAATAGCGTAATGAATAAATATACCAGTAGTTGCCGCAAGCATGGCATACGCGGTAAACCGGGTGGCGCCGGTTTGAGGAATAAGCCTTCCACTACCAACAATATACAGAGCAAAAGTCACCGAACATAAAAAGATGAGAAAACTTCCCCATACAAAATGGCTATTGTATAAATCAATATAAAACTCTCCCGCATACGCCAATGCAATACCTGCATAAGTGAGTATAAGCGCTGTTTTTTGTAAGCGGGTTACCGTTTGTTTAAATATAAACGCGTTAATCAGAATAACGAATGATGGATACAAAAAAAGAATAAGCCTTTCCAATCCCGCGCTGATATATTGCAATCCGACAAAATCAAATAAACTGCTCAGGTAATACCCAAACAATCCCAGTAAAATAATATGTGCCCACTGCCTGCGGGTAAGCGGTACGCTATCTTTTTTACGGGTTGCTATCCATGCAGCACCGGCATAAAAAGGAAGAGAAAACAACATGCGCATAGCCAGCAACGTTAGCCCGTCCATAGCGGTATGCCTGAAAGCCAGTTTTACTATAATAGCTTTTGTAGAAAATAAAATGGCACCACAAAAGGTGAGCACAAAACCCGCGGTAGACATCCTAAACGTAGTATGCTGCTGTGTCATATTGTAAAAAGCCCCGGTTTGTAAGTAACACAACCGGGGCAAAATTATTAAGTGATCCTGGTTTACACACTTACGTTAAAATCTCTGAGCGCGTCATTTAAACTGGTTTTTAAATCGGTGCTGGGTTTGCGTTGTCCTATAATCAGCGCGCAGCTAACACCATATTCTCCTGCTGCAAATTTTTTATTGTACGTACCGGGAATCACTACGCTACGTGCAGGAATTCTTCCTTTGTACTCCACCGGTTCGCTGCCACTTACGTCAATGATTTTTGTACTCTTTGTCAATACCACATTTGCCCCTAATACCGCTTCTTTCTCCACAATCACGCCTTCCACAACAATACAGCGACTACCTATAAAAGCGCCATCTTCTACAATTACCGGGCTTGCCTGCAATGGTTCCAGTACGCCTCCAATACCTACGCCACCACTTAGGTGCACGCCTTTGCCAATCTGTGCGCAACTGCCTACCGTAGCCCATGTATCAACCATAGTGCCTTCGTCAACATAGGCGCCAATGTTTACATAGCTTGGCATCAGCACCACATTTTTAGCGATGTATGCGCCATAGCGGGCAACCGCATGGGGAACGGCACGCACGCCCAGGTCTTTATACCCACTTTTTAAAAGCATCTTATCATGAAACTCAAATGGACCTACCGTCCAGGTTTGCATAGTTTGTGTAGCAAAATACATCAATATGGCTTGCTTCACCCATTCATTCACCACCCATCCGTTTTCTGAAGGTGCAGCAGTGCGCAACCTTCCTTTATCTATACCTTCAATAACCGATTGTACAGCTTCTTTGTATGCATTATCTTTTAGTAATTCCCTGTTTTCCCATGCCTGGGCAATTAGCTCTTTTAAATCCATGATAATAGAAATTGTTTTTGCAAACATAATCAGTTTGATTATGCCATGCGTCACTATTTTTGCAGCATGCAATTTTTGAATGATATTGACAATTGTCTGAAGGTTTTAAAGGAAGGCGGAGTAATTTTATATCCTACAGATACTGTGTGGGGATTGGGTTGTGATGCTACCAATGCGGCCGCGGTTAAAAAAGTTTTCGATATAAAACAGAGAGCTGAAAGTAAAGCGTTGATTGTTTTACTGGCTGATGAACGGGATATTATTACATACGTAGCACATCCAGATCCGGCAGTATTTGATTACCTGGAACAAACTACCAAGCCTACTACCGTTATTTATAAAGGCGCGATAGGGATGGCCGATAATCTTATCGCGGAAGATGGGAGTATTGCTATCAGATTGGTACAGGACGAATTCTGCAGGCATCTTATTAAACGTTTTCGCAAACCTCTTGTCTCAACATCAGCCAATATTTCAGGGCAACCAGCTCCTCCTCATTTCGCGGCAATCTCAACAGAAATAATTGATGCCGTTGATTATGTGGTGGAGTATCGCCGTGATGATCTTTCCGTACGCGAACCTTCATCTCTCATTCTATGGAATAATGATGGAACAGTAACAGTATTGCGGTAACATGTATAAGCAAACAAAAAATATCCTGGTATAAATACAATATGCAAAAATTCCTGGTAATACAAACAGCGTTTATTGGTGATGTAGTACTGGCAACCGCGTTGGTGGAAAAATTGCATGCTTTTTTTCCTGGAGCAGAAATTGATTTTTTATTGAGAAAGGGAAACGAAGGATTGTTAAAGGCGCATCCTTACCTGAACGAAGTACTGATATGGGATAAGAAAAGTGGCAAATATAAAAGCTTATGGAAGTTATTGAAATATATCAGGACAAAACGGTACGATAAAGTAATCAATATACAACGGTATGGAGCAACCGGTTTTCTTACAGCTTTTTCTAACGCAAAAGAAAGTATTGGTTTTGATAAAAATCCATTCAGTCGTTTTTTTAATGTGCGCGTGCAGCACAACATGCTGAATAAAGAAGATTCTCCTCATGAAATAGAGCGTAATCGTTCACTCATCCGCCATTTACAGACTGTTAGTGTGCAAACTGATTATATCCGGGCATTGACGATAACATCAACGTGGAGGAATGGAAAACGGTTCCATATATATGCGTAGCTCCTGCGTCAGTGGTTTCACCCAAAAAAATACCCTGCCAAAAAATGGATGTCAGTTTTATTTTAAATAATACCATACCAGTATACTGTTTACCTGCTTGGAGCGCTAGGAGAAAAGACGCTTTGTGAGCGCATACAAAAAGCTGTTACCAATAAAAAGATAATAAGTCTTGCCGGCAAATTATCGTTTTTGCAATCCGCTTCACTAATGCAAGGTGCGGTTATGAATTATGTGAATGATTCTGCTGATGCATTTTGCTTCAGCAATGAATGCACCTGTAACTGCAGTGTATTGTTCTACTGTTCCAGCATTTGGTTATGGACCATTGTCGGATAAAAAATATATTGTGGAAGTAGCGGAAAAGCTGGATTGCCGCCCTTGCGGACTGCACGGTTACAAAGCTTATCCTCGCTAGGCATTTTAAATGCGCATATAGTATTAAAGATGAACAATTGCTGGAAAGCGTGTCATGATCGGGACCAGGAAACCATAAACATAAGACCACAAACTAAAAACCGCTCATTTCTTTCGATAGGGTTGCCAAAGCAATTACCCTTCCCTTCTCTCCTACCGCATTATAAAAATGATATACCACGCCCTTCCATTTTATTACCCAGGGTTTGTGTGCAAATTGTTTATCGAAAGGTTCAGAAGGTTGTATTAAATTTTCTCCTTGCCAATCCGTCCTTTGACAGATCAGGAACAGCGAACCGTGTTCAAAAGCAGCGCCATCACCATCTTTCCAGTTATGAAATAAACATCACATATACATCTTCCGATTTTCGCATCTGGGCATCCCCATATCCTCTGCCCTTTGTAATTGCAGGCGCTGCCCCATCTTTTCCAATGTTGCATATCGTTTGACACTGCAATGGAAATACTTTCAAAATGATCGCCGTGCACATCACTGCTGTCGCCTGCGCTATTGTAATACATCAAAAACGGGTAACTGCTTTTTTTATTCACATCATGAATAACCGAACTTTTAAAAATAGTTTTATTATCGTACCACCGGGCATCTTTATCTTTAGCAGACAATACAGGTTCAGCCATCCGTTGTACTTCTGTTGCTTTACTGATGTTTTTTGTGGTTGACATGCCAACGCCTAATCTTCCTGCCTCGTAACCTTTGTCTGCGCCACCCAGGTAACTCATCCAATATTTATCATTATATTTTCGTGGAGTCGCTACCGCCCTTTAGCTACATCTTCAGCGAGGATAACCGGTTTGCGCTGCATCCAGAAATCAGCTTCTGTAAACGACAGCAATCTTCCTTTGTTGACCAATGCAACAGATCATCACTTTCTGCCAGCCATGTTTCATAGCCACGACCATCAAAAATAATATAGGTCATATACCATTTACCTTTCAGGCGAAATACAGTAGGGCTGTCAGCCATTTTTGTACTATCGGGAGCAGTCAGCACAATGCCATATTTAAAAGGTGTTTTTACTTCTTCGTAAATTGCCTTCATCTTTTCAGGAGAAACCGTTTGAGCAAAACAATTGCTATGTATACAAAGCCATGCGCTGACTAAAAAAATAAAAAAGCCTTTCAATACTTTCATCTGTATTATTTTATACGGGAAGGCAATTTAAAAAAACAAGCTAAAAAAATAGTTCACATTCTACATGTATTTTTCTGTGTGATGATTAACATGAAAGTTCTTTGTAAACTTGACAGCAAGAAAGCTCTCATAGGTATATAGTTTGTAAATCCGCAGCAATGTCACATAATCGTAATTTTAAACATTTGCACATCATTATTGCGGAGATATCCGGAATTTTGTGACCTTAATAGTAAAACAACAATAGTACCATGTCATTTCTTTTCTCTCCACTTATTTTAAAGCGCATTACGCTAAAAAATCGCATTGTAGTTTCTCCCATGTGCCAATATTCTTCGGTTGATGGATTTGCCAACGACTGGCATCTTGTACATCTCGGCAGCAGAGCTATAGGTGGCGCTGCGGCAATAATTGCAGAAGCTACGGCTGTATCTCCCGAAGGCAGAATTTCGCCGGATGATCTTGGTATATGGAAAGATGAACATATAGAGAAGTTACAGCAGATTACCACATTTATCTCTGAGCACGGAAGCGTGCCTGGTATTCAACTGGCACATGCCGGGCGCAAAGCAAGTATGCAGTCTGAATGGAAGGGAGGAAGGCGCTTTACGCAATGAAGGAGGCTGGCAAACTGTAGCGCCGTCGTCTATTCCTTTCAGTGAAAAGTATAGTACTCCTGTTGCGCTTGATAATAATGGGATTCAAAAAGTAATAGGCGATTTTAAAACCGCGGCAAAAAGAGCATTAGCGGCTGGGTTTAAAATTATAGAAATACATGGCGCTCACGGATACCTGCTGCATGAATTCTTTTCACCACTCAGTAATCAACGTACAGATGATTATGGAGGAAGTTTTGAAAACCGCACACGTTTATTATTTGAAATTATTGATGCTGTACAAACCATTTTGCCAGCTGATCTTCCACTGGTACGCATATCTGCCAGCGATTGGGCAGATGGAGGATGGAATATTGATGAATCAGTACAGCTCGCGGCCTTGCTGAAAACAAAAGGGGTTGACCTTATAGACGTATCAAGCGGTGGATTGTGATTCCCATCAAAAAATAATCAGCCTGGATCCAGTGGTTCCCGTTTTAATTAAGAATAAAAAGAAACCGATATAATAACAGGCACAGTTGGTTTAATTACGGATGCGCAACAGGCTGAGAATATTCTGAAAAATGAAGAAGCAGCGGATGTTATTATTATGGCGAGAGAATTTTTACGCGACCCCTATTTTCCAATGCATGCTGCCAAACAACTGGGTTTCGACTATACCTGGCCGGTGCAATACAGAAGGGCAAAATAATATACAATTAAGGGGAAAGGCTTTATATGCTTTATGAAAACCTTCACGGATTTTTGGCTATGGTTGTTTATATTTAAGGAGCATAAAGAACCATTGCTTTGCATATTAAAACCCTAAGCCAGCTATATGAAACATCGCATACCTGTTTTATTAATCATATTCAGATTATTACTTGCACCGGTTATGCTTTTTATTGCCTGGAAATTTGGACATAGCGCTAAACCATTTATACTGCTACTGATGTATCTTGGTTTATGCTCTGATATTTTTGATGGCATCATTGCCCGGCATCTGAAAGTTTCATCGCAAGGACTAAGGCGCTTTGACAGCCAGACCGATATGATCTTCTGGATATCCATTGGAGTGAGTACATGGATGTTGTATCCACAACTCATAAAAGACAATGCCATTCCTATTGTCGTTGTATTTATTATGGAAGGGCTTTGCTATGCCATCAGTATTATACGATTTGGAAGAGAAACCTGTACACATGCATTCCTGTCTAAAATGTGGGGCATCACTTTACTGATCGCTTTTACTTCTTTAATAGGATTTAATTACGCAGGTTTTCCTTTTGCCCTGGCAATTGTTATGGGAATTATATCTCATATAGACAGAATACTGATTACGTTAATTCTACCCGCCTGGACACACGATATTCCAAGCGCTTATCACGCTTATCTTATACGAAAAGGAGTGGCTTTTAAAAAGAATAAATTATTTAACTGACAGTATTATATACCGTACTTTTCTTTCAACATTTTTTGATGATGACGCCAGTGGCCTATCATAATATAACCATAACTAAGCACGTTTACCGGATGATTGCTGGCAATGCCTCGTTTGTTCAAATCCTGCTCCCGCAGATTTTCAAACAGTATAACAGATAATTTACGGGCAAGTATCATTTCTTCTTTTAAACCATCAAGTGTTCGTGCACTTACATCTACATTCAAGGCGTATTCATCCTGGTCGAACCCTGGCAAAGGCTGTTGCTCGCCTCTTGCAAAACACATGGCACGATAAGCAAACACTCTTTCAGTATCTACGGCATGCTGCAGCATTTCTTTTACAGTCCATTTGCCTGGAGCGTATGCATAATCGGCTTTATCCGCAGGTATGGTTTGCAAAAAAAATTCCAACTCTTTTAATGAGTCTTTTATCATCACTTTAATATCACCAGTTTCTACCAGTGAAACATAGGTTTCCGAAAAAGGAGAATAATCAGAAGGAAGTGGTCGCATACATTTAAAAGTTACAAGTTTGTAGTTTATTGTTTATTGTCATTGTGATCCCGCCCACAGGTTGTTTGCCATAACCGCATATTGCGGCTGGAGAAGCAATCCTCTGCCGACAATGTAAGGGAAGATCTTATCGTTTCACGTCTCACCTCTATCGCCTCACCTCTCACGCTTGCACATTCACTATTGACTATTCACAATCGCTTTCAAGCTAAGGTCGGCACTAACTGCGTGATGAATAACAGCGCCTATACTCACAAAATCAACCCCCGTGGCGGCGTAGGCTGTAACATTATCTAAATTAATTCCGCCGCTTGCTTCTGTTTCAAACTTGCCGTTAATTATTTTCAGTCCTTCGCTTATCTGTTCCGGCGTAAAGTTATCCAGCATTATCCTGTCTACTTTTCCAAAGGCTACAACGCGCTTTATATCTTCAAGGTTTCTTGTTTCTACTTCTATTTTTAATCCAGGCTTTTTTGTTTGTACATATGTCCAGGCTTTTTCAATGGCATTTTCTATTCCTCCTGCATAATCAATATGGTTATCCTTCAACATAATCATATCGTATAAGCCCATACGATGATTGAGTCCTCCGCCAATTACAACTGCTTCTTTTTCGAGTAGCCGAAAATTTGGTGTAGTTTTTCTTGTGTCTAATACGCGGGTATGAAAACCTTTCAACTTGTCTATATATTTTCTTGTTAGAGAAGCAATACCACTCATACGTTGCATGCAATTTAAAACCAGTCTTTCGCATTGCAGTATGGTATATACTTTGGCGCTAACTTCAAAAGCAATCTCACCTTTATTCATAACATCGCCATCTTTTTTATGTGCAGTAAATACAATACCCGGTTCCATATACCGGAAAATATATTCTGCCACTTCCATCCCTGCCAATATTCCGTCTTCCTTTATTTTTAAAATGGCTTTACCGTTTGTTTCCGCAGGTATAGCGCTTAAAGTAGAATGATCGCCATCACCTATATCTTCCTGTAGCGCGTTTTTTATAAGAAAGTTTAATTGCTCTTTATTTACCGTCATACTGCAAAGCTACATATTATGGTGGTTGTATAGACAGTTGTATACGGGTTGTTATAATTGCTTTTTGATAATACAATTTATAATGCTGTGTCATTCTGCTTATCTTATATCAACAAGGTTCTTTCACACTGTTGTTCTATAAAATGCATTATCGAATGTATTTGTCCAAAAATCGAAGGAAAGATGCCGAAAGGCGAATAGACTTTCAAAGGGCTGGAATATTGTCAATCTTTGTATTGTCAACGTTGATACAAACATAATCCGATCCCTTGAAAGACAATCCGAACCTTTGAAAAACCGGCCCGTTCTTAATCCGTACCAATAGCTATGAAAACTAAACGCCCTTGATCCCTAACACCCCTTTAGTAAAATCCAGATCCTGAGAAAGATGTAAACAACCCTATAGATGAATGTAATACACTATGAAAACTACAACCAACCTGTGCATCAACACTAACCCAAGCTTGGAAATACTATTGTATCCAAAACAATAGAAGGCGAACGAATAACCTCCGAAGAAAATAATTATACCGGGCAGCAATGTCCGGTTTTTTTGTGAGAGCAATTAGCTGTTAGCCTTCAGCTATCAGCAGTCAGTTTTGAGTTAAAAAGATTTGTAATTTTATCGTTTGAAGTTTCTCGTCTCACCTCTATCGTTTCTCATCTCACAATTATTCACCATTCACTATTTCACTTCCTGCATATCTACCAGCTTTTTATATATGCCGTTAGTCGAAAGCAACTGCTCGTGTGTACCTCTTTCCGCAATTTCGCCTTTTTGTAATACTAATATTTCATCTGCATGGCGCACTGTTGATAACCGATGTGCGATCACTATAGAAGTTCTGTCTTCCATTAAATTATTAATGGCGTCCTGCACTAATCTTTCACTTTCTGTATCAAGCGAAGAAGTAGCTTCATCCAGGATGAGTATAGGAGGATTTTTTAACACAGCTCTGGCGATGGTAAGCCGCTGCCTTTCTCCACCGCTCAGTTTTGATCCCCTGTCGCCTATGTTACTGTCATATCCATTTTCTTTTTTTATAATGAATTCATGCGCATTTGCAATCTTGGCCGCCTGTATAATTTCTTCATTTGTTGCCGACGGATTACCCAGTGCAATATTATTAGCAATGGTATCATTAAAAAGAATGGGCTCCTGGGTTACAATACTCATCAGGCTGCGCACAGAATGCAACGCATAATCTTTAATATTTTTGCCGTCAATTAAAACTTCTCCACCAGTAACATCATGGAATCTCGGCACAAGGTCTGCAAGCGTAGATTTACCAGCGCCCGATGAACCTACAAGTGCTACAGTTTTTCCTTTCTCAATGGTAACGTTAATATCTTTTAATATCACCGCATCTTCATAAGCAAAGCGGGCATTTTTAAATTCAATCTTACTATTAAACGAAGCAAGCTGTGCGCCCTGCGGGTTATCATCTACTGTTACATGCGTTTTAAGAATCTCCTCGATCCTTACTATAGCAGAAGAACCTTTTTGCATATTACTGAAAGAAGTAGAAAGCGTTTTAACCGGGTTGATAATATTATAAAACATAGCGAGGTAACCAATAAACATAGATGGAGAGAGAGAGAGCTCTTTGCTGAGTACCATTTGCCCGCCAAACCATAATATACCTACAAAAACCAATACGCCCAAAAACTCAGAAGTGGGTGAAGCCAGGTCGCGGCGGCGGTTAATTTTGTTTTTCGCTTCGTATAAATCGTTGTTGATTTTGCCAAACCGCTTACGTAGCAAAGCCTCTATATTAAAAGCCTTAATGACTCTTAATCCATTAAGGGTTTCATCGAGCACACTAAGCGATTCGCCAAGTAGTATGGCAGCCTCATTAGATTGTTTTTTTAGCGAACGGGAAATTCTACCTAAAACAAACCCTACCAAAGGAATACATATGAGTATAGCAAAAGTTAATTGCGGACTGATATAAAACAGCACTATAAAATTTAATAGTATCGTCAGTGGATCGCGCACCCATCCCTCGAGTGCGCCTACCAGCGAGGCTTCCACCTCCGATACATCATTGGTAATACGGCTGATTAAATCTCCTTTCCGTTTTTCGGTAAAATAGCCAATGGGCAACCGAAGAATTTTGTCATAAAGATCCGATCTTATGCTATTGATAATCTTATTTTTTATAGGAATAAGGATGTTGTTAGACAAATACAAAAAGAGGTTTTTAAAAAAAATAGAAATTACGATAATCACACAAATAAATCCCAGGGCTCCTCTTGGGTTTAAGTCACCCACCGAGGAAATAAGTATGTTTCTGATATATGCGGTAACAGGGCTGTCCATTTTTGGTATGGCACCTGCCTGATCACCTTTAAAAATGAGATCAAAAAAAGGCATGAGCATTCCTAACGATACAATAGAAAAGGCGATGGAAAGCAGCGTGCAAATAAAATAAAGAACAATGTTTCCTTTAAACGTTTTAAGGTAACCGAAAATTCTCGAATATTTCTTCATTATGTTTTATCGTCAATTGAGCGGCAAAGTAACTAAATTTACAGCCACTAAACATGAATGATATGTTGGAAGGAAAGCGTCAAAAGCAGGTAGCGGGACTATTATATGAAGAATTTAACGAGATATTTCACAAGCTGGGTTTAGGCATGATGGATGGTGGAATGGTTTCAATTTCGTCGGTAAAAGTTACACCTGATTTGCTGGAAGCCAGAATTTACCTGAGTTTTTTTAAGGTGGAAAATCCAAACGCGGCGCTAAAAAAAATTGAAGATAAAGCCTGGGAAATAAAAAAAGCCTTAACAGCAAAAGTTAAACACCAGTTACGCCGTATACCTGAACTCCGTTTCTTTATGGATGATACATTGGAGCATGTATTTAAAATGGAGGAACTGTTTAAAAAAATTAATGAAGAGAAGAAAGACAGTGAATAGGCAATGGTGAATTGTGAATGGGCGTGAGACGGTAAACGACGAACGTGAAATTGGTATTCCTCCTGCCTGCTTGCTACTGCCTTATGCCTTTTCTCACAACCTGAAACTTGTAACCCGAAACCGAAAACAAAAAACTGAAAACGCTTGTATCTCCTTTTTGCCTGGCGCTATTTTAAAGCAAAGAAATCAACTAATGCCATCAATATTATTGCGTGGGTAAGCGTAGTTGCTATTGCTTTTGCTACTGCGGCTTTGCTGGTATTATGGAGTGCGTTTAACGGGTTTGAAGATCTGGTGAAGTCGTTATATACTACTTTTTATACAGATGTAAAAGTATCGGCTGTATCAGGTAAAACAATTATTTTAACTCCTGCGCAAATACAGGCTGTAGCAAAAGTAGATGGCGTAAAAGGTATATCCTTGTCTGCTGAAGAAAAAGCGCTTTTGCAAAATGAAGATTACACCACGCCGGTTGAGTTAAAAGGTGTTGACTCTAATTATATACATGTTACTACACTAGGCAAAAGCATAGTAAGAGGAAAATATTTTTTGGGTGACGCGGAAAAACCCGGCGCTGTAATGGGCGTAGGTATAGAAAACGCGGTAGCCATATTGAGCGATAGAGCTATCGGTGGGTTAAACATATACCTGCCCAAAAAAGGAGCTGTTAACCTCAGTGATCCTCTTTCCGCATTTAATGAAGGTAAAATCATGCCTTTTGGCGCTTTTGCCGTGCAGGAAGAATTTGATAATAAATATGTAATCACCAATATTGATTTTGTAAAGGCATATATGGGTTTTGCGGCCAATGAATATTCTTCGGTTGAGGTGGCAGTGCTGCGGCAAGGAGAAGAAGAAGTGGTGAAAAAGAGAATAAAAGAACTGTTAGGCAATGGATATATGGTGCAAACGAGGTATGAGCAGAACAGTAGTTTATACACCGTAATGAAGTTTGAAAAGATTGCCATTTTCGCCATCTTCATCCTGGTGTTGATTGTTGCCTCCTTTAATATGATCGGCGCATTAAGCATGCTGGTGTTGGAAAAGCAAAAAGACATCCAGATTCTCCAATCCATGGGAGCAGATAAGCGGTTGATTCAAAAGATATTTTTAAGTGAGGGCATTCTGCTGGCAATCATCGGCGCCGGTATAGGAATAATAATGGCGGCGCTCATTTGTATATTGCAACTGCAGTTTAAGATCGTTCCGCTTGAAGGCGTTTCCTTTATTATTGACTATTACCCTGTAAAAATGGTATTCTCCGATTTTATAATAGTGGTGATTACTGTTTTTGTAATTGCCCTGGGGGCTTCATGGCTCCCTGCAAGGAGAGCGGCTAACCAGGCATTTGAATTAAGAAATTAAGATACTTCGGTTAGCATATCAGCGTCTGTCTATACAAGTCGTTTTCAGTCATCCTGTCATAAAACCATAATTTGTACGTAATTTGATGGTTAGCTTTTCTTATCCCAAAATCTGTTCGCTTCATTATGAGAATTTTGTTTACATACCTCAAACCCTTTAAGTGGTTGATTGTACTGGTATTGGTGTTGGCAGCCATGAATACCGGATTTTCCTTGTGTGATCCTATCATTTTTGGTAAACTGATTAACCTTGCTAATGCGCACCAAATACTGCCCGCACCGGATGAACATTTTACATGGCACGACTATCTTTTTTTAAAGATGGATTATGTAAATAAAAATGAAAAACATGATCACTTATATGGAGTCGTTTGGTTATTGATTGCGTCTATAAGCGTAGCTATGATCAGCCGGATCGCTAAAAATTTCCAGGATTATTTTCTGAATGTGATCATACAAAAATTTGGTGCAAAGGTTTTTACAGATGGATTACAACACGCCATGAAATTGCCTTATCACCAATTTGAAGACCAGCGAAGCGGGGAAACACTTTCTGTACTCACCAAAGTAAGAGCCGATGTAGAAAGGTTCATGATGAACTTTATAAATATTCTGTTCAGCGTTCTGGTAGGCATTGTGTTTGTATTTTTTTATGCAGCGATGTTTATTCACTGGAGCATACCTATTACTTATGTAGTTGGCATTTTTTTACTCACCGTTATCACTAACCTGCTGAGTAAAAAAATAAAGATCATCCAGAAAAATATAGTAGGACAAACAACCGCACTTGCCGGCTCTACTACAGAGTCTTTAAGAAATATTGAATTAGTAAAAAGCCTGGGACTTACAGCACAGGAAGTAGAACGTCTTAATAAAAATACCTATAAAATACTTGGACTTGAATTAACAAAGGTAAAGCGCATCCGTAGTATCAGTTTTATCCAGGGTACTTTTGTAAACACTCTACGCCAGGTTATTCTGTTTATATTAATGTGGTTGATATTTGGACGTCACATGGATGCTGGTCAATTAGTGACTATGCAGATTTTTTCTTTTTTTGTGTTTGGTCCTTTACAGGAGATCGGTAATATTTTACTTTCTTACCGCGAAGCAGAGGCATCACTTAATAACTTTGATGCGCTCATGAAAAAAACGCCGGAGCTTGATCCGCCGGATCCCAAACATTTGGGAGATATAGAAACACTCTCTTTTCAAAATGTAACTTTTCAGCATAAAACCGCGGCGCAAAAAGCGATTGACAATATAAGCTTTGATGTACGCATTGGAGAAACTATTGCCTTTGTTGGACCAAGTGGTAGTGGTAAATCAACATTAATGAAACTGCTGGTGGGTTTATATCGCCCACAAGAAGGAAAAATATTATATAACGGACTTGATGAAACCAAAATACGGTTTGATGATCTGCGCAACCAGATTGGCTTTGTAACGCAGGATACCAACTTATTCAGCGGCACTATTAAGGAGAACCTTATGTTTGTTAATCCTGCAGCTACGGAGGAAGAATTGATGGATGCTTTGCAAAAAGCATCGTGTCAGAATTTATTGGTACGAGCGGAAAAAGGATTAGATACGATGATTGGTGAGGGTGGATTAAAACTTTCCGGTGGCGAAAAACAGCGTTTATCTATTGCCCGCGCTTTATTGCGTAAGCCTAAGCTGCTATTGTTCGATGAAGCTACTTCCGCGCTTGATTCTTTAACGGAAGAAGAAATAACAGATACCATCCGCGAAATATCTCTGGAAGGAACACAGATCACTGTATTGATCGCACACAGACTATCAACCATTATGCATGCAGACAGGATATATGTACTGGAAAAGGGCGACATTGTAGAAACAGGTGCACACGATCAACTGCTTAAAGAAAAGGGGTTATACTACGCTATGTGGAGGCAACAGATTGGCGAAAGGAAAAAAGCGGAAACTCTACCGGCGGTGTAGTAAATATTATTTAGGGAGTTCAACAGTAAAAGTACTGCCTTTGCCCAGTTGACTCTCACAGTATATTTTCCCGTTGAATTCATCTACTAATCTTTTTACGATAGATAAACCCAGCCCGGTTGAATACTCACCTTCTGTAGGCATAGAAGATATTTTTCCATATTTACTGAATATATAAGGAATATCTTCGGGAGCAATGCCAACGCCTTCGTCGGTTACTGCAATTTTGATGTGATCCGGCTTGTTTTCAAGTAACACAAAAACCTGCCTGCCTCTCGGAGAAAACTTAATAGCATTAGAAAGCAGGTTTTCGCAAATACGGCGCAACATATACCTGTCGCACATAAACTCTACTGTATTTCCATCATTTTTGTAAATGATGCTTATGTCTTTTTGTTGCGCTTGCGGCTCATGAATATTTATTATGTCTTCAAGAAAAGCGCTTACATTAAGGAATTCAAGATTTAAAGGTCTGTTTATTTCTTCTTTTTCAATGCGAAGTATATTTCTTACCAACAACTCACCATTGTCTGCGGACGACTGTATACGGTATAATGTTTTCTTTTGATCTTCTGTGAAATTTGAAATATCGGATTGCAAAATATTGGTCCACATTTTTATGCTGGTAAACGGTGCATTTAAATCGTGTGATACAATACTGATCAGGGCATTTTTTTCTGTATTGAATTTAGATAATTTTTCATTTTGTGTCTGGATCAGTTTGTTTTGTTTCTGTAACTGTTCATTCTTTCTTTTAATAAGTACCAATATAGTTAAAGCAGAAACTGCCAACAGCGCTATTCCAATTACCAGGATGGTCATGTTTCTCTTTTCATACTTTTGCCGGTCAATTTCAAACGATAGCAATTTATTTTGCTGGTCTTTTTGTTTCATATTAAACCGTTCCTGCAGTTCAGCTACAGTACCCAGCATTTGCTCTGATACAAGCGCTGTATCCAGGTCGTGCCATTTTACAAGAAAATCATAAGCAGGTTTATACTGACCTTGACGGGAATAATAAGTAGCATATACCGAATACACTTCAGCTTCTTTTCTTTTAGACTTTAAGGTGCGGACCAACTCCGTAGAAATCCCGAGATATTTTTGCGCGGAGTCAAATTGTTTCTTTTCAATATACACTTCGGCTATATTGATGCAATCATACCAAAGCATTTCTTTGTCACTGTCTGTAATATCCCTTTCATAATTTAGTTTAAAAAACTTCAGCGCTTCATCCCATTGTTTTTTGCAAAACCAGGCATTGCCAAAATTGTTGTATAAAGAACCTAATTGAAAATTGATATTGTGTGTTTTGGCAAGATTTTCTGCCTGTCTTAAATAATATAAAGCGCTATCAGGCTGCTGAAGTTTATTGAAAATAGATCCCAGGTTAGCGCTGTTGGTAAAAATGGAGGAAACTTCTTTTCTGCGAAATGCAACTTCAAGCGCTTGCTTATAAAATATTTTTGTTTTTTCAGGCTGATTAATATTATTATAAGCCATGGCAAGATCTCCAAGCGCCGCTGCCTGGTATTCATCATTTTTTAATTTTTTTGATTCTTCCAGGCATTGGTAATAATAGTTGATAGCAGAATCATAATCATTTCTGAATTCGTTGTATATGCCTTTCAGTCTTAATGAAAGAATATCTCCTTTATTAAAATGTAATTGGGTTGAGCGTTCCTTAATATAAAGCGCATAAAACAAAACAGAGTCGGCTTTCGATTCATCAAAATCAATAACCCTATCGTATATCAATTTCAGTTGGGTGGTATCTGTTTGGGAAAAAGCGGTTGGGCCAAAAGCAAGAATCAATAAAAGCAGGAGTACCGGGATAAAGCGCTTCATACTGTAATAAATAAGGTTCATGCCAACCCTTGCTCGTAAAGATAAGGAAAGAATAATTACTATACACTGCCGCGTAGCGTATGAAGGTTGACGTTGTAGCGCTTTTTTCCATTAACTGCTAAATACGCTAAGATTCAGGAGTTTGTTAAAACCAGGACGATGACGATTTGCAAAAAGTAAAATCTACTTCACTTTCAATATTGGACGAACCTGTTGTAATGGCCCATTTTGTAATCGTAAATAATAGATGCCTGCTGCAAGGCCGCTGCTATTAAAAGGGATGGTATAAGTATTACCTATCTGGTCTTTATCCACTAACGAATTCACCACCCGCCCCATACAATCAATTACCTGCACAAGGGTATGACCTCCCTGTGTAATATATTTTACAGTTGTGTTGTTGGTAAAAGGGTTTGGATAATTAGATATCAGACTGATGCCAGCCTTTTTATTCAGGTCGTCAATACCATTGCACAATCCATCCTGTATAATAGGAAGAGATTGGAAATTTTTAAGCAGCACACTCTGTAATGCCATATTATCGGCGCAAAACCATTTTTCCAGAATAGAAGCGTATACGCTTCTGTAATCATATTGATGGGGAATATTATTATTTACAGTAGTGTTTGCCGTTATGCTTGGATTCTCTCCTAAAACACCTGATTGCACTTTTGAGCCAAAAATGAGCATAGGAGCGGCTGCGCCATGATCGGTACCTACGCTGAAGTTAGATTTAATGCGGCGGCCAAATTCAGAGAACGTAAAGGAAAGCACCCTGTCTTCTATCTGCAAAAAGGCAAGATCATCCTGGAATGCTTTTACCGCATCAGACAATTCCTTTAGCAGATCTGCATGTTTGCCAATAGTTGGGTCAACAGTATCTGTTTGCATGGAGTGTGTATCAAAACCACCATAACTTACCATATACACTCTTGTTTTCAGTCCGCCCTTAATCAGTCTTGCCACTACTTTAAGTTGATCAGCTAACCTGTTATCGGATGGATAAGGCAATTGCTGAGTGGCATTGGTTGCGGCTTTTTTTATAGAGCCGGCAAACAATTCTGTTTGTCTTGCTATTTCTCGTATAAAAGTCAATTCTTTTCCTGCCCTTGTAGGCGGTGCAGGATCCTGTACGTCATCTACTATTTTGTAAAAAGAAGTTGGATTGGTTATGCTCATAGCCATTCCCATAGCCGGACCATGAAAAGTTAAAGACGAAACCGATCCGATCTGTATGGCTAAGGGATCAGGCATTGTGGCATTAGGGTATCCGTTAGGAAAATTAGGAAACTCGTAATTCAAATATCTTCCTACCCAACCGGTGTCAATAACTTCATCGCTTTCGGAACCACTCATCCATATGTCTGTTGCTCTGAAATGAGAAAGATTAGGTTGCGGATATCCTGCGGCCTGCACAATAGCGGCTTTGCCATTATTGTACAATTCCTGTATACCCTTCATTGCAGGATGAAGACCGGTTTTATTATTTCCCTGTAGCGCCAATATTTTATTTTCAGGAATAGCGATATTGCTGCGGGCATTAAAATAATTGGAATAATTATCTTTTGGAATTACCATATTTAATCCATCATTACCGCCATTCATTTGTATAATCACCAATACATGATCAGTATCTGTGGTAAAATTAGTAAGCGTACTCAGCCATGGAGAAGATGTTACTGTATGCCCGTTCACAAACGAAGGCAAAATAGTAGCCGGTAAGGTGTTACGTAAAAAATCTCTTCTTTTCATAGCTATGGATTTAATCTTGGAATTGAATAAAATTTTATGATAATTGAAACTCGGGTAATGCCAGCAAGTACCTGTATAACTCGTTCAACCTGGTATGCACAGTTTGATAAGCCATCATATCAGATGGATTGGCGATGTACGTATTCCATGCATTAGTCCAGTAATAATCGTTGGTTTGCCCGGTAAGCAATATCTCTCTTTTTAATTGTTCTTTTACGGTATCCGATAGCGTTATTCTGTAAAGAATATCCAACGAATCACTCAACAATACTGCCGGGTCTCCCGGGTTGCTTAAGGTTTTTGCAAACGCCACACTATCAATTTTCAACTGAAATCCATTAACGGTATATCCATTATAAACGAGTGTATCAGTAAATTGTGTGCGATGAGGATATGTGTCATTATTAATCCATATTTCATGAAAAAGGGGAATTTGATAATAAGCTGGCCATCCTGAAACACTGGGAGGATCTCCCAACGATTGTTGCATTAAAACGCCACTGTTTACCAGCGTAAACCACAATGAGTAAAGTGTAGTATAATCGCTGCTTTCAGGAAACTCCACCCGAAACTCACGACATACGCCAATCAAAAAATCTATCGGGCTTTTTATAAGGCAACCCTGGTTGGCTACATCATAAAAATGCTCGCTTTTCAGCATTGCCATCACCACCGGTTTTATATCCCAATTGCTGTTCTGAAGTAATTGCGCCAATGGTTCAATTACATTTTGCTGTGCTGCATCGTCAACTTCATAATAAATAAACCAGCGGTATAACTCTTTTACAATATAACGTGAAGCTTCACTTTTTTTACTGAAGATCATATTCATAAGGTCATCTACCTCCTGATCTCCGGCGGTATCTCCGCTTCTGCCTGTAATGGTGGTGTTATTATAAAAAGATGAGAATGTTTTATCACCGGTATCATGTCTCTGCGGGTCAAAATAGGAACTGTTAGTAGCTTCATCAGTACGCCAGCCTGTTAATACACGGGCTGCTGTTTTTACATCATCTTCTGTATAATTAGGATTGTTTTCCTTACCAAGCGTAAATAATTCCTGCAATTCTCTCGCATAGTTTTCGTCAGGAGCGCCTTTGCTGTTCTGCTCGCCATTTTGATAAACGAGCATTAAGGGATCAACGGTTATAGCTCTTGCCAAAGCCTTAAAATTGCCAAGGCAATGCTGTCGTAATAGGGTATGATGTTTATAAGCGAAACGTGCATTTTCATTAGATGACATTTCTGTAGCAAAATGATTATGCCAGAATAAAGTCATCTTCTCCCGTATATTTCTTGGTTGATTGATTATTACACCTGCCCACCATTTTTTAAAAGATTGTTTTCTTCCGGTGCTGATAAAGCCATCAGTATTTGAATCATTTACCCATGTTGTTCCGGGATCAACGTTACTATCCGGCGTTTGTGCTTCGCCGGTATCATAATCTTTAACCGGAGGATCAGGAAGAGGAGAAGTAATAGTAAGTAACTCATCAACTGCTTCGTCCATTGATTTTGCTGAAAAATACTGTATGTCCGCAAGTGTTGCTCCAAACATAGCCCGTTTCAGCAGATGTGTTGCTTCATTTTTTGTCCAGGCACCAGTATAAGGGCTGATACCGGTACTGGTTCGTCCTGCAACAACATGCTGGCTTACTGCAATTTTCTTTTTTGCACTACGCGCCGTTAAAAATGAACGTCTGTCCATAGGATAAATACAATTGGATTTGAAATAATGGTTCAGCAAGAAATCCGGTGCACAGTCTGCAAAAACATTGCCATTGATTCGCCAACACCAATTGATTGATGTATGTTAACCCAGGCATTTCACATATGGCAATAAAAAAACCGGGATATACCCGGTTTATTAACTTGAGTTATTAAATTTTAGTATGCCTTAATTAATATTTTCGATGATTCCAGCAATGCCTTGTCCACCACCTACGCAGGCGGTGACAATGCCATACTTTTTGTTTAATCGTTTCATATCATGCGTAAGTTGAATAGTAAGCTTGCAACCCGTGCAACCTAAAGGATGCCCAAGCGCAATAGCGCCTCCATTAATATTAACGATATCAGGATTAAGATCGAGTTTGCGGATTACCGCAAGGGCCTGCGATGCGAAGGCTTCATTTAATTCAACAAGGTCAATACTGTTTTGCGACATGCCCACTTGCTTTAATGCCTTGGGAACAGCTTCCACGGGACCTATACCCATTATACGCGGATGCACACCTGCTGAAGCGCATGCCACCAAACGGGCTATAGGTTTTAATCCCAGCTCATTTACCATTTTTTCGCCCATCACTATTACAAAAGCAGCACCATCGCTTGTTTGAGAAGAGTTACCTGCCGTAACACTACCGCCAGCCGCGAATGCCGATTTTAATTTTGCCAAAGCCTCTATAGATGTATCGGTACGTGGCCCTTCATCCGTATCTACCACAAAACTTTTGGTTTGTTTTTTTCCTTTGCCATCTACAAAAACTTCCTGCACGGTAATGGGTAAAATGCCATTTTTAAAATAACCGTTTTGTATAGCGTTGATTGCCTTCTGGTGTGAATGGTAAGCAAAAATATCCTGGTCTTCACGGTTCACGTTATACTCCTTTGCAACAGCTTCGGCGGTAAGCCCCATACTTAAATAATAGTCTGGATCATCTTTCGCTATGGAATACGCAGGTACTGTTTTCCAGCCTGCAGTAGGTACAAGGCTCATACTTTCTGTGCCACCCGCAACTATACATTCTGCCTGTCCTGTTCGTATTTTGGCAGTTGCTATAGCAATGGTTTCCAAACCAGAGGCGCAATAACGGTTTACCGTCATGCCTGGTACTTCAAACCCTAATGCTCTTGCCGCAATAATGCGACCCACCTGTAAGCCCTGTTCAGCTTCCGGAACAGCATTGCCTACAATTACATCGTCTACCCGTTTAGCTTCCAATTGAGGTACTGAAGCTAAAAGCCCTTGAATTACTTCAATTGCAAGATCATCTGGTCTTGTAAATCTAAAACTTCCTCTTTTCGATTTTGCCACTGCCGTGCGATAGCCGGCAACAATATAAGCTTCCTGCATAATGATAATTTTAGTTGTTTATGCAACTTTATATACCAAAGTTAATATTCTCATTGAGTAAAGCAAAATCTCAACGGCTTTATGCACTGTTCATATTACCTTCGCGCCGCTTATGTATACTTTAGTCCGAAACATTCTTTTCCTCTTTCAGCCTGAATGGGTGCATTATTTTTCCATGAACGTATTAAGAAGTATATGCAGCATAGGGCTATTCCGAAAAATTATCAAAAATTACTTTGCGCCCAAGAATAATAAAGATCTGACGACCACATTTATCACGGAAAGCGGGTCGCTTGTTTTTTCAAATCCCGTTGGCTTAGGTGCGGGATTTGATAAAAACGCCAGGTACCTGCGCGAACTGGAAAGCCTTGGATTTGGGTTTATTGAAGTTGGAACCGTTACACCCAAAGCACAAGAGGGAAATGAAAAGCCAAGGTTATTTCGTTTGCCCAAAGACAAAGCATTGATTAACCGCATGGGGTTTAATAATGATGGGGTAACAAGGGTTGCCGAAAGATTGAAAGCCTGGAAAGAGAAACAAGCAATTTCTTCCAACCCTTCACATATGGTCATCGGCGGAAATATTGGTAAAAACAAAGTAACACCTAATGAAGATGCCTGGAAAGATTATGAAATATGCTTTAAAGCATTGTTTGATTATGTAGATTATTTTGTAGTTAATGTAAGCTCGCCTAACACGCCAGGTTTACGGGCATTGCAGGAAAAAGATTCATTAAGAAAAATACTGGTGAACCTGCAGAATATTAATAAAACACAAACCTCGCCTAAGCCTATATTATTAAAAATAGCACCAGACCTCACTATTGAACAGGTTGACGACGTAATTGATCTTGCTGTTGAAATAAACCTTGATGGTTTGGTTGCTACTAATACTACGATAAGCCGCGAGGGATTACGCACTGCTAAAAATGTTATTGACACTATTGGCGCGGGTGGTTTGAGTGGCAAACCCGTTACTAAAAAATCAACTGAAATAATTCAACACATAGCTCAACGTACAAAGGGAGCTTTGCCGCTTATAGCGAGTGGCGGAATTTTTAACGCGCAGGATGCAAAAGCTAAAATGGCTACAGGAGCCCAACTTATACAGGTGTGGACAGGGTTTATTTATGAAGGACCAGGAATTGTAAAAAAGATTTGCGGTAAACTTTAGCCGGCAAGTACATGTTTTGTTCCTACAGCATCCACTGACGATTTTACTTCGTTTCGTTTTTGAATGCTTTGTACAACGTGAAACATAATAATAGTGAAGATAACAAGTAGAAATGTAAACCAGCTTTTAGTGACTATGGAGCGTTTCATATAAGGTTAATTTGAGCGTTATGATTGCATTGTGGATATTGGTTATAACAGTTCGGCATTACTTTTTGTTTTACACAATGTAATTTGTGATAAACATATTGTAAATATACGAGCCTGCCGGTTAAATAAAATTTATTCAGAAAAGCTTAACAATTATTATCATTCATAAATATCGAGTAAGCCATCTGGCAGGATAACGAATATTTTTTTGGCTTTATTATCAATTTGCTGCAAAGATTCCTGGTGCAATGGAATTAAGACCTCTTTTCCGTTACGGTAAATTTTGCAAAGCACCTGGTGAGGTTGTTCAATTATTTCATCTATTTCTCCAATATCTTCTCCCCGATTGATGAGATGAAAACCTAAAAATGATATGGGAGCCGATTTTGAAGCATATTTTTTAAAATCAGCGGCATTAAACCACACTTCTTTTTGTACAAGTTTCCTCGCAGTTTCACGGGATGCTACGCTTTCGAGTTGAAGATAAATTTCGTTTTCGCTTTTAATACGGGATGATTGAACAAAATACGGCAAAAAACTCTCTTTGCGCTCTTCAATAAAAATGGCTTCTATGCCTTTGAGCGAGGTTTTGCCAAGGCTATGTTCCAGTATCAATTCTCCATTTACCCCAAACGCTGATACCAGTTTTCCTATTTTAAAATATTGTGTTTCCAATACAAGATATAAGTTTCAAATAACAAAAATGCCTTGCGAAACCGCAAGGCAAATCCGGTGAAGAAAACTTTTTTTATAATCAGTTACCTTCTTCTCTTTGTTCTGTTCTGCGAGGAGCTATAGGTCGCCTTGGCCTTCTTGATTTGGCCGCGTCTTCCTGTTTCTTCCTGATACTGCCTTCATGTTCTTCGTGCCATTTCTGGAATTTAGACATGGCAGTGGCTTCATCAAACAAACCAAGTGTTACACCGCGAAGCAAATGCTTCAGGTACAATACTCCTTTGTAGGATAAAATTCTGCGGACAGTGTCTGTTGGCTGAGCTCCTTTTTGTAACCAGTCCAGTGCTTTTTGTCTGTCTAATTGCACTGCTGTTGGCTGGCCCAATGGATTGTAAGTACCGATCTTCTGGATGAATTTTCCATCCCTTGGCGCACGGGCATCGGCTACCACTATAAAGTAGAAGGGTCTCTTCTTGCTCCCGTGACGTTGCAGTCTGATTTTAACAGCCATAAAAAATAAACATTTTAAATGGGTGATACATTATGGTTTCTTTCTAAAAGGCTTGCGAAGATATGTCTTGCAAACTAATTTCCAAAAGTAAAAATACAAAAAATCATCGTTTTCCAAAACCCATTCTTCCCATCGGCATCTTATTCATCATTTTCATCATTTGTTTCATCTGTTCAAACTGCTTCATAAACTGGCTAACTTCTGTCAAATCTTTTCCTGAGCCTTTGGCTATTCTTGTTCTGCGGGATGGGTTAATAATATCTGGATTAGCTCTTTCATAAGGAGTCATAGAATTAATGATGGCTTCAATTCCTTTAAACGAATCGTCGCTAACATCCACATCCTTTATGGCTTTGCCCATACCGGGTATCATTCCCATAAGGTCTTTGAGGTTACCCATTTTTTTGATCTGCTGCAGTTGATCCAGGAAATCCTGGAAATCAAACTGATTTTTACGCATTTTTTTCTGCAGCTTGGCAGCCTGGGCCTCATCAAACTGTGCCTGCGCTTTTTCAACTAACGTAGTAATATCACCCATGCCCAAAATACGCTGCGCCATCCTTTCAGGATAAAATACATCCAGTGTATCCAGCTTTTCGCCACTGCTTATAAATTTAATGGGCTTTTGTACTGTATACTTAATGGATAGCGCTGCGCCACCACGGGTATCGCCATCCAGCTTGGTAAGCACAACACCACTGAAATCAAGCCTTTCGTTAAATGCCTTAGCTGTATTAACGGCATCCTGCCCCGTCATCGAATCAACAACAAACAATATTTCCTGCGGTTTTACTGCAGCCTTTATATCGGCAACTTCCGTCATCATTATCTCATCTACCGCCAGGCGGCCTGCCGTATCTATAATAACGATGTTTTTATTTTTACTACGAGCTTCTTTAATGGCATTTTGGACTATAGCTACCGCATTTTTGTTTTCCGGCTCGCTGTATACGTCAACATTAATCTGTTCACCCAGTATTTTTAACTGGTCAATAGCCGCGGGGCGATAAATATCTGCAGCTACCAGCAAAGGCGATTTACCTTTTTTATTTTTAAGATAATTGGCCAGTTTACCACTAAACGTGGTTTTACCGCTACCCTGCAATCCCGCTATTAAAACAACTGCCGGATTACCGGTAATATGAAACTCACTTTCAGAACCTCCCATCAATTCAGCCAGCTCATCTTTCACAATTTTAACCATTAACTGCCCGGGACTAACGGCTGTAAGCACTTTTTCGCCCATAGCCTTTGTTTTTACAGTATCCGTAAAATCCTTGGCTATTTTATAGTTCACATCGGCATCTACCAGCGCACGGCGTATATCCTTAACAGTGTTGGCAATATTCAATTCGTTGATTCTTCCTTCGCCTTTAATTTGTTTAAAGGCCGAGTCTAACCGCTCCGATAATGATTCAAACATATACAACTGTATTTAGTATGGTTAGGCAACAAGAATAAATTTGCTGCCATAAAAAAAGTGAACAAAGTTAATTGTTCACCTTTCAAAGTTGCGAAGTTATGCAAACAAAAAGATGTAGATGTTATGTTCCTAAATAAGTTTTTAAAAGTTTAGACCTTGATGCGGTTCTGAGTTTGGTAATTGCTTTGTCCTTAATCTGGCGAACCCTTTCACGGGTAAGGTTAAATCTTTCGCCTATATCTTCAAGACTCATTGGGTTATCAAAGCCAATTCCGAAGAAGAATCTAATGACGTCCTGCTGGCGATCGGTTAAGGTATGCAATGATCTTTCTATTTCTTTTTTAAGCGATTCGTGATGCGCTATTTTGGAATCAACACTGTCTGCGTTAGGATTCTCCATAACGTCAACCAAGGTTCCGTCTTCACCTTCCGATAACGGAGTATCCATACTCACATGCCTTGCTGCAACGCCTAGCGTAGCTGCTATTTCTTCGGTATCAATCTCAAGCATGTCTGCCAGCTCTTCAGCAGACGGTTCGCGTTCATACTGCTGTTCAAGCTGCTGAAACGCTTTATTAATACGATTAGTAAGTCCTACTTTATTCAAGGGTAAGCGAACAATACGTGACTGTTCTGCCAAAGCCTGTAAAATACTCTGCCTGATCCACCACACAGCATAAGAAATAAATTTGAAACCTCTTGTTTCATCAAAACGCTGAGCCGCTTTAATCAATCCAAAGTTTCCTTCGTTAATTAGATCAGGCAATGATAATCCCTGATTTTGGTACTGTTTTGCCACAGATACCACAAAACGAAGATTGGCTTTAGTAAGTCTGTCAAGTGCTTTTTGATCCCCCTGCCTGATCAATTCAGCCAGTTTTACTTCTTCCTCAGAACCAATCAGCTCCACCCGCCCGATCTCCTGTAAGTATTTTTCAAGGCTTTGTGACTCACGATTCGTAATCGATTTCGTGATTTTGAGTTGTCGCATGCTCATAAGGAAGAATATTTATGGTTTTAAAGAAGTGACTGAAAACGATAGATTACCACATATAAAACGCTGGGTACCATAAGATATTGCACTTTCAGCAATTTAAGCAAATAGGAGGTATTTGAAAAAAATATTATTCCCTGTGCTTCAATTGATTCCAAAGGAATACGATTAACTACCTGTTTGTTACCTTATAATTAAGAAAAAATATTTTCCAAAAACCTTTGATGCTTCCAATATTTTTATATTATTGCAGGCTATCATGAATAATGTTCAATAGATTTTTTTGACAAATGAGTAAGAAACAATTATATACGTTGGAGTATCCGGTTCGTTGCTCGCCTTCTATTTTATACGAATTTTTATCTACCCCCGCAGGCTTGCAGGAGTGGTTTGCCGATAAAGTTGACGAGAGAGATATGATTTTCAGCTTCACCTGGAAAGATTCTACAGACAAGGCTGAGGTGTTGGAGGGAGAAGAAGATAAATTCATCCGTTTTCACTGGGAGCATGCCCCAAAGGAGGAGTATTTTGAATTCGGGATAGAGAAGTCTGAAGTTACCAATCAAACTATATTGGTCATAAAGGATTTTGCGGAAAAGAAAGAAATCGCAGACCAAAGCCGTTTATGGGCTTCGCAGGTAAAAGACCTTTTTCACCGTATCGGTAACTGATGGTTATTGATGACTTTGGTGATAAAATGAAACTGTGCCGAAAGTATTTGAGCAGCTTCACTCCAATGATCTAATGGTAAGTAGAACGCAATTTTAGCGAAAGGGAGTGTTTGAGGTAAATTCCTTTTTTGATCTTCAGTAAGTTTACCAAATGCAAGGTGGGTATCTTCTGTTTTGTGATGCTGCCATTCATCTCCTGAAACCTGTATATACCATCCCGGTTCCTGTAACATAGATTCATCTGCTGTTAAAAATGCCTGGGCGATATTGTGTTTAAATTTCCCCCTGGCGTGCACAGTTATACTAAAATGATTACCCCACCAAAACATGGTGCGGATAGCAAAAATATTTTCTGTGGTAAAATAGCGTGGGTAATCGAGCATTACATACGGCAGTCCTCCATAATTTTCTCCTTTTGAAATTTTAGGTAATACCGATACAATTTCCGGCGTAAATATTCCTTCGTGTTTAATAAGATAATCAGAAGAAAGTAATCCAAACAGTCCGTACACTTTTTCAATAATACGATTCTTTGTTAAAATGAATTGTTCGCTTGTAACTAAATGTAGTTCCTCTGCCGAAAGCTGTATTTTTGCCGTGTCCATCAGCTAAAGTTATAGTAGTATCAAACAGCAAGTGTAACTCGTGTTTAAAAAATTAGACAAGCTTATTATAAAAGCATTTATAGGCCCCTTTGTTGTTACCTTTTTTATTACCATGTTCGTATTGGTATTACAGTTTTTCTGGAAATACATTGATGACCTGGTGGGTAAAGGGTTGGATTCATTTACCTTGCTTCGTTTAACCAGTTACGTTACTGCCACAGCCGTTCCACTGGCTTTGCCGCTGGCAGTATTGCTCTCTTCTATCATGACGTTTGGGAAACTGGGTGAAAGCTTTGAAACCGTTGCTATCAAGTCTGCAGGCATTCCACTGTTGCGTTTTATGCGCCCGCTTTTTTTTGGCTCTATCATCATAGCTGTCGTAGCTTTTTTATTTTCTAATTATATTATCCCGGTTGCGCAACTTAAGTTTCAAACATTGCTCTATGACATTACCGTTGCCAAGCCCGCTTTTAACCTGAAAGAAGGTGTTTTTTTTAAAGAGTTTGATGGCTACACCATAAAAATTGGGAAGAAGGAAAAAGACAATACCACCATACATAATGTACTAATCTTTGAAAGAAATTACAGTTTACAGGACAATATTATTGTGGCTGAGCATGGTAAAATGAGTATTAGTCCCGATAAAAGATTTTTAGAATTTTATCTTCAGAATGGTTGGCGCAACGAAGAAAGAGGACCTTCTTATTCTATTAATACCGATTATATAAGATTAGGTTTTAAAGATTATAAAAAAGTATTTGATCTGAGTTCATTTGCGATGATGAAGACTCCTGACAGCATGTTCAAAGACAACTTCAGGATGTTAAATGTAAAGCAACTGAATAAAGCTATTGATTCTTTAAAAAAGTCGGCGGGCGAGAATATTCAACAACGGCTGGATAAAGAGGTTGGGATAAATTATTATTTTGTACGGAATAAGATCAATCCACCCTCAAAGCCAGGAGTAGAACAAAAGATTTCTCCTTCTTCTATTAATATAACTCCGCGGGTCGGCATAACCATTCCACGTGAAGAAACGAGGTATAATCAAAGAAGCAATGCTGTAGCCAAAGCCTTGCAGTTTCCGCCGAAGTATGGCTATGAGCAACTATTACCTGATTCTGCCGTTAAGCAGGTATTAAGCCGGGCAATTGATAAAGTAAGCAGTGAAAAAAATGGTATTGATCTTATTTCAGAAGACGCCAAATTAAGAGAAAGAGACCTGCGCTATCACCAGATTGAATGGCACAGAAAATTTGCTTTATCCTTTGCATGTATTGTACTTTTTTTGATAGGTGCACCATTGGGCTCTATTATAAGAAAAGGTGGTTTGGGTATGCCATTGGTTATAGCTGTTGTTTTCTTTTTGGTGTTTCACCTGTTGAATATGTTTGGAGAAAAATTTGTGCGTAATGGCACTACTTCTGCTTTTACAGGCATGTGGCTCTCTACTTTTGTTTTATTGCCGATTGGCTTTTTTCTTACCTACAAAGCCATGCACGATTCACAGCTTTTTAATAAAGAATTCTATTACAGACTGTTTAAAAAGATAAGTCCTGTTGTTAAAAAACTAATGTCTAAAAAGAAACAAGAGACAACTGCTACTGTAGAGGTTTAATTCTTAATCTGGTAAGTATATAATTGTCTCAGCCTTTGTCAGAGCCTACCGGAATAGAAAATGGTTGGACTAACAAAGGCTGATAGATGATTGATCACCGGGGCAAATATACAAGCTATGGATTCATAAAAACAGAGAAGATCATAAAGAAAATATAAAATAACACAACAGTTATTTTTGTTATGAATGATTACATTGCCAATGCTGTTAAAAAAACTACCTATTTTCGTTTCCTTAATTTTTCATCCGAAAATTTTTTATCATGCAAGTGTGGAAAGAATATCAAACTGCTAACAAAGACCGTTTTTTAAATGAATTATTAGACCTTCTTCGCATTCCATCTATAAGCGCCAAGAGTGAGCACAAAGAATACATGATAAAATGTGCTGAAGCCGTAAAAGCTAAATTGCTGGAAGCCGGCGCAGATAAGGCTGAGTTATATCCAACAGATGGACATCCTGTTGTGTATGCGGAAAAAATAATTGATCCTTCAAAACCAACCGTACTGGTATATGGTCACTATGATGTGCAGCCTGCAGACCCGCTTAGCCTTTGGAACAGCGGACCATTTGAACCTGTTATAAAAGATGGAAAAATTTTTGCGCGTGGCTCCTGTGATGATAAGGGACAGTTTTACATGCATGTAAAAGCGCTGGAAACACTGGTGAAAACAAATACGCTTTCTACCAATATTAAATTTATTATTGAAGGTGAAGAAGAGATCGGTTCACCTAACCTGGCAAAATTTGTAGCTGCAAATACTGCGCTTTTGAAAGCAGATGTAATATTGATAAGCGATACCGCTATGTTAAGCATGGATACACCTTCTATTGATATTGGTGTTCGCGGGTTATCGTATATAGAAATTGAAGTAACAGGACCTAATCGTGATTTGCATAGTGGTGTATATGGCGGCGCTGTGGCTAATCCGGTTACGATGCTGGCAAAAATGATTGCATCCTGCCACGATGAAAATAATCATATTACTATTCCAGGCTTTTATGATGAGGTGGTAGAGGCTACAAAAGAGGAAAGAGCTTTAATGGCAAAAGCGCCTTTTGACGAATCTGCATATAAAAAAGATCTTGGTGTAGATGCATTGTGGGGAGAAAAGGGATATTCAACGAATGAACGCACTGGCATAAGACCTACATTGGAGCTGAATGGTATTTGGGGTGGATATACCGGTGAAGGTGCAAAAACGGTACTGCCATCAAAAGCATTTGCAAAAATATCCGCGAGGCTGGTACCTAATCAGTCTTCCGACGCTATCACTGAAAAATTATTACATTACTTCCGCAGTATAGCGCCGGCAGGCGTTACGGTAAAGGCAGAAGTGCATCATGGAGGTGAACCTTATATGACGCCGATTGATTCTCCAGGATATAAAGCCGCGGCTAAGGCGATTGAAACTACTTTTGGCAAAGCGCCCATACCTGTTCGCGGGGGAGGCAGTATTCCTATCTGCTCGTTGTTTGAAAAGGAGTTGGGTATTAAAGTAATTTTCATGGGTTTTGGGCTAGATAGTGATAACCTGCATTCACCCAACGAAAAATTTGACCTGTTCAATTTTTATAAGGGCATTGAAACGATTCCTTATTTCCATACATTTTTTGCAGAGAAAAAGTAGCGGTATTACAAAAGTTGAAAACTATCTCCATCAAACAAGCCTTTGTCGCTTAGCTTAAGGTGAGGTATTACCAGCAGTGCCATAAAAGATAATGTCATGTAAGGAGCAGATAAAGAAGATCCAAGGTCTTTAGCAGCTTTGTCAATAGCCGCGTATTTTTCCGCCACTATGTACCCGTCTTCATCACTCATCAATCCGGCTACAGGCAGCGGCAATATCATAGCTTTTTCATGTGCAAATAAGCTTACGCCTCCTTTGTGTTCAATAATTTTATTTACAGCCTTGCAGATAGCTTCATCGCTGGTACCTACCGCAATAATATTGTGGCTGTCATGTGCAACTGAAGACGCGATAGCACCCTTCTTTAATCCAAAGTTTTTAATATAAGCAATAGCCACAGGTGCATCAGCATAGCGGTTCACCACTGCTATCTTTAAAATATCTTCCTCAATATTTATAGTGTTGTTGCCCCAAATGCGTTGTATTTTGTTGGTAATAAGTTGACCATCTAACGCCTCAATAACGGGAGCATTAGTAGTCATCGCAATCGCATACGGCGCAGAGAAATCATCGGATTTTTTATAATTACAACAAAAGTTATTGATGTGTTGCTGGATGTTTGTGGCTGGTAATTCAATAAGGCATTTACCATTTTGAGCTACAAGCATACCGCCAACATATGTTTGTAATACATTAAAATGAATGAGGTCTTTTACAACAATAAAATCACCGCATCTCCCGGCTGCAATAATCCTGTCTCCAGTTTATAATGCAGCGCAGGATTAATACAAGCTGCTCTTAATACTTTAAAAATATCTATCCCTTTTTCCACCGCTCTTGCGCACAATACGTTTATATGACCTTCTACCAGGCTGTCTGGATGTTTATCATCGCTGCAAAACATTATTTTCTCAGGATAATCATTCAGTAACTCAATCAGCGCTTCAAAGTTTTTAGCAGCGCTTCCCTCCCGTATAAGTATATGCATGCCATACTGCAGCTTATCCAGCGCTTCTTCTTTGGTAAAGCATTCGTGATCTGTTGAAATACTGCGGCTATATAAGCTTTGGCCTGCTCACCTCTTCAAGCCCGGTGCATGCCCATCAACAGGTTTGTTATGTTTATGAGCAGCAGCTATTTTGGCCATTACTTCGGGATCTTTCATCAACACACCAGGAAAATTCATCATCTCGCTCAGATACTTTATTTCTTTTTTCAGAAGTAACCTCTCTACATCCTGAACGTTTAGTATAGCTCCGGCAGTTTCAAATGTTGTAGCGGGTACACAGCTCGGTGCGCCAAAATAAAATCTGAACGGCACTTTTTTTCCATCCTCAATCATGTATTCCACCCCCGCGGTTCCACACACATTGGCTATTTCATGTGGATCGCTGATGGTTGCAACAGTACCATGCACCACAGCAATACGCGCAAACTGCGAAGGAATGAGCATGGAACTTTCTATATGCACATGCGCATCAATAAAACCCGGCAACAGATAAGGCAATTCCCCATCGGTTTCATTATTTTCTTCTTCAACAACAGCGTAAATTTTGCCTTCTTTTATTGTTACGGTGGCTGGGTATATTCTTTCGCCGGTTATATCTACTAGCCTGCCTTTTATTTGCATGTTAATTACTAATGTTTTACAAAGATGTATAATTAAGAGGTTAATGGATGAAAGGAAAATGGAAATAGCCGGAAAAGCCTATTTTTGACCATTAATAAAACAAATTATAATGAAAAGTTTAAAAGTAATTACGCTAACCCTGGTGACTACCCTAAGCATATATTTTGTACAGGCGCAAACTGTGGAGGAGTTGCAAAAAAAATATTTTGATGCGCTGGGTGGTAAGGCAAAACTGGCTACATTAAAAAATATGTACCAGGAAACTACTATGGAAATTATGACGATGCAGGTTCCTTCAAAAATGTGGATCGTATTTAATGAAGCGATGAGGCAAGAGGTAGAAGTACAGGGACAAAAGATTGTGACGTTCGTAGGAAAAGATAGCGGCTGGACAATTAATCCTTTGGCAGGTGCATCCACACCTCAACCGCTTCCGGGAACTGCTGTAAAAGGATATGCTGCTGTTTTAACTCCTGGTGGTGAATTCGGATCTTTTAAAGAAAAAGGTTATAAAGTAAACGTGGAAGGAAAAGAAGATATAGATGGCAAGCCTGCTTATAAAATAAAACTTTCAAAGGATTCTGCTGATAGCTTTTTCTTTATTGATGTAGCTACCAGTTATCTCGTGCGCAGTTCAATGAAGACAGATGCTATGGGGCAGCAGGTTGAAATTGTAACTACATTTTCTGATTACAAAAAAACACCTGAAGGATTTGTTTTCCCTTATACTGCTGTAATTTCAAACCCTATGATGGGCGAAATAAAAGCAACTACAACCAAGCTGGAAGTTAATAAAACAGTAGATACAAAGGAACTGCAGCAGGTACCAACAAATTAAAGCACTAATTAAATGTAATTATGAAAAGCGTAAAGCCGGCAATGGTTTTACGCTTTTTATTACGAAGCTTGCCTGTGCTGGTTAAGCCCCGAAGTATACTGCATTATTTTTTTGTGTAATTCTTCTGGTTTAAAAGGTTTAGGAACATAATCGTTAAAACCTTTGCTCAGTAAATCTTCCCTGATGTTTTCGTATGTGGCTGCTGTGAATGCAATAATGGGAATATCCTTGTGTGTTTTGCGGATGGCTTCCACTGTTTGAGCGCCATCCATTTCAGGCATTTCGAGGTCAATTAATAGAATGTCTGGTTTGTTCTTATAAAAAAGGTCAACGGCTATTACTCCATTTTCTGCTTCAATTACTGAGATGTTCCATTTCTGCAGAAACTTCTTTGCCACAATCATATTGATTGGGTTGTCTTCTGCCAACAGTACGGTTACACCATCAAGACCTGCAAGATTTTTTATCCTGTCTTCATCTACATATGATTTCTGCTGCTTGGTAAATTTGAAATTGAGCGTGAAAGAAAAAGTACTGCCGGCATTAAGCGCACTTTCTGCGTTAAGCGTACCGCCCATCTGTTCCACAATTTTTTTACTAATCGCAAGTCCCAATCCCGTACCACCAAACTTCCTTGTTGTTTCAATATCTGCCTGGGTAAAACTTTCAAAAATCTGTCGCATTTTATTTGCGGGTATACCTATTCCTGTGTCCTTAATGGCAAAGTATATATCCGCACTATGGCTTTTCTTGTGCTGCAACTTTACTTCAACTGCTATGCTTCCTTTTTCAGTGAATTTAATAGCGTTTGCAATAAGGTTATTCATCACCTGGTTCAATCTTGTTTCGTCACCATAAATTTCCATATCTGCATTACCGTCAACATCTATTTTAAGTTCAAGATTTTTTGCGCTGATAGGAGCGGTAAAAGAACCGATAACTTTTTGTAAAAATGCCTTCAGGTTAAACGGAACATTTTCCAAAACCATTTTACCAGCTTCAATTTTGCTGAAGTCGAGTATATCACTTACCAGTTGCATCATGTGTTCCGAAGAATGTTTTAATACTTCAAAACTCTGCCGCTGAGCAGGAAGATATTCTTCCTGTAAAATAATATTGGTGGTACCTATAATGGCATTTAATGGCGTTCGCAGTTCATGACTCATATTGGACAAAAACCGCGATTTTACCTGTGCCGCTTTTTCCGCTTTTTCTTTTGCCTTTAAAATTTCGAATTCCGCTATTTTAATTTCAGTTATGTCAAGAATACTGATTTTACAATAATTGATTTCGCTGTGGGAGAATGGCACAATATTTACGTAAGCAAAAAACGGCGTATTATCTTTTCTGAAAAAATCCATATTGCCATACCATGGAGATTTTTTGGTATAATATTGCTTTCCCTGTACCAATATATGCTCCTGCATTTTATCGCCGAGTAAGGCTTTGGCAGCAGTAAACAAAATATCTTCCTTCTTTGAACATCCAAATATTTCTATTGCTCTTTTATTGCAATCAGTTATCAGCAAGCTGTTAAGGTCAACTATAAATACACCATCCAATGACGTATCATACATGGTATCCTTAAACCTTTTTTCATCAAGAATTTTGTCTTCGTTTCGCTCCAGTGTTTTTAAAATATAATAAGTAAAAAAAGCCGTAATAACTAATGAAAGGCTAAGATTAGAACTGAACAAACCACTATACTGCTCCATGCTTATAGTTTGCACGGTGCTTACATAAGGCGCCAGAATAAATATTAATGCGGCGGTAATAAACGTAGCGATAGATGTCATTATCAGCTCTTCGTAGTTTCTTCTGATGTCAATTACGAATATCAAAGCCAGCAAAAAAGGAAAATAATACATATGCTCTCCGGCTTTCAGCCCTTCGGCATAACTTATAGCAAACAGGTAAAGATTAATAGTAATTATACCCAGCGCTTTGGCAAACAAATGTTTTCCATCCTTATTTAAAAAGTAGCTTACGCTAAGTAATAGTATAGAAGTAAGATTCAGGGAAACACTTATATATAGCTCGTGCAGGCAGTTTAATACCACCGAAATCAGGTTTACACCTATACCAAAGAATATGAAAATAATAAGCCTTTGTACGTTCTTATTTTCTTCATGACTTTTATTAGGATCAATGCCGCCGTTTAAAATACTGTAGCAAAAAGATACTAATTTGTCTAAGACGTTCGTTTTCATAACCTGGATGGTGGTTTGGTCACATAGAAAAAACTGATCAACAATAAGGATAAACGTGATTGCTTATTACAAATTGTGATATGTATAACGAAGAACAGAAAATAATATTCGCATTTTCACCAGAGCTGGACACAGCTTTTTTGGCGGAATTATATGGAGATGATCTGCAGCAGGCCGAGTTGATTTTTGAATCATCAGGCCAACAGCTACGCAGTGAAATAGCACTTGCCGGAACAAAGTTTCATGATGGTGATTTGCCAGGCTTGAAGAAAGTGATCCATAAAATGAAACCATTGTTCGGTTATATTGGGATGAGTGAAGTATCGGAAGAATTCGCCGCCTTTGAACAGGAATGTTTAGCAGCTGGTTCGCCCTCCGAAATTGAAAGCCGGTTTCAAAATATCATTATCATTACGCAACAATCTTTACAGAAAGCCGATAAAGAAGTAAAGCGTTTGAAACAATACAATACCCAATATCTATGAAATATCAGAGCATTATCGTTGAAGACCTGCAGGTAGCAGCCGAATTTCTCAAAAAGTTTTGTGAGAAATGTGGCGTGGTTGACGTAGTACAGCACTTCCTTAACGCGGAAGATGCCATGCATTTTTTGAAAGATAATGTAGTTGACCTGATTTTTCTTGATGTTGAAATGCCTGGTGCCAGCGGATTTGAGTTGCTGGATCAATTGGTATATACTCCACAGGTAATACTAACCACTTCTAAAACAGAGTATGCGTACAGCGCATTTCAGTATAATGTTACCGACTATCTGAAAAAGCCTTTTACTTACCAGCGTTTTCTTGAAGCAGTACAAAAAGTGAGTAAGAAAACCGAGCAACAGAATGGCAACTCCGATCAGGATCACCTGTTTATAAAATCAGATGGCAAGCTTATCCGTTTGCACAACGATGATATATTATTTATTGAAAGTATGGGGGACTATGTAAAGTTTATTACGCCTGCCAAAAAATACATTACACACAATACCATAAAGAACCTGGAAACCAAAGTAAACCCACAGGTTTTCATGAAGGTACACCGTTCGTATATCGTAAACTTTACCAAAATAAACGACATACAGGAAAATGTACTGTTCATTAATGGCAATATGATCCCTATCAGTAAAACGCACAAGTCTGGTGTAATGCAAAAGATTAATATTATCTGATCATATGCTTCTTCTCTTCCGCTCTATAAGTTTGTTTGCTTTAGCATACATCAATTGTACGTTTGTATAAGACTCCGCCTTTTTATTAATCGCTGATTTCTTTCCGTAGGTCGAAGCATTCATACTTCCTGCCGAATTAACTTCCATGGCTAAACAATGTTTTACATCTTTGTATAGCAATCAAAGCCAATACCAATCCACCGAAAACCAAAAGCCAATATCCACTGATCAACAACTTTCTAAATCCTTGTAAAGCCAAACCTAAACCATATCCACTATTATCCAATCCTACCGAAAAGCGTTATCACATATCCTGAAAAACTTATCCGATGCCGTTGAAAAACAGCATGCCAAACCTTAAGAACCAGAAGTCCGTCAGTATCCTTAGCTATTAAGAACCTATTAACCTCTGACATGATTTCAAATTATTAACCACATCCGAAAGATGTGGTTTTTTGTGAGGTGGTAGATAGCGTACGATTTACTAATTCACCATTAGAGTAAACCCAGGCAGTAAAGCAACCTATAAATACAGGTACGGTTTGTTTAAGTGTAATGTAGCAGGTGTTGTATGCTGCAAAATTATTCCTCAAGAATATCAGGTCTTCTTTCGGCTGTTCTTTTTAATG